>NZ_JAMYPT010000006.1:0-338451 GCF_040320505.1 Mesorhizobium sp. M0678 | reverse complement strand
GATCAGGAGTGCGGCGTGAACCGCTTCGACGCACCTCCTGCAACAAACAGAAGCGGACATCTGATGTGCTACAAAAACCGGACAACTTGAAAAGCTACCGACACTAGGCTTAAGGCTGCCGATCGCGCCGGTGAAATATCCGCTGCAAGCCTAGCGTTTTGGCTCGATAAGGTCCCAGAGATTTCCATAAAGGTCGGCGAAAACCGCGACCGTGCCATAAGCCTCGTGGCGTGGAGCTTCGCGGAACTCGACGCCTTTTTCGAGCATCAGCGCATGGTCGCGGGCAAAATCGTCGGTTTCGAGGAACAAAAAGACCCGCCCGCCGGTCTGGTTGCCGACGGCGTGCCTTTGCGCTTCGCCGGATGCTTCGGCGAGAAGCAGCCGCGCGCCCTGCCCTTTGCGCGGCGTGATCGTGACCCAGCGTTTGCCGCCGCCGAGATCCACATCTTCGGTGAGGACAAAACCCAGCCGGTCGACATACCACGAGATCGCCTCGTCATAATTTGCGACGACAAGCGCGACCGTGGCAATGCTGCGGTGTTCGGCAAAACCGGTCATTTGTTCCTGATCGAAAAACGCCCGACGATACGGCGCTCAGTGATGTCATAAACGAAGATGGCGCGGCTGCCGTCGGGCAGCTCGGCGTCGATCGACAGGTGATTGCCGGAGAGCGATTGGCTGATCACCCTGGCGCCGACCGGCAGCACGATGTCGCCGTTGACCGTTTCGCCGATCGGCACCTGGATGTCGCTGCTTAGCGGAGGGGCGGCAGGCGGCGCGTTGCGCGCTTTGTAGACAAGTGCTGCGATCACCACCATAAGGGCGAGGAACAGCAGGCCGAGATTGATGGCGACGAAGCGGACGAGCTTCCTCCGCACCTTTTCGACCTCGGGGTCGAGCGACTTTTCCTCGTCTTCGTCGGCAAGCGGCCGGGCCATGGCAGCAGATTCCGGAACTGTTTTCGATGAGCGCTCATAACGAAGAGGTCAGACAATTAATAGGGGCCGGACCGATCGTCCTGGAGGCGGGCGCTGATGCGGCCGGCCAGCGGCTCGACCAATGGCTGGCGGCCAGGCTCGGCCCCGACATGTCGCGCAGCCGGGTACAGATGCTGATAAAGCAGGGCGCCGTCAGGATCGGCGGCAGGCCAGCCAGCGAAACGAAGCGCAAGATGGCACAAGGTGACAGCGTGTCGGTCGACATGCCGGAGCCGGAACCGGCGGAGCCGCAAGGCGAAGATATTGCGCTGGACGTCCTCTACGAGGACAGCGAGCTGATCGTCATCAACAAGCCGGCCGGGCTGGTCGTGCATCCCGGCGCCGGCAACTGGACCGGCACGCTGGTCAACGCGCTGATCCATCATTGCGGTGATAGCCTGTCGGGCATCGGCGGCGTGAGACGGCCGGGCATCGTCCACCGCCTCGACAAGGAGACCAGCGGCGTCATGGTCGTCGCCAAGACCGATCGCGCCCACAAGGCGTTGTCGGAGGCCTTTGCCGACCACGGCCTGACCGGCGATCTCGAGCGGGCGTATCTGGCGTTGGTCTGGGGCATACCGGCAAGGCCGACCGGGACGGTCGACGCGCCGCTCGGCCGCGCCGCCGACCGGGTACGCCGCGCCGTGGTGCCGCAAGGCCGCGACGATGCCCGCCACGCCGTCACGCATTTCACCGTCGTTGAGCGCTTTGGCGAGCAGCAGCAGGAATTCGCCACGGCGAGCCTGGTCGAATGCCGGCTGGAAACCGGTCGCACTCACCAGATACGCGTCCACATGGCCCATATCGGCCATCCGGTGATTGGCGACCCCGAATACGGCCAGGCTTTCCGCACCAAGGCCAATCGGTTGCCCGAGCCGCTAAGAAGCAAGGTAAAGGCGTTTCCGCGACAAGCTTTGCACGCCCGCCTCCTTGCATTTCGGCATCCGGATACCCATCTAACGATGAGGTTCGAAGCACCGATACCGTGGGACATGGAGGAACTCGTCGACGGCTTCCGCAAGCTCTGAACCAACCACCTGAAAACCTGACCGGCGTTGTTCACTTCAACGTGACACACTGTTTCGTGTTGAACAAATGCCTGTCTTTCTGGTTTTGTTCCTATATATGTCGGTTGGCGCGAATGTGCCTTTGGCATTCGCGCCACATGCCCGCCGCGTTTCGGGGGCATCACTCCAATAGAGAGGGGGCGCTATCATGGCCCAGTCATTACCCAGTATCGTTTCCGGCGAAGGCGGTCTCAGCCGCTACCTGGAAGAAATCCGCCGCTTTCCGATGCTTCAGCCGCAGGAAGAGTACATGCTCGCCAAGCGCTATGCCGAGCATGAGGACACCACGGCTGCGCACAAGCTCGTCACCAGCCACCTTCGGCTCGTCGCCAAGATCGCCATGGGCTATCGCGGCTATGGCCTGCCGATCGGTGAGGTGATCTCGGAAGGCAATGTCGGCCTGATGCAGGCCGTCAAGAAATTCGAACCGGAGCGCGGTTTCCGTCTCGCCACCTATGCGATGTGGTGGATCAAGGCCTCTATCCAGGAATACATCCTGCGCTCGTGGAGCCTGGTCAAGATGGGCACCACCGCCAACCAGAAGCGCCTGTTCTTCAACCTGCGCAAGGTGAAGGGCAAGATCCAGGCGCTCGACGAAGGCGATTTGAAGCCCGACCAGATCACCGAGATTGCCACCCGGCTGAACGTCTCGGAAGCGGAAGTCGTGTCGATGAACCGCCGTCTGTCGGGCGACGCCTCGCTCAATGCGCCCATCCGGGCCAGTGAAGGCGAGTCCGGCGAATGGCAGGACTGGCTGGTCGACGACCACGAAAGCCAGGAAGAGATGCTGATCGAGCAGGACGAGCTGGAAAACCGGCGCGGCATGCTGTCGGGCGCTCTTGCCGTGCTCAACGACCGCGAACGCCGCATCTTCGAGGCGCGCCGCCTCGCCGATGAGCCGTTGACGCTTGAAGAGCTGTCGGCCGAGTTCGATATCAGCCGCGAGCGCGTGCGCCAGATCGAGGTGCGCGCCTTCGAGAAGGTGCAGGACGCGGTCAAGGCCGCAGCCAAGCGCCAGACGCAGGCGCTGCGCACCATCGAGGCGCAGCCGGCGGCGTAAGGCCTTCCAAGGGAACAAATAACGGCGGCGTCAGGTAACTGGCGCCGCCGTTTCTTTTTAGAGGGTTGCCGGTTCCGCGGCGCCTTTTGCGGATGTCCGATCCGCCGTCGTAATTGCTCAGTAGTCTCGCCATGGCGTCCGCAGACGATCTCATCCACAGCGGTATTATCGCAATTTTCCCCAAGCCCTGAAAACCGCAACGCTGCAAGCTGTAGCGGCAATGTTCCGCGCCGACCGGGGCATTTCAAAACCCGGCGCTTGCGACAGGCGGGGGCGACAACGGGCGCCGGGGCCGCGCCGGGCAGTTGAGCCTATTGAAAACGAAAGGCAGTGTGACGATGACCATTTCTCCGTTCCTGGCCGCTCTCGGATCCGAAGGTCCGCCAGCCGACCGAGCGAAAGACATGGCCCTGTATGGATGGCTAATTGGAAGCTGGGAAATGGACTCGGTCCACTACCTCGACGACGGCGCAATCCAAAAATGGGATGGCGAATGCCATTTTGGCTGGGTGCTCGAAGGCCGCGCGATTCAGGACGTTTGGATCAGGCCCAAGCGCCCTGCGCCGTCGACGATGTATGGTACGACCTTGCGCATCTTCGACCCTGGGATCGATGGCTGGCATATCATATGGAACGACCCGCTCAACCAGGATCGCTCGCGCCAGATCGGCCGGGCCGAGGGTAAGGACATTGTCCAGCTCGGCAATGACTCGCGCGGTCTGCAAACTCGATGGCGTTTCACTGAGATCACTGCCACCAGCATCCATTGGATCGGCGAGGAAAGATCTTCCGAGAGCGATCCTTGGCAAATCACGTATGAACATTTAGCCCGCCGAACAAAACCCTGACGCTGGACTGGCTGGCGTCTGCGCTGCTCCTCATCCGGCTGCCACCACCGTCTTCCCGCATGGACCTCTCGGATTCAAACATCGCAAAAATCGAATCAGGATCAATAACTTGGATGACCATCGCAGAACGATGAGGGCGGCGCCGAGTTTGAATGGCACTGTAATGCCAGCGACCCATCTCCTCACAGGCAATCGAGCGGAAATTTCAGATAGCGCCGCCCGTTGGATTCCGGTTCCGGCAGGCGTCCGCCATTCATATTGACCTGCAGCGCGTGCAGGATCAGCCGCGGCATCGGCAACGTCCTGTCGCGGGCTTGGCGGAGCGCGACGAAGTCGGCTTCCGTCTTGCAGCCGGCAACATGGATGTTGCCGGCTTTCTGCTCCGCGACCGTGCTTTCCCAGCGCGCTTCGCGATCGCCCGGCTGGTAGTCGTGACCGACGAACAGACGTGTCTCGTCCGGCAGCGCCAGGATGTCCTCGATCGAGTGCCAGAGCCGCTCGGCACTGCCGCCGGGAAAGTCTGTCCTGGCGGTCCCGCTGTCCGGTATGAACAGCGTGTCGTGGATGAAGGCGGCGTCGCCGATGACGTAAGTGATCGAGGCCAGTGTGTGGCCCGGCGAGAACAGCACTCTTGCCGGAAGGCGGCCGACCGAAAAAGTTGCGCCGTCGGCGAACAGCCTGTCCCATTGCGAACCGTCGGCGGGGAATTCCGGCCAGTTGTAGATCACCTTCCACAATTTCTGGACGTCGATGACCTTTTCGCCGATTGCCGTCGGCGCTCCGGTTCTCCCCCTCAGATAATGGGCGGCGGAGAAATGATCGGCATGCGGATGCGTGTCGAGGATCCACTCGACCTCCAGCCCGCTTTCCCTGACGAAGTCGAGCAGGGCGTCGGCATTTTTCGTTGCCGTTGTACCGGACCTTTCGTCGAAGTCGAGCACCGGATCGATGATGGCGCATTTGCGGGTCGCCATGTCGGCGACCACATACTGGACGGACCCGCTCGGCTTGTCATAGAAGCCGGTGACCTGCGACCTGGCCGATAATGCGTCCAATCCCAGCCCCCTTGATCCTCACCGTGGCAGGAATGACTTTCTCTGCCACGGCAAATGAAAGGCATGGTTGTCCGTCAACCAGGCGCCGTCAAGCACCCCATGCTCATACGGCCAAGAAAACCGAAAATTCTCCGTGCCGCCTCTGCCTGCTCAGGCGGAAGGCTGCTTGGTTTTCCTGAGATATGGCAGGATTGTCTCGTAGGCGCCGAAACGCTTGATGGCATCTTCATTCGAGACGGCAGCGGTGATGATGACGTCCTCGCCCTGCTTCCAGTTCGCCGGCGTCGCCACCTGGTGCTTGGCGGTCAGCTGCATGGAATCGATGGCGCGCAGGATTTCGTCGAAGTTGCGGCCGGTCGTCATCGGGTAGGTGAGAACCAGCTTGATCTTCTTGTCGGGCCCGATGACGTAGACCGAGCGCACCGTGGCATTGTCCGCCGGCGTGCGGCCTTCCGAGCTCTCGCCGGCACCCGCCGGCAGCATCTCGTAAAGCTTGGCGACCTTGAGATCCTTGTCGCCGATCAGCGGGTAGTTCACCGAATGGCCGGTCGCGGTCTTGATGTCGTTCTGCCACTTTTCATGGCTTTGGACGGGATCGACCGAGATGCCGATGATCTTGACGTTGCGCTTCCTGAACTCGCCTTCGAGCCCGGCCATCGTGCCGAGTTCGGTCGTGCAAACCGGCGTAAAGTTCTTCGGATGGCTGAACAATACTGCCCAGCCGTCGCCGATCCATTCATGGAAGCTGATCGGTCCTTGCGTGGTCTCAGCGGTGAAGTCCGGTGCGATATCGTTGATACGAAGGCTCATGGCGTGTCCCTACCCTGTGAGTGCAGATCGCAGCCGGCGTTGACCGGCGCTGCTTTTGCCTTTCTATCACTCCGGCGTCATCCTTCAAATGCCTGTTGCGCCGGCATCAAGGCCGGCGGCGAAATATTTTCATTGCTTCTCGGCAAATGCCGCAGGAATTTTCGCTGCGCTGGCTCAGGCCTTGTTCACTGCCAGCGTCGTCGCCAGGTCTTCCATGCGCTGGGCCAGCGCGCCGAGCGCCCCGGTCAGCGCGGAATCGTTCTTGTCGGCCTTGGTCAGTGCGTCGTCGCGCGTCTTGCGCAGCGTCAGCACTTCGCTTTCCATGCCCTTGACCCGCTTTTGCAGTTCCGAAAGCTCGTCCATGACCATGATGCCGGCCATCACGGTCAGCCGCTGGTCGCCAATCTCGCCAAAAGAATCCTTCAGATGCGAAACATAGCGGTCGAAGCGCTCGGCAAGATCGATCAGATGCTCTTCCTGGCCCTCGTCGCAGGCCATCCGATACTGCTTGCCGTCAATGGAAACCGTGACTTGTGCCATTAGCCTACCTGTCCAGTACCGCGCGGATGGTTTCCATGGCTGTCACCAGCCTTCGCGACACTTCCTTGTTGGCATCTTCCAGCCGTTCGGCGCGGGCCTCGGAATTGTCGAGTTCCTGCGCCAGCCGCGAGCGGTCGGCGTTCATCCGCTGCACTTCGGCCTCGGCTTCCGAATAGTCCCGCTCGTGCTCGAGCTTGGCCGCGACGGCGTTTTCCAGCCCTTCGATGGCCTTACCCAGCCTGGCAATGACTTCTTTGAGGGTCGTTTCCCCGGTCATGGCTTTCGTCCTGCGCCCTGCCCATCACCGAATCATCCACGTTCAGAACGCGTTATCCCTGAAACATTACGCGTCGTGTGAACCGCACGTCAATAAAGCTGTCGCGACTGTCCCCTGCTAACGCTAATGTAAGTCGCGCATGGCCATCACAAGACCGGCAAAAGCACACCGATTTGTTGACTAAAAGGCCGCGCCTGCTATGTGTCGCGCACCCTTTTCAAGGGCTTTCCCAAGGCCCAAACCCCCATTTTGGAGGAAGCATGACCTCGCGCGAACAACATGACCGGATGGCCAATGCGATCCGTTTTCTCGCCATGGACGCCGTCGAGAAGGCAAATTCCGGCCACCCCGGACTGCCCATGGGCTGCGCCGACATCGCCACGGTGCTGTTCACCCGCTTTCTCAAATACGATCCGAAAAACCCGCATTGGCCGGACCGCGACCGCTTTATCCTGTCGGCCGGCCACGGCTCGATGCTGCTTTACTCGCTGCTCTATCTGACCGGCTACGAAGACATCACCATCGACCAGATCAAGCAGTTCCGCCAATTGGGGTCGAGGACGGCGGGCCACCCGGAATACGGCCATGCCGCCGGCATCGAGACGACGACAGGCCCACTCGGCCAGGGCCTTGCCAATTCGGTCGGCTTCGCGCTCGGCGAGCGCATCATGAATGCCGCTTTCGGCAAAGATCTCGTCGACCACTACACCTATGTGCTGGCCGGCGACGGCTGCCTGATGGAAGGCGTATCCCAGGAAGCCATCGCGCTTGCCGGGCATCTGAAGCTGAACAAGCTGATCGTCTTCTGGGACAACAACAACATCTCGATCGATGGCCCGGTGTCGCTCGCCGATAACACCGATCAGGTCGCCCGCTTCCAGGCGTCCGGCTGGAATGCCAGCCATATCGACGGCCAGGACCCGGAAGCGATCGCCTATGCCATCGAAGCGGCCCGCCACTCCGACAAGCCGACGATGATCGCCTGCAAGACGACCATCGGCTTCGGCGCGCCGACCAAGGCCGGCACCAACAAGGCGCATGGCTCGCCGCTCGGCGCCGAGGAAATCGCTGGCGCCAGAAAATTCTTCGGCTGGGATTATCCGCCCTTCGAGGTTCCGGCCGATATCCTCGACGCATGGCGTACCGCCGGGCGGACCGGCGTCAAGGCGCGCACCGACTGGGAAAGCCGGCTTGCCAAGGCTGATGCCAAATTGCGCGCAGAGTTCGAACGCCGCATCAGTGGCACGCTGCCGGCCAACTTCGACGCCGTCATTGGCGATTACAAGAAGAAGCTCGTCGCCGACAAGCCGAAGGTCGCCACCCGTAAGTCATCGGAAATGGCGCTGGAGGTCATCAACGGCGCCGTGCCCGAAACCATCGGCGGCTCGGCCGATTTGACCGGCTCCAACAACACCAAGACTAGCCAGACCAAGAACATCACCGCCGACGATTACGGCCAGCGCTACGTTCATTACGGCGTTCGCGAGCACGGCATGGCAGCCGCGCTCAACGGGCTGACATTGCATGGCGGCATTATCGCCTACGGCGGCACTTTCATGTGCTTTTCCGATTATGCCCGTCCGGCGATGCGGCTTGCTTCGCTGATGGGCATCCGCTCGATCTTCGTCATGACCCATGATTCCATCGGCCTTGGCGAAGACGGCCCGACCCATCAGCCGGTCGAGCATCTGGCAGCACTTCGCGCCATTCCGAACCACAATGTCTTCCGCCCCGCCGACGCGGTGGAAACCGCGGAATGCTGGCAGTTGGCCATTGAGTCGGAAAAGACGCCTTCGACATTGGCGCTGACCCGGCAGAACCTGCCGACGGTACGCAACGACTTCGTTGCGGAAAACCTCTCCAGCCGCGGCGCCTATGAACTTGCCGCCGCCAGTGGCGAGGCGGCGGTGACGATCTTCGCTTCGGGCTCCGAGGTCGAGATCGCGCTGGCCGCCCGCGAGGCCTTGGAAAAGCACGGCCACGCGACCCGCGTCGTCTCGGTGCCGTGCTTCGAATTGTTCGACAAGCAGAGCGCCGACTATCGCAGCAGGACGATTGGCAATGCGCCGCTCAAGATTGCCATCGAAGCCGGCATCCGTCAGGGCTGGGATCACTTCATCGGCACCGACGGCATCTTTGTCGGCATGACCGGCTTCGGCGCCTCCGGCACCATCGAACAGCTCTACCCGCATTTCGGCATCACAGCCGAGGCAACGGTGAAGGCGGCGGAAGCCCGTCTGCATGGCAAATGAAAGTGAGCCCCGCCCGGCAAAGGCTGGCATAGCGGTTTTGCCGGGCGGTGGAGCACTAATCGATTTAAATCCACGCCTCGGCGGCTGGATTCTTTGCCCGTCCGCCGTTATGAAGCTGCGGACTTGATCTTCGGCCTCCAACTCCCAGGGAGAGAACAATGACCGTCAGAGTTGCCATCAACGGATTCGGCCGCATCGGCCGCAACATCCTGCGCGCCATCCATGAATCCGGCCGCAAGGATATCGACGTCGTCGCGGTCAACGATCTCGGCCCGGTCGAGACCAACGCCCATCTGCTGCGCTTCGACAGCGTGCATGGCCGCTTTCCGCATGAGGTGACGGTTGACGGCGACCAGATCATCGTCGGCAAGGAAAAATTCAAGGTCACCGCGATCAAGGATCCGACGCAACTGCCCTGGAAGGAGCTTGGCATCGACATCGCGCTCGAATGCACCGGCATCTTCACCGCCCGCGACAAGGCCGTCGCCCATCTGACCGCCGGTGCCAAGCGCGTTCTCGTCTCCGCTCCGGCAGAGGGCGCCGATCTCACCGTCGTCTATGGCATCAATCACGACAAGCTGACCAAGGACCACATCGTCATCTCGAACGCCTCCTGCACCACCAACTGCCTGGCGCCGCTGGCGGCCGTGCTGAATGAGGCGGTCGGCATCGAGAAGGGCATGATGACGACGATCCATTCCTACACCGGCGACCAGCCGACGCTGGACACCATGCACAAGGACCTCTACCGCGCCCGCGCCGCCGCGCTGTCGCAGATTCCGACCTCGACCGGTGCTGCCAAGGCCATCGGCCTGGTACTGCCCGAACTCAAGGGCAAGCTCGACGGCATCTCCATCCGGGTGCCGACCCCGAACGTCTCGCTCGTCGATTTCAAGTTCATCGCCAAGCGGCCGACCACCGTCCAGGAGATCAATGACGCGGTGATCGCCGCCTCGAACGGCAAGCTGAAGGGCATCCTCGCCGTTACCCGTCACCCCAATGTTTCGATCGACTTCAACCATGATCCGCATTCCTCGATCGTGGCGCTCGACCAGACCAAGGTCATGGACGGCAACTTCGTTTCGGTGCTGTCGTGGTACGACAATGAGTGGGGCTTTTCCAACCGCATGGGCGATACCGCCGTCGCCTTCGGCAAGACCATCGCCTGATCGCAGAGCCAGCTTCTCGACCTGGAGACGCCCGGCTCAGTCCGGGCGTTTTTCATTGCAGCACGAACCGCCGAGGCACGCTCCGCTGCTCGGGGGTGCCAAAACTTTCGACGATCGGCAGCGTGGGGCAAAAAGCCACGCTGCTGCCTTGCAGCGGCCATGTCTTCGCCCCACTCTCCCGTGATGCCGGAGCATATCGACTAGGGGCGACCAACGAATGGAGCATGGTATCTATCTTGTGACGCTCGTTGGCGCAGCACTTGTCGTTGCCGCCGCGTTTTCAAGCCTGATCGCCTTCCGTTTCGGCGCCCCTCTCCTGCTGCTGTTTCTCTGCATCGGCCTCGCCACCGGAACCGACGGTCTCGGCATCCATTTCGACAATGCCCGAGTTGCTTATTTTGCCGGCTCGTTGGCGCTGGCGGTCATCCTTTTCGATTCCGGCTTCGGCACGCCGCTCAACGCCTTGCGGCAGGCGGCCGGGCCGGCGCTGTCGCTGGCCACATTCGGCGTCCTTTTGACCACCGGGCTCTTCGGCGCCGCCGCCTATTATCTGCTCGACCTGACCTGGCTGGAATCCTTCCTGCTCGGTGCCGCCGTCGCCTCGACCGACGCCGCGGCGGTGTTCTTCCTGCTGCGCGCCGGCGAGATCAATTTGCGCGAGCGCGTGCGGTCCACGCTCGAGGTGGAATCCGGCACAAATGACCCGATCGCCATCTTCCTGACCATCACGCTGGTCGAGGTCATCGCCGCCAATACCCACCCCGAGGCCAAGGTGCTGGTCACCGATCTTGCCGTCGGCTTCCTTGTCAATATGGGGCTCGGCGCGGTCATCGGCATTCTCGGCGGCATGGCCATCGTGCGCCTTGTCGATCGCCTCAATCTCGATCACGGCCTGCTGCCGATCTTCGTGCTGACGCTGTCGCTTATGGTGTTCGCTGCCGCCGGTGCCGTCGGCGGCTCCGGCTTCCTGGCGGTCTATCTCGCAGGCCTGATTGCCGGCAATTCCGATATCCGGGCCGTCACCATCCTCAAGCGCTTCCAGGACGGCATGTCGTGGCTGGCGCAGATCATCATGTTCCTGATCCTCGGCCTGTTCGCGACGCCTTCGCAATTTCCGGCGATCCTGGTGCCGGCAGTGCTGCTCGGCCTGTTCCTGGTATTTGTGGCACGGCCAATCGCCGTCTGGCTCTGCCTGGTGCCGTTCCGTCTGCCACGCCCGGAAGTCGCCTTCGTCTCGTGGGTTGGCCTGCGTGGTGCCGTGTCGATCCTGCTTGCCATCACGCCGCTGCTCGGCGGTCTTGAGAACGGCCGCCTCATCTTCAACACTGCCTTCATCATCGTGCTGGTCTCGCTGATCATCCAGGGATGGACCGTCGGGCCGCTGGCGCGCCGTCTCGGCCTTATCGTGCCGGCCCGCCTGGGACCGCTCGACAAGGTCGAATTGGAACTGCCGGGCTCCGCCCATCATGAGCTTCTCGCCTACCGCGTGGCACCTGGCAGCCCGGTGGCGCGCGGCGAACGCATTCCGCGCTGGGCGCGGCCGTCGCTGGTGCTGCGCGACGGACGCTCGATGCGCTTCCAGGATATGGGCCGGCTCGCGGCCGGCGACCATGTCTACATCTTCGTGCCGGACCGCTATCCGCGCCTGCTCGACAAGCTGTTCGCCAGCCGTGCCGTGGTCGATCCCGAGGACGCGGATTTCTTCGGGGCCTTCGCCGTCGATCCGTCACGCCCCGCCGAGGAACTGGAGACCGCCTACGCGCCGGGCCTGACCGAAGCGGAACGCAAGCTCAGCATTGGCGACCTGGTCACTACGCGGCTCGGCGGCCACGCCGAATACGCCGACCGCGTGCTACTCGGTCCGATCGAGCTGATCGTCCGCGACGTCGACGACAAGGGCAGGATCACCGGCCTTGGCCTGTCCTTTGAGCCGACCGCGCCGGTGGCGCGCGTTCCGGTGTTCCTCAGCGCCGGCGAAATCCGCGACCGCATCGCCGCCTTCATCCGCAACCGGCGCAAGCCGGCCGAGGCGCAGGCGGTCGAGGCGGCGGCCGAGATGGGACCGGTTCCGCAGCCCGTAGTGGAAAAGACAACTGGCGAAGGCTGACCGCTGTCCACCCGAGCCGCGGAACCCTGCCGCGAGGCTGAAGAATGGCTCGGCAACTGGTGTGGCGGGTCCATGTGGTCCGACATCGCCGGAAATGATCCCGATCGGCCGGTTGCGAGGGCGTCCGGCCGATCAGTCGCCAATTCTCCGGCGCGCCATAGGGGCGCGCTTAATTGTTGCGGGCCGCTACGAACTGCGCCGCTTGTTTCAGAAGCGCAGCTTGCTCGCCAAAAGGTTCGAGCAATGCATGAGCCTGGTCAACGAGGCCATGGAGCTGGCCCCGCGCCCAGTCCGGTCCGTGCAGCGCGACCAGCGTCGCCTTGCCGGCCGCGGCATCCTTGCCGGTCGCCTTGCCCATCTGATGCGCGTCGGCGGTCAGGTCGAGCAGATCGTCGGCAAGCTGAAAGGCAAGCCCGATCGCCGAGCCGAACTCGGCCAGCCTTTCGCGGTCGCCCGACGGCGCGCCGGCAAGGATAGCGCCCGCTTCGCAGGCAAAGCGGATCAGCGCACCGGTTTTCATCGCCTGAAGCCGGATGATGCCGGCCTCGTCCGGCCGGCTTTGTTCGGCTTCGAGATCGAGCATCTGGCCGCCGACCATGCTTCCCGCCCCGGCGGCGCGGGCCAGTGCCAGCACCAGCGTTGCCCTGCGCTCGGCCGGCAGCATTGTCGCCTCGTCGGCAAGGATGTCGAAGGCAAGTGTCAGCAAGGCGTCGCCCGCAAGAATGGCGGTCGCCTCATCGAAAGCCCTGTGCACGGTCGGCTGGCCGCGGCGCAAATCGTCGTCGTCCATGGCCGGCAGATCGTCATGGATGAGCGAATAGCAGTGCACGCATTCGAGCGCCGCCGCGACGCGCAGCGCCGCCTCGCCGTCGGCTGAAAACAGTGCAGCACTTTCCATGACCAGGAAGGGACGCAGTCGTTTGCCGCCGTTCAGCACGCCATGTCGCATTGCCGCCATCAGGCGTTCGGGCCGCGCGACCTCGCCCGAAAGCGTCCGTCCGTCGAGCAACCGCCTCAGCAGCGCCTCGAGCGGAACTGCCCGGGCAATAAGTGCAGCTTCGAACGCCATTTGGTCGTCTTTCGTCATGGTCGGGAGCGGTAGCCGACACTCAGACGTTGCGCAAGAAGCCAAGCGCCATTATGCCGGGGGCAGGGAGTAGCGCGGACTGGGTGGCTTGGCGGAACCGATCGTCGATCACGAAACCGAAGGGTTGGACATGGCGAGACCGAGACGCGGCAGCCGCATCGGTCTTCAACGCTGGGTCCGGCGCGGCATCGCCGTCGCGGTCGTGCTGGCGCTGGTGCCGGTGGTGCTGACCTTCCTGTACCTGCCGACATTCGTGCATCCGGTGTCGACATTGATGCTGAAGGACCTGGCGACGTTTTCTGGCTACGATCGGCGCTGGGTTTCCATCGACGATGTCGCGCCGGTGCTGGCATATTCGGTCATCATGTCGGAGGACGGGCAATTCTGTTTCCATCGCGGCGTCGATCTGGGCGAGTTGCGCGGCGTCGTCGACGATGCGCTCGCCGGCGAGATGACACGTGGCGCCTCGACCATCACCATGCAGACGGTAAAGAATCTTTATCTATGGTCGCGGCCGTTGGGCTCGGTCCGTAAGGTCGTGGAACTGCCGCTGGCCGTCTATTTCGATGCGGTGCTGTCGAAACGGCGGATCATGGAGATCTACCTCAACATCGCCGAATGGGGACCGGGCATCTACGGCATCGAGGCCGCCGCCCAGCATCATTTCGGCGTCTCGGCAAAACAGCTGTCGCGGCGGCAGGCAGCGCTGCTTGCCGTCACCTTGCCGAATCCGATCGTGCGCAATCCGGCGAAGCCCGGGCCGGGACTGAGACGGCTTGCCGCGTTGATCGAACGGCGCGCCGGCCGCGCCGGCGCCTATGTCGGTTGCCTGCGATAGTGTCAAAAAAAAACACGGCGACGCTGGCCAAAACGCTGTCGGGCGTGTATAGGCACCCGACTTTCTCAGATTCCGGCCCCTGATGTGGCCCTTTCACGAGGGCCGCCGGGGCGTTTTGACCATGTAGTGGAGCATATCCATGGCCGTTCCGAAACGAAAAACCTCTCCGTCGAAGCGCGGCATGCGCCGTTCTGCCGACGCACTGAAGGCCCCGACCTATGTCGAGGACAAGAACTCCGGCGAGATGCGCCGTCCGCACCATATCGACCTGAAGACCGGCATGTATCGCGGTCGCCAGGTTCTGGAGCCGAAGGAAAGCTGATAGAGCTTTCGACGGTTTATTGGGTTGCGAAACGACCGGCCATTGGCCGGTCTTTTTGCGTTTGCGACAACTGATCTATCAGCCGGGCCTGACATTGTTGTTTCACGCCGTCTTTGTCCGTGTTTATCGGCCGCACGAAAATTCTTGACGGCGAACGCCGGGCGCACTCTACAAAGATCAGTCCAACCGGAGCCGCCACATGTTCGGTGCCATCCCGCTGCTGATCGTGCCTTTCATCCTCTACAATCTTGGGCTTCTGGGAATATTCGGCAGCGGCGACGATCCGTGGGCCACCGAAATGTTTTCGGTCCGGATGATGTCGGGTGGCGTGTTCTCGATGACCCTCGGCGACCTCATCGTGCTGATCGCACTGATCTTCTTGTTCGTCGAAGTGGTGAAGTCGACGCGCACGACAAATGCCTCGATCATGGACCATCTTTTGTCGACCTTCGTCTTTGTGGCCTATCTGGTCGAGTTCCTGCTGGTGAAGGGCGCCGCCCATTCCGTTTTCTTCACACTGATGGTCATAGCGCTGATCGACGTGCTGGCCGGCTTTTCGGTGTCGATGCGGTCGGCCACCCGCGACATCAATATGAGTTAAGGATCCCGACTCAGCCCGGGTCAGCGGTGAAGCCAGCCGCCTCGACGCCGGCGATGGCTGCCGTTTCATCATTGTCGGACGTGTCGCCGGAAATACCGATGGCGCCGATGATCGTGCCGGCGTTGTCGCGGATCAGCACGCCGCCGACGACCGGCAGGACGCGCCCGCCCGACACGTCGGAGACGCCGGCGATCAGATGCGGGCGCTCCTTGGCGAAAGCTTCCACCCGGCGCGAGCCCATGCCGATAGCGAGCGCGCCATAGGCCTTGCCGGCCGACATTTGCGGACGCAGGAAAGAGGCGCCGTCCTGACGCTGGAACGCGACCAGATGGGCGCCGGCGTCGAGCACCGAGACGCCAAGCGGCCTGAGCTTGAGCTCGGCACCCTTGGCAAAGGCGGCGGCGATGATTTCAAGGGCTTTGTCGAGCGTCAGTGCGGTCATGGCCGTCTCCTAAACGCGCCAGTTATCAACCGGCAGAACAGACTCCGAGTGAACTGTTTCGCGTGCGAAAGGAAGCATGCATTCTGGGAGCGCCGGCCTATTTCTTCTTGGCGCGAGGCTTCTTCACCGGGGCCGGAGGCGCATTGGCCAGGTCTTCCGCTTCCTTGGCGAGGCGCAGCGCCCGCAGCTTGTTGGTCTTGGCTTGGCGAGCGTCGCTCTCGGCGACATATTCCGCCATCGCCTTCTGGCGAACCGTGGCTGCCTCTTCCTGTTTCTTGAAACGCAAATCGGCCCGCGCACGGGCAGTGTCCTTAGAGTTCTCGACCAAGAGCGTTATCCAATCCGTAAATTATCTTCAGTCCCTTGATAGCAGAGCCAGCCCGCAATTGGGAAAATAAGTTGGTCATGGCGCCGGATCGCAGCCGACTCGCTCCGCCTTGCGGGCGACTACCGCATCGTATCCGGCCTGCAAAGTCGCGCGGACGGTGGGTCCAGATGGGGCGGGAGACGCACCCAGATGCTCGTGGCGCAACTCGTTCATGAACTTATCCCACATCGGCGGGCCGCCTTTTTCCAGAAGCTCGGCACGGATAGAGAGCTCTTCGCTGACCGGCAGCCAGACGCGGCCCCAGGCGCCGAGATGCGCCAGGATCGGCACCAGCGTAATCGCCATTTCGGTCAGGCTGTAGATCGCCTTTTGCTTGTGGGAGGGATCGTCCGCCTTGGTCAGCATGCCGAGCTCCATCAGCCGCTTCAGCCGGTCGGCGAGGATGTTGGAGGCGATGCCCTCCATCGAGCCGTTGAGCAGTTCGCGAAAGTGGCGTCTGCCGCCGAAGATGATGTCGCGAAGGATGATCAGGCTCCACCGGTCACCGAACACTTCGAGCGACAGGTTGATGGGGCATCCGGACCGACGATCGATGTTCATGCGAATCTCCAAAAACCGGTTGCACTATCGTATCGGTTTTAATATCGTGCAACTGATTGCAACTTGCAATCGGATTTGCAGCCCAAGGAGGAAAGTCATGAGAAACGCCGAACACCCCGAAATCGTATCCCAGACGTTCGGCGATCCGGCCCATCCGGCGGTGTTGTTGATCATGGGCGCGATGGCTTCCATGCTTTGGTGGCCCGAAGCGTTTTGCCGGAAGCTGGCCGGCGAGGGTCGCTTCGTGATCCGCTATGACAATCGCGATACCGGCCGTTCGACCAAATACGCGCCGGGCGAGCCGCCTTATACATTCGACGACATGGTGGACGATGCCGTCCGCGTCCTTGACGACCAGGGAATCCGAAAGGCGCACGTGGTCGGCATGTCGATGGGCGGTATGATCGCGCAGCTCGTTGCGTTGAAATACCCGCCGCGTGTCAATTCGCTGACGGTGATCAGCAGCTCGCCCCTGGGCATCGATACGTCGCATTTGCCCGGAACCACCGAGGCCTATAGGAAACATTCGGCCGAAGGCGCCAAGGTCGACTGGTCTGACCGTGGCCAAGCGGTCGATTTCATGGTCAAAAACGCGCGTGCGCTCGCCGGCACCGCGCATCCGTTCGATGAGGCGCGGACGAGAGCGTTCGTGGAACAGGACTACGACCGGTCCGGCGGCTTTCTCAGCGCGACCAATCACTTCATGCTCAAGGGCGGCGAAGATCGGAGCGGCGAGGACTGGACGGGGCGGCTGCACGAGATGAAGATTCCGCTCCTCGTTATCCACGGCACCGACGATCCGATCTTTCCAGCCGAGCATGGCGCCGCTCTTGCCGACGCGGTCGCCGGTGCAAGACTGGTCCGGATCGAGGGCGGCGGCCACGAGCTGCATCCCGACGATTGGGCCGCGATCATCGATGCGATCGTCGCCCACAGCCGGGCCACGTAGCAGCGGGCCGAACCTTGACACCGGATGCCCGCGAGACGAAGCACCAAAGATAGGAGCAAAATGTCCCTGACGATGCATCTTCATCCGCTGGCCTCCTTCTGCTGGAAACCGCTGATCGCGCTCTATGAGAACGGCACGCCATTCACATCGGTCGTCGTCGATCTCGGCAACGAACAGTCGCGCGCGGCGTTCCTGAAATTGTGGCCGGCCGGCAAGATGCCGGTGCTGCGCGATGAGGCGCTGGACCGGACCGTGCCGGAATCGACGATCGTCATCGAATATCTCAACGCGTATTATCCCGGACCGGTCGAGCTGATCCCCGGCGATCTCGATCTCGCCCGTCAGACCCGGCTTGCCGACCGCTTCTATGACTTCTACGTCCAGGAACCGATGCAGAAGATCGTTGGCGACCGGCTGCGGCCGGAGGGCAAGACCGATCCGTTCGGCGTCGAGCAGGCCCGCGCCCAGCTGCGCAGCTCCTACGCCATCATTGAACAGGACATGCAGTCGAGGACATGGGCGGTGGGTGCGAGCTTCACCATGGCCGACTGCGCTGCCGCCCCCGCGCTGTTCTACGCCAACAAGGTCGAGCCGTTCGGAGACGAATATCCTGCGGTCAGGCGCTATCACGACCGGTTGCTGCAACGCCCCTCGGTTGCCCGTGTGATCGAGGAAGCGCAGCCGTATTTCAAGCTCTTCCCCTACAACAATGGCTAGAGTGGTTCATCGTTTCACGGAAACGCCGAACCGCTCTATCTCTTTGTTTTTGCGCAATTCCGTACGGAAAACCGTTTCACACTTTTCCTGGAATTGCTCTAGGCCCGATGCTGCATAGTTGCTCGACGCGCTGACGATGCCCCTCAGCTTCCGGGTGAACCGAGCTGCTCCGCATCCCAGAACTGGTCAAGCCAGATGTTGAGCTTCAGGAAGCCGGCATTGCTGACCGTATAGACGCGCCTGGTGCCTTCCGGCTTGGCGTTGACCAACCCCGCATCAAGCAGCACCTTCAGGTGCTGCGAAACGGCCGGGCGGGACACCGGCAAGCCGGATGCCAATTCGTTGACGGTCTTCGGTCCGCGCCGGAGCTCTTCCAAGAGATGGCGCCGGTTGGGATCGGCAATCGCCATGAAGGCGTCGGAAAGCATCATGCCTTATTTGTGGGGCAAAGCGCCTCGAATCTCAACTGTCGGCTTCAGCTTTTCTGCGCGGGTCGAGCCGCAACGCTTCCGGCGTCACCGAGCGATCGGCGGGCTGGGTCTTGAAGGCATCGCGGCCTTCGATCGGCACCGGCGCGCGACGGCTGATGCGCAGCAGCGTATAGCCAGCCAGGCTGAGATGCGCGAGCGCAGTGGCCAGGAACAGCCCCTCAGGGCGCATCCAGCCCATCAGGCCGGCGGCCACCAGCGGACCGATCATCGTGCCGAAGCCATAAAGCAGCAGCAGGCCGCCCGACACTTTGACGAAGTCCTCCGATCGCGCATGGTCATTGGCATGCGCCACCGCGATCGAATAGAGCGTGTAGGCGAAGGCGCCGTAGGCGGCGGTGCAGACGATGACGAAGACGCCGGAGCGCGGTTCGAACAGGAAGATGGCGATGGCAAACAGCGCAGCACCGAAGGCCGCGCCCGCCAGCACGAAACGACGGTCCGTCGTGTCGGAGAGCCGCCCGGCCGGAAGCTGCATGGCGGCACCAGCGATGACCACGAGGCTCATCATCAGCGCGATCTCGGCTGTCGAGATGCCGATGCGCGCTCCATAGACGGCACCAAGTGTACCCCAGGCGCCGTTGGCGATGCCGATCAGCACGCAAGCGATCGCCGACACCGGCGAATTGACGTAGAGCCCCTTGACGTCAAGCGACACGTCCTGCAGCGGCTTGGGGTGAGACGCCGTCGAGACCGCCGTCGGGATCAGCGACAGGCAGAACAGAATGCCGGTGATCATGAACAGCGACGCCGATCTCACATCGCCGCCGGCAACGATCATCTGACCGCCCATGATCGAGGCATAGGTGACCATCATGTAGAGGCCGAAGACGGTGCCGCGGTTTTCGTTGGTGGCCTTCTCGTTGAGCCAGCTTTCGATGACCATGAAGGCGCCGGCCATGGTGAAGCCGGTGAAGGCGCGCAGCAGGATCCAGGTATATTCGTCGATGATCAGGCCGGTGAGCAGTGCGACGATCGCTCCCGATGCGGCAAAGGCGCCGAAAGCCCTGACATGACCGGCGCGGCGCACGATGCGTGGCGCAAAGAAGCAGCCGGTGACGAAGCCGCCGGCCCAAGCCGTGCCCATCAGGCCGAGCGATGCCGTCGAGAAGCCCTCCACCTGGCCGCGCAGCGGCAACAGCAGACCGTGCAGTCCGGATGCCGCCAACAGGAACGCGGTGCCGCGCAGCAGCGAGAGGATCGGTCTGTAGCTTGCGAACATTTTTCAATCCGGCTGGGGTTTAGGGCACAAGTCTGCAGACAGCGGCATTCGGGCTTTTCGGCGGCGTGCCCGAGCTTTTGGCATTACCCGCAGTAACTACCCGCGGCGAAACAGCGCCTCTGCCGCCGACTTGGTCGAGCCCTTGGTCTTGAGCTCGGCTTCCAGCCGGGCGATCTCGTCGCGCAGGATGCCGATCCGTTCGGACAATTCGTCGACGGAAAGCAGCGACAGATCCTGCCCGATCTCGTGCGGGCGCGCTTTCTTCTTGGGTTCGTCGTCGAAGATCGCCATCGTCGCTCCTCCGTGATTGCCCATTTGCCTGATTTGCCAATGAGCATACATAGGGCAAGGGTATGGATGCAAATGGCGGGCAAGAGCTGGCACGAGAAACCGGCGGAGCACGACGGGAAAATTCATGGCGAACGCACAGAAAATTCCGGCGAAGATGATGGCGATCGCCATATCGGAACCGGGCGGGCCGCGGGTGCTGAAACCGGAAACCCGCGACGTACCGGTTCCCGGTCCCGGCGAGATCCTGATCCGGGTGCGGGCCGCCGGCGTCAACCGGCCGGACGTGCAACAGCGCAAGGGCGCCTATCCGCCACCGCCGGGAGCGTCGGATCTGCCGGGCCTGGAAGCAGCAGGCGAAGTCGCTGCCCTTGGTGACGAGATATCGCGCTGGCGCGTCGGCGACCGGGTCTGTGCGCTGACGGCGGGCGGCGGCTATGCCGAATATGTCAGAGTGCACGCCGGCAGCGTGCTGCCGCTGCCCGCCGGCTTTACCTACACCGAAGCGGCGGCGCTGCCGGAAAACTACTTCACTGTTTGGCACAATGTCTTCGAGCGCGGCGGCCTGAAGAGCGGCGAGACCCTGCTCGTGCATGGCGGCTCGTCGGGTATCGGCACCACGGCGATCCAGCTTGCTGCCGCTTTCGGCGCCTATGTCGTCACCACCGCCGGCAACAAGGAGAAATGCGACGCCTGCCTCAAGCTCGGCGCCGACCGGGCGATCAACTACCGCGAGGAGGACTTCGTCGCCGCAGTCAAGGAGGCAACCGGCGGCAAGGGTGCCAATGTCATCCTCGACATGGTCGGCGGCGACTATGTGGCGCGAAACTATGAGGCTGCAGCCATGGAAGGCCGCATCGTCCAGATCGCGACGCAGGGCGGGACGGTGGCGAGCGCCGATTTCTTCAAGATCATGGCCAAGCGGCTCGTGCACACAGGATCGCTGCTCAGGCCACGCACCGTGGAGTTCAAGGCGGCAGTTGCGGCTGCGCTGGAGGCGCAGGTTTGGCCGCTGCTCGGCACGCGCAAGGTTGCGCCGGTGATGGATACGATCTTCCCGCTCAAGGAAGCGTGGCGGGCGCATGAGCGGATGGAGGAGGGTGAGCACATCGGCAAGATTGTGCTCGATGTCGCCTGACGGCCCGCAAACAGGCTGAACGAAAGCTTAATGGTGCAATGCAACAAACGCATTGCGGCCATGCAAAAGCGTCTGTTCAATTTTTCATCGCCGATGCCTATTTACGCGGCATCAAAACGATGGAGGACTATCATGAACCCGATCCGCGCTTTCCGTAACTGGCGCATGTACAACGAAACCGTGCGCGAACTGAACCGGCTGAATGCTCGTCAGCTCAACGACCTCGGCATCAACCGCGGCGACATCGAGAGAATCGCCCGCAAAGGGCTTTGATCTCGAGCACGATCCCGCTCGAAGACCGGGCGCTGCTTTTCGGCAACGCCGAGCCGCGGTTCGGGATCAAGCTTTAGAAGCCAGAGCCGCAGCAGACGGATTTCCGTCGCCGGTTCCGAGCCCGCCCGACCTTGGTCTGGCGGGCTTTGTCTTTTTGAAGCTTTCGACTGTATGGCGTCATCTGCCGACCTTCGCGGTCTGCTGGTCGCGCTGCCGTGCCGTCCTTGACGCGCGCCTGCCAAAAACATTGCGAAACGGCGAGCGAGCGGTTATATAGACCGCGATTTTCCCATTTTGGTGGCTCTAAACCACCGCCCGCGCGGGAACGCGGGCGAACGAGAAGGATTTTTGTAATGGCCAATACGCTGCTGATGCCAAAGGCGACCGCCGTCTGGCTGGTTGACAACACAGCGCTTTCCTTCGAGCAGATCGCGCAGTTCTGCGGACTGCATCCGCTTGAGGTCAAGGCGATCGCCGACGGCGAGTCGGCGCAAGGCATCAAGGGCATGGACCCGATCATGACCGGCCAGCTCACTCGCGACGAGATCGCGCGCGCCGAGAAGGACCCGAACCACCGGCTGAAGCTCTCCGATCCCAAGGTGCGGGTGCCGGAATCCAAACGCAAGGGTCCGCGCTACACGCCGCTGTCGAAGCGCCAGGACCGGCCCAACGCCATCCTCTGGCTGGTGCGCAACCATCCCGAGCTCAAGGATGCGCAGATTGCCCGCCTTGTCGGCACAACGAAGTCGACGATCGACCAGATCCGCGACAGAAAGCACTGGAACTCCGCCAATCTCCAGCCGATGGATCCGGTGACGCTCGGCCTGACGTCGCAGATCGACCTCGATATGGAAATCAACCGCGCCTCGCGCGGCCGCGAGCAGGCGCAGCCGGTCGGCGATACGCTGCTGCCGGCCGCCTTGACCGAACGGCTGGTGCCGGCGCCCGAAAAGCCGAAGGACGAGGACCGCGAACTTGACGCCAACGCCGTCTTCGCCAAGCTTTCGGCGCTGAAGTCGAAGGACAAGGACGCCGACGAAGAGGAATAGGTCTGGCATCCAAAACAAAAAGCCCGCTTTCAAGCGGGCTTTTTTGTGATCTTCCGTGTCAGCTTCGCGCCGCCCGGTCCGGCGCCATGCCGTAATCCTCGCTGCGCTCCACCGCGCGATAGAAATCGGCGAGCTGCTTGCCGCGCTCCGGCTTGAAGGTGCGGCCGGCGATGACCACCGAGGCGATGCGGTCGATGCGGAAGGCGCGGAAATCGCCGCGCATCTCACACCAGGCGACCAAGGTCCACACCTTGCCCCAGAACCACAGGCCGAGCGGGCGGATGTCGCGCGCGGTGCTGCGGCCGGCCTCATCCGAATAGTCGATGGTCAGCACCTGACGTTTCTCGATGGACCGCTCGATCAGGTCGATGGCTTCGCGGGCGGCATCGCTTACCACCCACATCGGCGTGTGGATCTCGGTACGGGCGATGCGGTCCTTTTCGGCGTCGGGCAACACGGCGCCTATCTTGACCAGCGCCTCGTCGGCGGCTCGCGCCATGGCCGCGCCACCAAAGGCGCGCACCATGCGGGCGCCGGCGACCAGCGCGACGATCTCGTCACGCGTGAACATCAGCGGCGGAAGGTCGAAACCCTCCCTCATCATGTAGCCGACACCGGCCTCGCCGTCGATCGGCACGCCGGTCGACTGCAGGTCTGCGATGTCGCGATAGATCGTCCGCTCGGAAACCTCGAGCCACGTGCCCAGCTTCTGGGCGGTGACCAGACGACCACCACGCAGATGCTGCACGATCTGGAAGAGCCTGTCGGCGCGGCGCATCGTATGGTCCCTCGGCGTCTATCGTTCCAGCCCTTCGCGCTTGCGCTGCGCGGCGACGAAGGCCGCGCCGAAGGACAGTTTCCTCGTTGTCGGCGTGCTTGCGTCGACCACCCGCCAGAACGGCGCAACGTCGCCCAGTGCCATACCACGCTCAAGATCCTCGTTGGCGGCCTCGGCGACGGTGCGCAGATGATAGCCGATGGTGACCGGACATGTCATCTCGGCACCGTGCTCGATGGCGAGAGCGGTGCGCAAAGCGCGGATATTCATGTCCATGCCTTCGGGGATGGAGCGGATGAATGCATGGACCTGGCGAGCTGTAGGAACCAGCATCGGCTGGCCTTCGACGACGTCGCCGATGGTGCGTGGCGACGGTCTTATGCCGTTGATGCCACGCGTGTTCAGCCTGTCGTTCCAGCTTTTCATCGATCGTCCTCTCGGCCATCCGGCTCCGGCGGCCATCGCACTATGGCACGAGCCTCCTGACACCATACTGTCAGGAGGCTTCAGCATGCCCATCTCAGCTCGTCGCCAGGTCGCATCCAAACGCCACGCAGAAAGCTTGCCTCAATTGCCGCCATTGCGGCGGTCGCCATACATGTCCGGCCAACCAATATCCTTGCGGATGTCCGCCGGCAGGGTGTTCATGAACCGCTGGGTGCGGATTTCATTGCGCATCGTCCGGATCTTGCCGACATAGTGCTGCACGCTACGCAGAATGGTAATACCGTTCATCGCTGGTCTCCTCTCTTTCGATGCAGGCACTATCGCACACCCCTGCTGACAGCAGTCTGTCAGGAGGGTGCGGCTCTCATGACCGGCGTTCCGATTTATCCATCGAAGTGACAAGGCAGTGCTGAAAAGAGGCTTGCCGCAGTGGAAGCCGGCGATCCCGGAGCCGCTTTGACAGCCAGCCGCGATGCTGATCAAAGGCTGCATGTCGAAACTTCTCGCGCTCGTCATCATCCTCATGATGGTCATCCAGCTCATCAAGCCGCTCGGCTGGCCCGGGCTGAAGCGGCGCAGCGATTTCTGGAAGCTGGCGCTTCTGGCGATGGCGGCGATTTCGATTACGGCGGTGCTCGGGCACTGGACGTAATGCATGTCGCGCAAAAGTGTGCAGCGGTTTTGCGACAACGACATGCATAAAAACAAGAACCTGAAGCGCGTCGGATGAGGCCAATCGAACGCGACGCGCTTTAGTGCCGGCGGCCCGCTACGCGACGCCCGGTTCGTTGGCGAGCACCAGGCTGACCAGATGTTCCGCCCAGGCTCGGTAGCCGGCTTCCGAAGCGTGAAATCCATCCGATGCGAAGCCGGCATCGGCATCCGTGATCGGCAGCCGGGGCGCCGGTATGGCGCCGCGTTCGAGGCAAAGGCGCTCGCCCATCCGGTTCATTTCGACGGCGCGGATTTCGAGGATCTTGCCGAGCAGCGGCGGCATTGCCGGAGCCCGGGTGAACTCCAGCACCGGCGACCACACGACGCGCGCTTCCGGCCATTTGGCGCGCAGCGCGTAGAGCAGGCCGCCAAACTCGCGCTTGAAGCGCGGTACCGAATGAAAATTCTTGGTGTCGTTGGTACCGATGGCCAGCACGATATGCGTCCACGGATCGGCCGATAGATTGGGCAGCACATGATCGCGGATCTGGCCAGAGGTTGCCGAGTTGAAGCCGGCCGCCCGCCAGCGCACGGTGCGGCCGGTGCGTTGCGCAATCAGAACTGCCAGTTGCGCGGCCAATCCGTTTTCGGAATTGCCGATCCCTACCGAGGCGGCGGAGGAATCGCCAAGCACCAGAACCGAGATTGCTGGCGCCAGGCCAGATATCTCGTGCATGACCGGACCTTGTGCCGGCAGCATGCGGGCGGTGCGGCGACGCACGCCAAGTCCTTGCCAGACATAGACCGGAAAGGCGAGCCAGGTGAGAAGGGTCGGAAAGCGCCGCATGGCAAGTCCCTTTTAGGGCATAGCGAACAGCACTTAGCGCATGTCGGGCCGAAGGCGAAAGACCTTGGGTGACCGCCCGTCGTCAATGGCAGCAGCTGTCCTGCATCTCGGGCGTATCCGCATATTCGTCGTGCAGCCGCACCCAGTCCACCAGGCTATGGTGGGGACCGGTTTCGTTGCGACCCTTCGGCGTCAGGTCGAGATAGTGATATGTGCCGATCAGCGGATCGCCGCCTCTGGAGCGCGAGATAAAAGTCAGGAAGATGTCGCCTTTCTCGTCGCGATAGAACACGCTGGTGCCGGGAAGATCCTTCGATTGCCGCGCACGCCGCTCGAAATTGTAGGTCGTGTCGCCGGCCGCGATCTGCTTGTCGGTGAATGACACCTGCATGTCGAAGTTGAAGTCCGAAGCGTACGACGACACCCAGTCGAATTTCCAGCCCATGCGCTGCTTGTAGGGCAGAAGCTCGGCCAGCGGCGCCCGCGCAACCACCACGAGCGAGACGTCGTGGTGCCTGAGATGCTGGTTGGCACCGTCAATGTGGTCGGCAAGAAACGAGCAGCCCTCGCAACGATAGTCGGCACCGGGGCCGAACATGAAATGGTAGACGATCAGCTGGCTGTTGCCGCCAAACAGGTCGGGCAGTTTCTTTGGCCCTTGCTCGGTCTCGAAGACGTAGTCCTTGCGGATCTTCAGCCACGGCAGTTCGCGGCGTTCGGCGGCGACACGATCGCGAAAGCGCGTCAATTCCTTTTCGCGCGCCAGATGCGCCTTGTGCGCCTGAAACCACTCTTCCTGCGATACGGTCTTGTTGTTTGGCATAGGTCTGCTCCTCTTTTCACGGAGGACGATCGGCAGCGAGGAATGCCGACACCGAGCTGCATTTTTAGTTGCAGGAAATTGCAGACCTTGCTGCTTTCAAACAAACCCGGGCAAAGGCCCGGGTCGGAGGGAACGCAACCTGAATTCCGTCAGGCGGCTTGCTCAAGCGTCGGCTGCCATTGTCCAAGCGCTGCCAGATGGTTCATGTGGGCGCGATGGGCGAAGGCGGCCTGGGCGGCGGCGACGTTCGCCGCCTTGCCGCCCCACGCCTTCTGCGGAGCGGCCTGCAAGGCGCGGCCGTAGGAAAAGGTCAGCTTCCACGGATGCGGGCCAATGGCATTGATGGCGTTGAGGTTGGAGGTCGCCTCCTCGTCAGATTGTCCGCCCGAAAGGAAGGCGATGCCTCCGATCGCGGCCGGCACCGTCTCGCGGAACAGTTTTATGGTCTTTTCGGCGACTTCCTCGGGGCTGCTGACCTTGCCCGACTTCTTGCCGGCGAGGACCATGTTCGGTTTCAGGATGGTGCCTTCGAGGACGACGCGCGCCGCATAGAGTTCCGTGTAAAGCTTTGTCAGCGTCGCCTTGCTGATCTCGTAGCAGGTGTCGATGTCGTGGGCGCCGTCCATCAGCACTTCCGGCTCGACGATCGGCACGATGCCGGCCTCCTGGCAAAGCGCTGCATAGCGGGCGAGCGCATGGGCGTTCGAGCCGATCGAGGTGGCGGAGGGCACGCCCTTGGCAACATCGATGTCGATCACCGCGCGCCATTTGGCGAAGCGGGCGCCGAGCTTGTAGTATTCGGCAAGGCGTTCGCGCAAGCCGTCGAGGCCCTCGGTGACGGTGTCGCCGGGGAAGCCGGCCAGCGGCTTGGCGCCGGCGTCGACCTTGATACCGGGGATGGCGCCTGATGCCTTGATGATGTCGACCAGCGGCGTGCCGTCGGCGGCCTTCTGATGGATGGTCTCGTCATAGAGGATGACGCCGGAAATGTATTTGGTCATCGCATCGCTGGCGCGGAACATCATCTCGCGATAGTCGCGGCGGCTGTCGGCGGTCGATTCGACGCCGATGACGTCGAAGCGCTTCTTGATGGTGCCGGAGCTTTCGTCGGCGGCCAGCAGGCCCTTGCCATCGGCCACCATCGCGGCGGCAATGTCCTCGAGACGTTCGCTCATTTTTGCTTCTCCTGAAAGAATTGATCCGCGCCCAGCAGACCACCAGAGCAACGCAGGTTCAAGTCGAACCATTTTGTCAAACAAGCGCGAATCGATTGAAAGTCGCGGGCGCACTCCTTCGCGCTGCTCTTGCGGCCGCGCTCAGCGCTTCAAGACGTCGACGCCGGGCAACGGCTTGCCTTCCATCCATTCGAGGAAAGCGCCGCCGGCCGTCGAGACATAGGTGAAATCGTCGGCGACGCCGGCATGGTTGAGTGCCGCTACCGTGTCGCCGCCGCCGGCGACGGAAACCAGTTTGCCGGCCTTGGTGCGCGCCCCAGCGTGCCGGGCCGTCGCCACCGTCGCATGGTCGAACGGCTCGATCTCGAAGGCGCCGAGCGGTCCGTTCCAGACCAGCGTCGCGGCACGGTCGATCCATTCGGCAATGGTTTTCTCGGTCTTTGCGCCGACATCAAGGATCATGCCGTCGGCCGGCACGTCCGCTATGGCGACGGTCTCGCTGGCGGCGCCCGCCTTGAATTCCCTGGCGACGACGCCGTCGACCGGCAGGATGATGGCGCAGCCGGCCTCGGCCGCCTCGATCATGATCTGCTTGGCGGTGGTCGCGAGATCACGCTCGCACAAGGATTTCCCGACGTCGGTGCCGCGCGCCGCTAGAAACGTATTGGCCATGCCGCCGCCGATGACCAGCGCGTCGACCTTCTTCACCAGGTTCATCAACAGGTCGATCTTGGTCGAGACCTTGGCGCCGCCGACGATGGCGACAACCGGGCGGACGGGATTGCCAAGCCCCTTTTCCAGCGCATCGAGCTCGGCCTCCATGGTGCGGCCGGCGAAGGCCGGCAGCACATGCGCCAGCCCTTCTGTCGACGAATGGGCACGGTGCGCAGCAGAGAAGGCGTCGTTGACGAAGATATCGCCGTTAGCGGCGAGCTTTTCGGTGAAGGCCGGGTCGTTCTTCTCCTCGCCCTTGTGGAAGCGGGTGTTCTCGAGCAGCAGCACGTCGCCGCTGTCCATGGCGGCGACGGCATTTGCCGCCTTGTCACCGATGCAGTCGGAGGCAAAGCCAACCGGACGGCCGAGCACGTCCGCCGTCGCCTTGGCGATCGGTTCGAGTGAGAATTCCGGCGCCGGTCCATCCTTGGGCCGGCCGAAATGGGCAAGCAGGATGACCTTGGCTCCCTTGCCGGAGAGCTCGGCAATAGTCGGCGCAATGCGCTCGATGCGGGTGGCGTCGGTGACCTTGCCCTCGGTGACGGGAACGTTGAGGTCGACACGCACCAGCACACGCTTGCCGCTGATATCGCCGATGTCGTCCAGTGTCTTGAAGCCGGCCATGCTGATCCCTTTCGCGAAAAATCGCGGGGACCTTACCCCGCATCGACAACGATGCAAGACCTGCCTGACGGTTCACCGAAAATATGATTCACGTATCGAGGACGAAGTGCCCACGGGGAACAAGATGGCAGCGATGGCGCGAAACGCACCGACATATGGCTTACCGATTGCGCACCACGATGCATGCGCCGCCCACGCTGTGCAGTTTCTGGCAAATATCGTCGGCCTTGGCTTTGGTGTCGGCGCCGATCCGCACCGCATAGATGCCGCGCCTGCCGATCGGTGTGCGCACCCGGCTGACCACCGGATCGCGACCGCTGAGCAAGGCTGGAAACCGGCGCTTCACGTTGCTCCACTGATTGAGCGCCGCGGCGCGGCGGAAATTGCCGGCCACCTGCACGCCCCACGGCTTGATGTTGATCGACGACATCGGCACGGTTCTGGACATGATCACCGGCAGCTCACGGCAAGCAGCAGCGAAACTCGCCTTCTTGTCGAGCGGCCGGATGACGCCGGCGTAGGCGGTATTGGTGAAGTTGTCGGCCGGCTCGCCCATGACGTCCAGAACGTAGCTTTCGGTCTCCATCGGCAAGAAGCCGCCGGAATTCAGCCAGCGCGACACCCGGGTCTCGCCGGCGTTGTAGGCGGCTGCGGCGAGGCCCAGATTGCCGAAGCCGGTCTTCAGTTCGGCGAGATATTTTGCCGAGGCCGGGATCGCTTGCTCGATATCGAACGAATTGGTGAGGCCGCGTATCCTGGCGGTGCCCGGCATGAACTGGGCAATGCCTTCGGCGCCGACCGGGCTGACCGCATTGGGATCGAAACGGCTTTCCTTCCAGATCAGCCGGGCAAAGAAATCCCTGGGCAGCCCGTTCCGGTCGGCATGGGCCTCGATCAGGTTGCAAACCTGGTCGATCAGCTTCTTTTTGGCGGGCCGTGGTGGATCGGCCTGAACGGCTGTCGCCCAGATCAGCCCGCAAATGAGAACCAGCGCCGCGCCGAGCAAACGCCGCATTCAACTACTCCGCCGCGGCTTTGTCGTGCTGCCCGAACCGCCGTTCGATATAGTCGGCGACCATTTTCTCGAAATCCGCGGCAATCGATGAGCCGCGCAGCGTCGCCGCCTTCTTGCCGTCGACGAATACCGGGGCGGTCGGCATCTCGCCGGTGCCGGGCAGCGAAATGCCGATATCGGCATGTTTGGATTCGCCCGGACCGTTGACGATGCAACCCATCACCGCGACCTTGAGGTTCTCGACGCCGGGATATTGTTCGCGCCACACCGGCATGTTCTTGCGCAGGTCGGCCTGGATGTTCTGGGCAAGCTCCTGGAACACGGTCGAGGTCGTGCGGCCGCAGCCCGGGCAGGCGGCGACGATCGGCACGAACTGCCGGAAGCCCATGGTCTGCAACAGCTCCTGCGACACCTGCACCTCGCGCGTGCGGTCGCCGTTCGGCTCCGGCGTCAGCGAGATGCGGATTGTGTCGCCGATGCCTTGCTGGAGCAGGATGCCCATGGCCGCAGACGAGGCGACAATGCCTTTCGAGCCCATGCCCGCCTCCGTCAGGCCGAGGTGCAGCGCATGGTCGGAACGGGTGGCAAGCTCGGTGTAGACGGCGATCAGATCCTGCACGCCGCTGACCTTGGCCGACAGGATGATTTTCTCGCGGGCAAGGCCAATCTCTTCGGCCATTTCGGCCGACAGGATCGCCGATTGCACGATTGCCTCGCGCGTCACTTCCTGCGCGGTCAGCGGAAAGCCTTGGGCCTGGTTGTCATCCATCAGCCGGGTCAGCAGCTCCTGGTCGAGCGAACCCCAGTTGACGCCGATGCGCACCGGCTTGTCGTATCGGATCGCCATCTCGACGATTGCCGCGAACTGCCGGTCCTTCTTGTCCTTGAAACCGACATTGCCGGGGTTGATGCGGTACTTGGCCAAGGCCGCGGCGCAGGCCGGATGATCGGCCAGGAGCTTGTGGCCGATATAATGGAAATCGCCGACCAGCGGCACGTTGATGCCGAGCCGCTCCAGTCGCTCGCGGATGGCCGGCACAGCGGCAGCGCTTTCGTCGCGGTCGACCGTTATGCGCACGATCTCGGAGCCGGCGCGATGCAGCGCCGCCACCTGCGCGACCGTCTGGTCGATATCGGCCGTGTCGGTGTTGGTCATCGACTGGACGACGACTGGGGCGCCGCCGCCGACCATCACGCCGCCGACATCGACACCGACCGACCTGCGGCGCGGGAAGGGTGAGGAAAAATATCCGGTCATGCCGGCTGCCTTTAATCTTGAAGGTCCGGGCATGAGGTGGAGGAGCAAAGATGGCTTGTCAATGGCGACTGGCGCGCAGGCCCAGCAAATCGGAAACAACAAGACGGCAGCTTGCCGCAAATCCATAGGCGTTTCCGGCAGCATAGAGACATACCACCGGAAAGAAATCACGCGCCGGGCGGCGTGGCTAGTCCTGGAAGGGCGTCAGTGCGTCGTCGGTTTCGCCTTCAGTTTTTCAATCTCGTCCTTGAGCGCCAGCTTGCGCCGCTTGAGATTCACGATTTCGAGGTCGTCCACCGATGGATGGGTCATCGCATCGTCGATTTCCCGTTCGATGTCGCCGTGTTTCCGCTGCAGCTCATCAAGATGGGATGCAAGAGACATGATTGGTTCTCCCTTTCATGGTTTCCTCGGATTGCAGCCGTCATGGCACGTCCACCGCAGGCTCGCTTCTGTGACGGCATAATGACAGTGTGCCACCATCGCGCACCGATGTCGAATGCTGCGTGGTAGCATTCCACGCCAATATGAAATGTGATATGGGCTGCGCGCCGGTGCAAGAAGACCCGGTCCCGCCCAATCAGGCCCATAGTTTGGGCGCCGCAGACGTGCAGACGGTAAAAATGTCCGATCAGGAACAGGCAGATATCCGCCTCGAATATTCCCGGCTGAAGCAGGAACACGCCGATTTCGACGCCGCCATCAATGCGATGATCGCCATGAATTGCGACCCGCTGCAGATCCAGCGCATGAAGAAAAAGAAGCTCTTCCTTAAGGACAGGCTGATGGCGCTGGAAGACAAGATCATTCCAGACATTATCGCTTGAACGGACGCCGGCGCTGGCCTGCTGGAAAGGCGGCCTATGCCGCGATCGAAAGCCGCGCGGCGCGCTCGAGCAACAGCTCTATCAGGTCATCGGTCTTTTCGGTCGAGGTATCGATGGGAACCACCAGGCACATCGTCGCCTCGACCCTGCCCGGCGCTGAAAAGACCGGCGCGGCCAGGCATTTCGTGTAGGCATCGACAAGGCCGGAGGTGACGCAGTAGCCGGCCGACTTGGCGACGGCGATGTCGTCTATGAAATCATCGAGCTGCAATCTGCGCCCGTCCGGCAGCACGAGATCGTCTTCCGAGACCATATCCTCGATCGCCGCCCTGTCGAAGCCGGCGAGGAGCAGTCGCCCGGAAGCTGTCCAGGGGAGCGGTATTTGCAGACCCGTCGCCGAGCTGATCCGGAATGGCCTCGTTCCCGGGCTTGAATGGACGATGGTGTAGCGGCCGCTTTGCAGCATGCACAACTCCGAGGTCTCGCCGGTCTCGCGTGACAGATGGTCGACTTCCTGGCGCCCTCGCCTAAGCAGGTCGTTGCCCCGCACATAGTCCATTCCGTAGAGATAAAGCTTCTTTCCGAAATAGACCCGATTGCCGTCCCCGGCCATTTCCAGCAGGCCTGCGTCGACCAGCGAGCGCACCAGCGTATAGGTCGTCGACCGCGGTGCATTCACCCCTCTGGCAAGGTCGCCAATGCCGATCGCACGCTGGGTCGTGTGGAGAAACTCCAAAATCTGGAGAACCCGGTTGAGACCCTTCTCCCGAGAGCCCGAGTTCTTGTCTTCGTCCAGACCGATGTCCGGTCGAGCGGCCAAGGCATTGCCATCTTGCATTATCGATCCCTGATGTTAATCTGTCTTGTACAGAGTACAGGCGTCTCTTGTAAGGGACAATGACGTCAGTTGCAACCGATGCCTGTACTGCTGGTCCAAAGGGGAACTCAACACGAAAGGAGGTCGCCGTGAACGACATATCCAAAAGGCGTGAATTTCTGAAACTGGGAATGGCCGGGCTTGCAACGGCCGGAGTGATGAGCGCCGCTACCGCGGTCGACGTTCAGAAAGCGGCGGCCCAGGCAGCGCCGGACAGCCTGCTGCGCACCGTCCTCGAGCGCGGCAAGGTGATCGTCGGGACCGGCAGCACCAACGCGCCCTGGCATTTCGAGAACGACGCCGGCGAACTGGTAGGCATGGACATCACCATGGGTCGCATCCTCGCCAAGGGGCTTTTCGACGATCCGACCAAAGTGGAATTCGTCATGCAGGATCCGGCTCAGCGCATTCCGAACGTGACCACCAACAAGGTCGACATCACCATCCAGTTCATGACCATGACCGCCCAGCGCTCGCAGCTGATCCACTTCTCCCGACCCTACTACGTCGAAGGCATCGCCTTGCTGACCCTTCCGAACGCCGAAAACAAGACCTTCGACAAGCTGCTTGCCGGCGGTTCGGCAACGCGGATTTCCATCCTGCAAAATGTCGATGCCGAGGCTAACGTGCATATCGTCCTGCCGGAGTCGCAGGTGATGCAGATAGACACGCAGGCCAACGTGCTGCAGGCCTTGGAATCGAAGCGCGTCGACGCCGCCGCGGTCGATCTGTCAACGGTGCGCTGGCTCGCCTCGCGCAATCCGGATAAGTACTTCGATGCCGGCAAGAGCTGGTTCTCGATGCTTTATGGTGCCGCGCTGCGGCAGGGCGACCTCGACTGGCTGACCTTCGTCAACCAGACCTTCACCATCGCCATGTTCGGCCATGAAACGGCACTCTACGACGCTGCGTTCAAGGATTATTTCGGACAGGAGCCGCCGGCGCGCCATCCCGGTTTCCCGGTCATTTGATGCAAGCAGGCGGAAGGACAACGTCCTTCCGCCTTCTCTCATCACAGCCCTCCATGACGAGGACGCATGGGTTATACTCTCAACTTCAACCTTATCTGGCGGCATTTCGACAAGCTCTGGGGCGGACTGCTGCTAAGCCTCGAACTGGCCGTCATCTCGATCGCGATCGGCATCGTCATCGGGCTCGTTCTGGCGGTCTGGTACGTGTCGGCCGGACGTGCGGTGCGGACCATCATCGCGGGGTATGTCGAGTTCATCCGCAACGTGCCGCTGATCCTGCTCGTCTATCTGGTCTTCTACGGCTTGCCGACGGTGGTCGACATTGCCTACAGCGCGCAAACCTCATTCATTGCCACGCTGTCGCTCTACAGCGGCGCCTACCTGGTCGAGGTGTTTCGCTCGGGGCTCGAGGCGGTGCCGCGCGGTCAACTCGACGCCGGCAAGGCAATCGGCCTGACGCCATGGCAAAGGCTGCTCGATGTGCGCCTGCCGACGATGCTGCGCATAACCCTGCCGGCGCTTTCCAACACATTCATATCGCTCTTCAAGGATACGTCCGTGGCGTCGGTCATCTCGGTACCCGAACTCACCTATGGCGCCCAGTGGATCAACTTCAACACGTTCCGCATTGTCGAAGTCTATCTGGTGGTGACGGCAATGTACCTGTTGACCGGCTACACGCTGCTTTTCGCGCTGCGGCTCGTCGAGCGCCGGTTCAAGGCGGCGCGCTGACATGCTGAGCCAGATCATCTACGCCTTGCCGTTCCTCGCCGAAGGCTTTGCCGTAACCTTGTGGGTGTCGCTGCTGGTCGTGGTGTTATCGCTCATCGCCGGCGTGCTGATGGGCGTCGGCCTTGTCTATGGTCCTTTTCCGCTGCGCTGGGCAGTGCGCATCTTCAGCGACACCATACGCGGCATTCCGATCCTGGTGCTGATCTTCTTCGTCTATTACGGCCTGCCCGCGGTGGGGCTGCATCTGGAATCCTTTTGGGCGGCCGTGTTCGCCCTCACCCTCTTCAAGACCGCACAAGTCGTCGAGTATCTCAGGGGCGCCGTCGGCTCGATTCCCAAGGGTCAGTCCGAGGCGGCGATGGCGATCGGACTGACCTTTCGCCAGCGGCTGGTCTACGTCATTTTTCCGCAGGCGTTCAGGCGCTTCCTGCCACCCTGGATCAATGGCGTCACCGACGCGGTGAAGGGCAGCGCGCTGGTCTCGCTGCTCGGCATCACCGACCTCATGCAGGCAATCAACCAGGTCATCGGCCGCACCTATGAGGCGATGCCACTCTACATTCTCGGTGCGCTCGTCTACTTCGCCGTCAACTACGCCCTCTCCTTGGCCAGCCGGCGCCTGGAGCGGCGTTTCTCCTTCATCCGGGAATAGCACGATGTCCAACGCCTCGCACCAGAATCCGGCACTTCTCGATGTCACCGAGGTTTCCAAAGCCTTTGGATCCGTCGAGGTCCTGCGCTCCGTCAGCCTGCAAGTGACACGCGGCGAGGTCGTGACTATCATCGGCCCCTCCGGCAGCGGCAAGACCACGCTACTGCGCTGCGTCAACTTCCTGGAGAGCTACGACAGCGGCTCGATCCGTATCGACGGCAAAGAAGTCGGCTATCGCGAGACGGGAACACGCCAGCGACGCAGCGAGCGCGACCTGGCGGCGATGCGAGCCGAGACCGGAATGGTGTTCCAGAGCTTCAATCTGTTTCCGCATTTGACTGCGGCCGGCAACATCATGCTTGGCCTGCGCAAGGTGCGCGGCAAGAGCAATGCCGAGGCCCGCACCATTGCCGAGCACTGGCTCGGCCGCGTAGGCCTCGCCCACAAAGCCGACAGTCTGCCGGCCGAGCTTTCCGGCGGCCAGCAGCAGCGCGTCGGCATCGCCCGCGCCGTGGCGATGGAGCCGAAGATATTGCTTCTCGACGAGATAACCTCGGCGCTCGACCCCGAACTGGTTGGCGAGGTGCTCGAGGTCGTGCGCAGCCTCGCCGAAGACGGCATGACGATGCTGATGGTCACGCATGAAATGGCTTTTGCGCGCGACGCATCGAGCCGCATCGTTTTCATGGCGGATGGCGGCGTCAGTGCCGTCGGACCACCCGCCGAGATTCTGGCGGCGGGGTTCGACAATGAACGCCTTCGCAGTTTCCTGGCGCGGTTTCGCGCCTCGCATTTTTGACATCGGACGGCGAAAGCTGTCGCAAGGAGCTTTTATGACGCCTTACATCCGGCTCGCGGAATTGGGCCTGACACTGCCCGAGCCGCCGAAGCCCATCGCCAACTTCGTCACCTATGCCGAGAGCGGACGGCTGATCTTCCTCTCCGGCCAGGGGCCGTTGCGCGCCGATGGCGCGCTCTGCACCGGCAAGGTCGGAGAGGATGTCAGCGTTGAAGAGGCCTACGGGCATGCGCGTCTGACCGGCCTGAACCTGCTCGCCGTCATGCATGCGGCGGCCGGCGACCTCGGCCGCATCGTGCGCGTCGTCAAGCTGCTTGGCTTTGTCAATGCGACGCCGACATTCAGCGAGCACCCCAAGGTGGTGAACGGCTGTTCCGATCTTTTCGCGGCCGTCTTTGATACGCTTGGCGGACATGCCCGTTCCGCGATCGGTGTCGGCTCGCTGCCGGGCAACATCACAGTTGAAATCGAGGCGGTCGTCGAGATCGCCGCCTGAAATCTTAAACAGGATCTACAGAGATGACGACCTATGCCGCTGACCGTTCCAACACGACAATCCGCGAACGGCTTGGCCTTCGCCCAATCATCAATGTCTCCGGCACGATGACGGCACTCGGTGCTTCGATCATCGTGCCAGAAGCGATTGCCGCAATGTCGGAAATGGCCTCGCAATGGGTCGAGATGGACGATCTGCAGCGCGCCGCAAGTAGGGTGATTGCACGCCTTACCGGCGGCGAGGCCGGCTTCATCACCGCATGCTGCGCCAGCGGCATAACAATGGCGATTGCCGGCGCGATGACCGGGACCAGCCTTCTTGCGATCGAGCGGCTGCCGGACGACACCGAGGGCCTCAAATCGGAGGTCATCGTTCAGCTTGGTCACATCGTCAATTATGGCGCGCCGATCGACCAGTCGATCCGGCTTGCCGGAGCCAAGGCAGTGCCTGCCGGCACGGTCAGCGTCACCCAGGATTATCATGTTGCCGAGGCGATCCGGGACCGGACGGCGGCAGCCCTCTACGTCGTTGCGCACCACACCGTGCAATACGGCATGCTCTCGCTTGAGGAGTTCTGCGAGATTTGCCACGCCAAGGGCGTGCCGGTGATCGTCGACGCCGCCTCGGAATACGATTTGCGTGGCTTTCTGGCGCGCGGCGCCGACATTGTTGTCTACAGCGGGCACAAATTTCTCTCAGGGCCGACAAGCGGCATCGTTGCCGGCCGCAAGGATCTGGTACGGGCCGCCTATCTCCAGAACCGGGGCGTTGCGCGCGCCATGAAAGTCGGCAAGGAGAGCATTGCCGGCACTATGGCGGCCCTGGAAGCCTGGGAGCGGCGCGACCATGCCGGCATTCGCCAGCGGGAAGAAGCCGCACTGCATCTGTGGCAAACCGCATTGCAGGGCCTGCCTGGCATCGAGGCACGTGTCATTCCAGATCCGACCGGAAATCCTCTCGACCGCCTGCAGGTGTTTGTTGCGCCGGAAAGCCGCTTCACCGCCGCCGGCCTCGCCTCGGCGCTTGCGGCGGGTTCGCCGCCCGTGCTCGTGCGCAACCACGAGGTCGAGCGCGGTCACTTCTTCCTTGATCCGTGCAATCTCCATCCCGGCGAGGCGGAGATCGTTGCCGAACGCCTGCGGGCGGTGTTGAGTGCTGCCGATCGGCCCGCGGATGCGATGAAACCCGCTCGCAAGCAGTCCGCCGGAGCGCTGCGCTGGCCGGACTAGACATCGCCAGAGCGTGGTCGAGCCAGTGCCTTCCAGCGCCGGCTTCGCATCGGGCCAGTGCGCCATCACGGCAGTGTGAATGAACTTTTAGTCTTCGGGCGGAATAAACCACCCCGCCCATTGGTCTCCCAAACAGACGCCATTTCCGGCGTGCAGGAGACCGGTATGACCCACCACCACGACAATGAAGCTGACGGCATCAGCCGCCGTCATGCACTGGAATGCATGATCTGGGCCGGCACGGGAGTGCTGTGGACAATTTCGGCCGGCGTGCCGGTTTCGCTCAGCCTGCTCGGTGCGTCGCAAGCCGCCGAGGCCTTGGCCACCGGCTTCACTTTCCTCCAGATCTCCGACAGCCACATCGGCTTCGACAAGGCTGCCAACCCGCACGCCATCGACACGCTGAAGGAGGCCATCGGCAAGATCCAGGCGTTGCCGCAAAAGCCCGCTTTCATGATCCACACCGGCGACATCACCCATTTGTCGAAAGCCGCGCAGTTCGACAACGCTGCCCAGATCATCGGCGGCGCAGGCTTCGACGTGCATTATGTGCCCGGTGAGCACGACCTGATCGATGACGGCAATGGCCAGGCCTATCTCGACCGCTACGGCAAGGGCACCAAGGGCGCTGGCTGGTATTCGTTCGACCAGAACGGCGTCCATTTCATCGGGCTGGTCAACGTCGTCAACCTGAAGGCTGGCGGGCTGGGCAATCTCGGCGCCGACCAGTTGGCATGGTTGGCCGATGATCTGAAGGCGGTCACCGCCTCGACGCCAATCGTCGTCTTTGCCCACATCCCGCTATGGGCTGTTTATCCCGAATGGGGCTGGGGCACCGACGACGCGGCGCAGGCCTTGGCCCTGCTCAATCGCTTCGGCTCTGTCACCGTACTCAACGGCCATATCCACCAGATCATGCAGAAGGTCGAAGGCAACGTTACCTTTCATACCGCGCGCTCGACCGCTTTCCCGCAACCGGCGCCGGGCACCGCAGCCTCACCCGGGCCGATGACGGTACCTGCCGGCCAGTTGCGCAGCCTGCTCGGCACAAGCAGCGTGACAGTCAAGCAAGGCGGGCAGGACCTCGCCATCATCGACAGCACGCTGGCCTGAGGGGAAATGCGATGATCCGCTTCCCATCCCGCGTCTTGGTCGTATCCCCTGTCACGTTCGGTTTGGCGGCGATCCTGATAATGGTTGCCATGCCACTGAACGCAGCAGACCAGCCAATGGTCAAGATCGAGAACTTTGCCTTCACACCGGCGGTGCTGACGGTAAAGCAGGGCACTACCGTGACCTTCGAGAATGACGACGACATCCCGCATCTGGTGGTCGCCAACGATGCCTCGTTTCGCTCCAAGGCGCTTGACACCGGTGACACATATGCCTTCACCTTCACCAAAGTGGGCGACTATGCCTATTTCTGCGGGCTTCACCCGCACATGCAGGGCAGGATCACCGTCGCTCCGTGAGGATTTTCGGAAGGTTCTGTCCGGGATGCCGGGCGATGCGACGGTGTTGAACCAAGAGGCCGCGACCGAGCGCTTTCGCGAGGTGGTTCTGCCCCATCTCGCGGATGCGCTTGCGCTTGCCCGCTGGCTGACCGGCAACGCCGCCGACGCGGAGGATGTGGTGCAGGAGGCCTGTTTGAAGGCGCATGCGGGCATCGCCGGCTATGCCGGCGGCAATGCGCGCGCCTGGCTGCTGGCGATCGTGCGCAACGCCTCTTACTCCTGGCTGGCGCGCAACCGGCCGCGCAGTATCGTCGCCGTCGGCGACCTGAGCGACCTCGATGACATGACGGCTGCATATGGCGCCGGCCTGCCGGATACGGATAGTCCTGAGGCAAGCCTGATCGCCAAGGCCGACGCGGCCGCACTCGAGGCGGCGATCGCCGCGCTGCCGCACCAATTTCGCGAGACTGTGGTGCTGCGCGACATCAACGGCCTCAGCTATCGCGAGATCGCGACGCTGCTTGGCGTGCCGCTAGGCACGGTGATGTCGCGGCTGGCGAGGGCGCGCGGTCTGCTGATATCCCAACTTGGGAGGGCGCCATGAGCGCGCACAACGATGGACTGCCCGATGACCCGGCGGGCGTGGAGCTGATGATCCATGCCTTGGTCGATGGCGAGCTCGACGCAGCAGCAGCATTGGCTGTCGAGCGACGCATCGCGGCCGATCCGGCGCTCGCCGCCGAGCATGCCCGCATCGCTGCGCTGCAGACGGTCGTCAGCGGGCTGCCGAGGCTCGATGTCCGTGAGGATTTCAAGGCTCGCATCGCTGCAATCGGGACAGCCGGTACGGAGAAAGTGCTGCCGGCGCCGGCGCCCGCCGCTCGAGTGCCGCCGGCACACAGAGCGGTGCACCGATTTGGCGCGTTCGACTGGCGCGCGCTGGCGGCGTCGATCATCGTTACCGCCGTGCTGGCCAGCGGCGCGACGCAATGGATGATGCTGAGCAGGGCGCCCGACAGCTTTGCCGCCGCGGTCGCCAGCGGCCATCGCCGCAGCCTGCTGGCAGCCAGCCCCGTGGACGTCGTCTCGTCGGACCGGCACACGGTCAAACCCTGGCTGGATGGCAGGGTCGGCCTGTCGCCGCCGGCACCTGACCTTGCCAGTGACGGCTTCGCGTTGCTCGGCGGCCGGGTCGAGGTGATCGCCGGCCAGCCAGTGCCGGCACTGGTCTACAGGCACCGCGAGCACCTGATCACTCTCGTCGCCGCGCCCGAGGAAACCGGCTCGACAGCCGGACCGGTCGATCTTTCTGCTGGTGGCTTCTCGCTGGTCCACTGGAGCGACAGCGCCTTTTCCTACTGGGCGATTTCCGATACCGAACGGCCTGAACTTGACGACTTCGTCAACCGCTTCCGAGCAGCGGCCGCCCGATGACAGACCGCCCCTGTCCATGTGCGTAGCCACGGAGACGGCACAAGCGGCTTTGCCGTTTCCGGCCATCCTTGCGGCTCCCCTCGATTTCAGCTAATGCGCGCTTTTGCCGCCGGAGAGCAGAAGCTTGGACGATCACCGCGCCGACGTCGCCATCATCATGGGCAGCCAGTCCGACTGGGCGACGATGCGCCACGCCGCCGAAACGCTTGAGGCGCTTGGAATTCCGCACAAGCGCCTGATCGTCTCGGCCCACCGCACGCCCGACCGGCTCTATGACTTCGCCAAGGGCGCCAAGGCGGCCGGCTACAAGGTGATCATCGCCGGTGCCGGCGGTGCGGCGCATCTGCCCGGCATGACGGCGGCGATGACGCCGCTGCCGGTGTTCGGCGTGCCGGTGGAATCAAAGACGCTGTCGGGCCAGGACTCGCTGCTATCAATCGTGCAGATGCCGGCCGGCATTCCGGTCGGCACTTTGGCCATCGGCAAGGCCGGCGCTGCCAACGCTGCCCTTCTGGCCGCCGCGGTGCTGGCGCTGAGCGACGAAAAGCTCGCCGCCCGGCTGGATAGCTGGCGCGCCGCGCAGACCGCCAAGGTGGCCGCCGAGCCCACGGACGCGCCGTGAGCCTGCCGGCGGGATCGAGCATCGGCATCATCGGCGGCGGCCAGCTTGGCCGCATGCTGGCGATGGCCGCGGCCCGCCTCGGCTACCGCATCGTCGTGCTGGAGCCGCAGCCGGATTGCCCGGCGGCACAGGTCGCCAACCGGCAGATCGTCGCCGCCTATGACGACGCGGCCGCGCTTAGCGAGCTGGCTGCGGCCAGTGCCGTCGTTACTTATGAATTCGAGAACGTACCGGTCGCGGCCGCCGCGGCACTTGCCTCTACGGTGCCGGTCTATCCGCCGGCACGCGCCCTGGAAGTGGCGCAGGACCGGCTGGCGGAAAAGAAATTCCTCAACGGCATCGGCATACCGACCGCGGATTTCAGCCCCGTCGACAATGACGAGGAACTGACGGCTGCGCTGAAACAGTTCAACGGCAGCGGCATATTGAAGACGCGCCGCATGGGCTATGACGGCAAGGGCCAGCGTGTCTTCCGCAACATGGAAACAGGCGGCTTTGCCGGCACTTGCGAGGCGATGGGCAACGTGCCGTTGATCCTGGAATCCTTCGTCACCTTCGAGCGCGAGATTTCGGTGATCGCCGCGCGCGGCAGCGACGGCTCGCTCGCCGCCTACGATCCAGCGTGGAATGTCCATCGCAACGGTATTCTTCACAGCTCGACGCTGCCGGCCGGAGTAAAATCCGAAACGGCGGCTGCGGCTCAAACGGCGGCGGCAGAGATCCTTGCAGCGCTCGACTATGTCGGCGTCATCGGCGTCGAATTCTTTGTCCTTGCCGACGGTTCGCTGTTGGCCAACGAGATAGCGCCGCGCGTCCACAATTCCGGCCACTGGACGGAGGCCGCCTGCACCATCTCGCAATTCGAGCAGCACATCCGCGCCGTCGCCGGCCTGCCGCTGGGAAATCCCGCCCGGCAGTTCGACTGCGTCATGGAAAACCTGATCGGCGACGATGTCAGGCGCGTTCCTGAGCTGCTCGCCGAGCCCGATCTGATGCTGCACCTCTATGGCAAGGCCGAGGCGCGGCCCGGCCGCAAGATGGGCCATTTTACGCGCGTGAGCCGCCGCAGCTAGAGCATGATCCCGAACCGAAGGTCCGCGCTAGCGAAAAGTGGAATCCGGATTTCGGAAAAGATCATGCTCAAACACAAAGTTAGAACCTACGCTTACTGGATTTCGCCGCTCTCGTCCTCGTCGGGGCTGGCGCAGCTCACATCGCCTTCCGCGCAGGTCGAATCGGCGGTGAGCTGCTTGGTGCGATCGTCGGTCAGCCGCGTCAGGCATTCCGATATCAGCATCGGATAGATCGAGCCGCCTTCGCTGTCCGCGGCGGAATAGCTGCATTCCGCGTCGCGAAAAGCGATCCAGGCGCGCTGCGCCGTCTGCAACAGCTTCCTGGCTTTTGCGTCACTTCCGCCGATGAGATCCTGGTAGGCCTTGTTGAGCTTGGCGTCGGCGGATTTGTGGTCCGCGTCGGCGCAGATGTTCATCATCTGCTGGCTGTCGTCGTTGCGGTCGCATTCCTGCGCATAGGCAACAGAACCTGGCGCGAGGACGACAAGACAGGCGGACACAAGAATTCGGCGCATGACGATCTCCAATTCGCAACCGCATCATTCCAGCCGTCTCAAGCCTGCGCAACGCCGCAAGACGCCAGTGGCGGATTTGATGATACGAAACGGTCCGTATCGTTTAGGCAACGCGCTTGCGGTTGACACGGGCAACGCTCCTCGTCTATGAGCCACGCACAGTTCAAAGGCGCGTCTGTGGGCGCGCCTTAATAATTCGGCCCGTGACCGGGCCCAGACCGACGGGCAAGACCATGAAGATCAAGAATTCGCTCAAGGCGTTGAAGGCGCGTCACCGCGACAACCAGCTGGTTCGTCGCAAGGGCCGCATCTACATCATCAACAAGACCGCGCCGCGCTACAAGGCGCGCCAGGGTTGAGTTTTCGACGGAGGCTGCGCGCCTCCGTTCGCATGATACGACTCTCACGCTAAATTCAGTTTGACGATCCGGCGTCGGGGGCTAGATTCCCGCGATGCGGATTCTTTTTGCATTTTTCACGGCTTTCCTCGTTTCCGGCGCTGTCTCGCTGCCGGCGTGGGCTGAAGATCCGACCACAACACCGCCGACAGCACCTCCGGTCGTCAAGACGAAACAGGCGCGGCTCGATCAGCTGTTTGCCGATCTCAAGCGCGAACGCAATGAAAGGGCGGCCGAGCGCATCGCCGGACGGATCGGCAGCGAGTGGTCCCAGTCGGGCAGCGCCTCTATCGACCTGATGATGCAATGGTCGCAGAAGGCGATCGAAAACCAGAAATTCGATGTTGCACTCGATTTCCTCGATCAGGTGGTGACTTTGCAGCCGACCTATGCGGAAGGCTGGAACCGGCGCGCCACTGTTCATTTCATGATGAAGAACTACGGGAAGTCGATGGCGGACATCGACCGCACCCTGCAGCTCGAACCACGCCATTTCGGCGCGCTTTCGGGCCTGGCTCAGATCATGGCCGAAACCGGCCACAAGCAGTCGGCACTCGAGGCCTGGCAGCGCGTGCTTGGCATCTACCCAATGATGCGCAGCGCCCAGGACCAGGTCGCCGCACTTTCCGAGGAGCTTGCCGGCGAAGGCATTTGAGACCAGTAGGGAGTAGGGGAATAGGGGAGTAAGGTAGTATGTGAGAGGTGCAGATTGCACTGTGGAACACATGCGCCCTACTCCCCTACTCCTGAACCGGTCACAGGCTGATGCAAGCTGGCGGAGTTCGGCGTTGATCCTAACCCGACTGCCGTCGATGCGCCCGGCTGGCGCCGTGTTTACGACGCGCCATGCAGCCGGCCTGTCCGGCAGCCGCGGCCGACATTAGCGGCCGACTTCCGATCCGACATAGGCGATGCGCAACATGTTGGTCGAGCCCGGCGTCCTCAGCGGCACGCCGGCCGTGATGATGACGCGGTCGCCCGGCTTGCCGAAACCTTCATCGAAGGCGATGCGGCAGGCGCGGTCGACCATGTCGTCGAGGTCGCTGGCGTCGGGAGAAACGACGCAATGCGTGCCCCACAACAGCGACAGCCGCCGCGCCGTGTTGAGGATCGGCGACAGCGCCACGATCGGCACTTGCGGCCGCTCGCGCGCGGCGCGCAAGCCGGTCGTGCCGGACGCGGTATAGGTGATGATCGCCGACAGCTTCAGCGTCTCGGCTATTTCGCGGGCGGCGAGCGAGATCGCGTCGGCTCCGGTCGCTTCCGGTTCCGAGCGCTGCGCGTTGATAATTCCGGCATAGGTCGGGTCGGTTTCGACCTTGGTGGCGATCCGGTTCATCATCGCCACCGCCTCGACCGGATAGGCGCCGGCGGCGGACTCCGCCGAAAGCATGATCGCGTCGGCGCCTTCAAACACGGCGATCGACACGTCCGACACCTCGGCCCGCGTCGGCACCGGCGCGGTGATCATCGATTCCAGCATCTGCGTGGCGACCACCACCGGCTTGCCGGCACGGCGCGCGGCGCGGGTGATCTGCTTCTGAATGCCAGGCACGGCTTCGAGAGGCATCTCGACGCCGAGATCGCCGCGGGCGACCATCAGCGCATCCGAAAGCTCGATGATCTCGGCCAGCCGGGCGACGGCCTGCGGCTTTTCGATCTTGGCCATGATCAGCGCCCGGCCGCGTGCGATCTTGCGCGCTTCGGCCAGGTCCTCGGGCCGCTGCACGAAGGACAGCGCCACCCAGTCGACGCCGGTCGCCAGAACCGCGTCGAGATCCCGGCGGTCCTTTTCCGTCAGCGCGCCGACCGGCAGGTCGGTGTCGGGCAGGCTGACGCCCTTCTTGTCGGAAATGGTGGTGCCGGCGACGACGGTGCAGACGATCGCCTTGCCGTTGCTGCTGACCGCCTTGAGCTCGAGCTTGCCGTCGTCGATCAGCAGGCGATGACCAGCCTCGACCGAACGCAGGATTTCGGGATGCGGCAGGTAGACCCTCGTCGAATTGCCGGGCTCGGGATTGTCGTCAAGCGTGAAGGTCTGACCGACGGTCAGCACCTCTTTGCCGTTGGCGAACTTGCCGACGCGCAGCTTTGGCCCTTGCAGGTCGGCGAGAACGCCGATCGGCCGGCCGACCGCCTCCTCGACGGCACGAATGCGGCCGACAAGCGTACGCATCAATTCATGGTCGGTGTGGCTCATATTGATGCGGAACACGTCGGCGCCGGCTTCGAACAGCTTCTTCAGCATCTCCTCGGACGAGGAGGCCGGACCGATGGTGGCGAGGATCTTGACCTTGCGGCTGCGTCTCATTGACTGTTTGTTCCCGGGGCGGCTGGAGCGCCATCCGTTGCGGGCTCGTCAGTCAGCTGGACCATCCAGCTTGCCTGCTCGCCCGTGTCATATTCCTGGAATCCGGCGCGCTGAAAGCCCCGGGCGACGCAATCGGTAACGCCGGCGATCTTGAACTCTTTTTCGGCCACGCACATGTTGATCGGACCATCCCAGCGTCCGCCGCGCTCGGCGTCTTCTGCATAAAGATAGTAAAACCTTGATGACAACGGTCCCTCGATCAGCGTCTTGCAGCTCGATCCTTCGATGTGCCACCAGCCTTCGGTGATCCAGCCGGCTTTGGCGCGATAGCCGATGCCGACACCGACCAGGTTCTGCGTGGCGTTGCAGACCCGGAAATCGGCCCGTGCCGGCGAGGCCGAAATCACCGCGAAAAGACCCATGGCCGGTACCAGGAGCGGCATGGCCAAGGCGTGGCGCACACGCAGCCTGCCGGCGAAACCCATCCTGAAACCCCTCAAGAACCACATTTGCATCTCTCAACGCCCCTTTTCGGAAAAGTCCGTACGCATGTCAACGCGCCGATCTGTCCAATTCCAATCGATTTAGAAGGCTCTGGCGCGCTTGCGGTCGCCCCTGCTCAGTTTTTTGGCAGAAACCGTGGCCAAACAACGGCATTGCGCAAGCGTTCTCTTCGTGGAATGACGATACCACCTCCCCGAAAGCCAGCGAACAGACCTTTCCCGCCAATGACCCGATCCACAGTTTTCGCGCCTTTCGATATCGTCGAAGGCGATCGCAAGCGCGGCATGGTGCTTCTGGCCGATCACGCCCGCCGCGACCTGCCGGAGGAGTATGGCAGTCTCGGCCTGCCGGCGGCGGAGTTCGACCGCCACATCGCCTACGACATCGGCGTCGAGACTGTAACCCGCGAACTCGCAAGTCTGCTCGGCGTTCCGGCGGTGCTTGCCAATTTTTCGCGACTGCTGATCGACCCCAATCGCGGCGAAGACGATCCAACGCTGATTCGCCAGCTCTATGACGGCACCGTCATCCCGGGAAATTATCCCATGGCCCCGGAGGAGCGCGAAAGGCGGCTGGACCGCTTTTACCGCCCCTATCATGATGCCGTCGGCGCCATGATCGCCTCTGTGGCGCGAGCATCCGCGCGGGCACCCTTCATCTTTTCGGTGCATTCCTTCACACCGACCATGCAGGGATTCGTGCGGCCGTGGCACGCCGGCATATTGTGGGACCTGGACGACCGCGTTGCGCGGCCGCTGATCGACATGCTCGCCGAGGACAAGAGCCTCATCGTCGGCGACAACGAACCCTATGACGGCGCACTGCGCGGCGATACCATGTTCAGGCATGCCATCGTCAACGGCTTTGCCCATGCGCTGCTCGAGGTCCGCCAGGACCTGATCGCCGACCGCAAGGGTGCCCTCGCCTGGGCCGAACGGCTGGCGCCGATCGTTGACGCGATAGATCGACGTGCCGATATACATGCGGTGAAAATATTCGGCTCGCGCACCGGGCCGGTATGATGAGGCCCAAGGGAGGCCAACATGACATGACCGAACTCAGCGAAGAACAAAAGCGCGATTTCGAAGCCGCTGCCTTCCGCCGGCTGGTCGCGCATCTGCACGAGCGTTCCGACGTACAGAACATCGACCTGATGAACCTCGCCGGCTTCTGCCGCAACTGCCTGTCCAACTGGTACCGCGATGCGGCGCAAGCCGAAGGTGTCGAACTCAGCAAGGAACAGTCGCGCGAGATCATCTACGGCATGCCCTATGCCGAGTGGCAGGCACTGAACCAGATCGAAGCCTCCGACGCCAAGAAGGCCGAGTTCGAGGCAAGACGCCCTAGGGATCACTAGGGGAGGACGCCGTGCCTAAGATCGACGTTGCCGAGGTGCCCGTACGCAAGGGCTCATCCTATCCACCGCCGTTCGATGCACCCTGTGCCGAACGCGTGCGGCAGCGGCTAGGCAACGCAGGCGGGCTCACCGACTTCGGCATCAATCTCATGCGCCTGCCGCCGGGCAACTGGTCGAGCCAGCGCCACTGGCATTCGCACGAAGACGAATTCGTCTACGTGCTTGAAGGCGAGCTGACGCTCGTCGAAGATGCCGGCGAGACGGTGCTGCGCGCCGGTGATTGCGCGGCCTTTCCGAAAGGATCAGGCAACGGCCATCACATGATCAATAAATCGGGCGCGATGGCGATCTATCTCGAAGTCGGTTCGCGCTGGCCCGACGACGTCGCCACCTGCTCCGACATCGACATGATGAGCACCAACGCTGACGGCCGGTTTGTGCACAAAGATGGCGCGCCTTATCCCGAGTCGTAGGGATTTCGGAGTGGACCGCCGAGGTGGTTGGCCGACGCGAGAGGACGTAGCGTCTGGTCCAAGCACTTTCGGCGAAGAGCGCTTGACTGTGAATTGAATCGATCTAATTTGCCGCGCAACGCCATTTCCGGACCGGATTCTACCCGATGGACGCGCAGAAAATCACGCAGATCGCGATTCGTGGACGCTGGGCAGTGGCCGGCATCTTCCTCTCCAACGGCTTCCTGACCGGCAGTTGGGCGCCGCAGATCCCGGTGTTCCTGACGCGACTCGACATTTCGAAGTTCACGCTCGGCTTGCTGATTCTGTTGTTCGGTGCCGGCGCCGTCACTGCCATGACCTGGTGCGGCCATCTGATCTCGAAGCATGGCTCGCGCACGGTGCTGCGCTGGTTCGGACTTGCCGGCAGCTTCGGCCTTTTGGTTGTGGCTCTGGCCCCCAACGTGCCCCTTGCGGCCGTCGCCATGTTCATCTTCGGCGGTTCGATCGGCGGCATGGACGTCGCCATGAATGCCAACGCAGTGGCAGTCGAACGGCGGCTGTCCCGTGCCATCATGTCGTCCTCGCACGGCTTCTGGAGTCTTGGCGGTTTCGCTGGCGGCGCTTTGGGCGGTTTCGCCATCCAGAACTACGGTCACCTCGCCCATGCGACAGTGGTGACGGCTCTTGCCTTTGCCGTCATCGCCGTCGCGATCCGCTACCTGATCGCCGAGGACAAGCACCCAGTCGCCGAGCATCACAAATTCGCGCTGCCAGCAAACCCGCTGGTCTATCTGGTTGGGCTGATGGCGCTGCTGACGATGATCTCCGAAGGTGCGGTACTCGACTGGGCGGCGCTGTATCTCAGGCAGGAGCTCGGCGCCGATCTTGCCATCGCAGGCCTGGCCTATGCCGCCTTTTCCGGAGTCATGGCCATCATGCGCTTTCTCGGCGATGGCGTCCGCAACCGTTTCGGTGCCGTTACGACATTGCGCGCCTCGGCCCTTGCCGCTGCTGCCGGCATGCTGGTGGCCGGGCTGGCTCCCTCGCCTTGGCTGGCCATTGCCGCCTTCGCCTTTTGCGGCCTCGGCATTGCCAACATGGTGCCGATCATTTTTTCGGCCGGCGGCAACCAGGAGGGCATGGCGTCCGGCACAGGCATGAGCGTCGTCACAACAATGGGTTACTCAGGCATTCTGGTGGCGCCGTCGGCGATCGGCTTCGTCGCCGAGCACTCGAGCTTCGGCCCGATCTTCGTCGCACTCTCCGGGCTGCTGGTCGTCGTGCTGTTGATGGCCGGCCTCGCTCACCGCGCCGAATTCGCTGCCGAGCCTGCACCGGCTGAATAGCGCTTGAACTCTTCGTAGAGGAAATCCGCGACGCGGCGGATGCGCACGCTGGTACGCACGTCGCGGTGCATGGCCAGCCACACCGGCAGCGTCGGCAGCGGGAGACCCGGCAGCACTGTCTCGACCAGCGGATCACGGTCGGCGAGCGGCTCCTGGCCAAAGCCGATACCGTTTCCCGCCCGCACCGCTTCCCACAGCACGATCTGATTATCGGTCCTGAAGCGGAAGGCATTGCGGGCGAGCGGGACGCCGAACTGGGCAAAGCCGCGAATGATCTCATCGCTGCGGTCGAAGCCGACCAGATCATGGCCGGCAAGATCGCGGGCCTCGCGCGGACGGCCACGCCGGTCCAGATAGGATTTTGCCGCGCAGGCGCGGAGCGGAATGTCGGTCACCTTGCGCGCGACCAGCTCATTCTGCGCCGGCTTGACCATGCGAATGGCGATATCGGCGTCGCGACGCAGCAGATTCTCGACCTGGTTCGAGGCGACGATCTCGACCTCGATGCCCGGCTCCTCGAACCCAAGCCTCGCTGTGATTTCCGGCAGCACATAGGCCGCCACCACTTCGCTGGCGGCAATGCGCACCGTACCCTCGATCGCCTCGACCGATCCCAGCGCCAGCAGCGAAAAGGCGCTCGCCTGCTCGCTCACCGCGCGGCCCCGTTCAAAGAGCGTGCTGCCCGCTTCCGTGAGCGCGTAGCCACGCCGCCCGCGCCGGAAGAGCGTGACACCGAGCGCCTGTTCCAGCTCGGTGATGTGGCGGCCGAGCGTCGGCTGGCTCGCGGCAAGTTTTCGCGCGGCGGCCGACAGGCTGCCGGTCTCCGCCACGGTGACGAAACTCTTGATCAGGTTCCAGTCAATATCCATTCAAAATTGAATATCATATCGCCAATCATAGTCAATTTTCATTCGTTTGCGAAGATACAATATTGGGGTCGTAACGCAACACGGAGACGAACAATGACCACGATCGCAATTCTCGGCGCCAATGGCCGCCTCGGCCGCACGGTCGCCATGGCCTTCCTCGATGCCGGCTACGATGTCCGCGCTGTCACCCGCAGCGGCAAGGTGCCGGCCGAGCTCAAAGGCGCTACGGCGATCGCCGGCGACGCGCTCGACCGTGCTGCGCTGATCCGCGCGACCGAAGGCGTCGATATCATTTTCAACGGCCTCAACCCGCTCTACACCGACTGGAGCAAATGCCTGCCGATGGCCGAGAATGTGATGGCTGCCTGCCGGGCGAACGGCGCGCTGCATCTCTTCCCGGGCACCGTCTACAATTACGGTTCGCAGATGCCGGCGGTGATCGCCGAAGACACGCCGTTTCGCCCGACGACGGAAAAGGGCCGCATCCGCGTCGCCATGGAAGATCTGTTTCGCCGCGAGGCCGACGCGGGTCGGGTGCGCACGATCTTGCTGCGCGCCGGTGATTTCTTCGGTGGTACCGGCAGCGGATCGTGGTTCGATCTGGTTGTTGCCGCCAAGATGACCAAGGGCGTCTATACCGCCCCAGGGCCGGTCGATCTCGTGCATGAATGGGCCTATCTGCGCGACTTGGCCAAGGCCTTCGTCGGGCTGGCTGACAGTCTCGACAAGCTCGGCTCCTACGAGGCGCTGAACTTTCCTGGCCATGCGGTGACCGATCTGGACATCAAGGCGGCCGCGGAGAAGGCGCTCGGACGCACGCTGAAGCTGACGTCGATGCCGTGGTGGGTGCTGCGCGCCGGCAGCCCGTTCGTGGCGATGTGGCGCGAGATCGTTTCGATGTCCTATCTCCGCTTCGAGCCGCACCGGCTGGTTTCGGGCAGGCTGGAAAGCGTTATCGGTACGATCCCGCACACGCCGCTGGAAGATGCAGTGTCGGAAGCGCTTGAGGATATCGGCATCGCCACGATCAAGACGACGCAAAAAGCTGCCCAACAAGGAACTTAAAAAAGGCGGATGGCCTGATGGTCATCCGCCGCTGTTCGGGAGGAAGGTTGCGCTCAGATCCGGCCCATTAACAGCAGCACCAGGACAACGATCAGGATGACGCCGACGATGCCGGATGGTCCGTAACCCCAGGACCGGGAATGCGGCCATGCCGGAACCGCGCCGATCAGAATAAGAATAAGGATAATGATGAGAATGGTGCTGATCGTCATCAGAAAATCCTCGCTTTGAGGTTGCAATGACGGAACAATGCAGAAGGCCGCCCATTGTTCCCGGGCGGCCTTTGCTTGATCAGGATGGCGATCCGGACTCTATTCGGCGGCCTTCGGGAAGGCGATCGCCGGTTCGGCACCCAGATCGGCGTCCAGGCCTTTCGACGGGATTTCGGCCTTTCGACGCCCCAACAGGCGACTGAACCAGCCACGACGCGCACCGGGTTTGACCTTGGCGCGAGTAAACACCATCAGCATCGACGGCGTCACCACCAGCGTCAGCACGGTGGCGAAGGACAGCCCGAAGACGATCGCCGAAGACAGCGAAATCCACCATTGCGTCGACGGCGCGTTGATCGTCGTCTCGTGATGGAAGATTTCGAGGCCGAGGCCGAAAGCAATCGGCAGCACGCCGAGGATCGCCGACACCGCCGTCAGCACCACCGGACGGGCACGTTCGCGGCAGGTCTGCAGAACGGCTTCGTATTTGTCCCAGCCCTCTTCGCGCAACCGGTCATAGGTGTCGATCAGCACGATGTTGTTGTTCACCACCACCCCGGCCAGCGCGATGACACCGATGCCCGACATGACGATGCCGAATGCCTCTCCCGTCAGCAGCAGCCCGAGGAACACGCCGATCGTCGCCATGACCACGCAGGACAGCACCAGCCAGACGCTGGTGAACTTGTTGAACTGCGCCAGAAGCACGATGAAGATCAGGAAGATCGCCGCACCGAAGGCTTTGCTGAGGAAGGCACCGGCCTCTGCGCTGTCCTCATTCGAACCGGCAAGCTTCCAGCGAATGCCGCTGCCGAGGTTCATGTCGGCGACAGCTTTGGTGACCTCCTGCTGGACGGCAGCCACCTGGGCGCCGGCAGCGACGTTGGCCTGGACGACGACCGTTCGCGCACCGTCGATGCGGTTGAGGATACCGACCGTCGGCTCCGGCTTGCGCACGACGAAGTTCGAGATCGGCACCGAGCCTTGAGCGGTCTGCACCCTGAGTTCGTCGAGCGTCGACAGCGTGCGCCGATCCTCGGGCAGGCGCAGCCTGATGTCGACTGCATCGTCGGCGCCAGCGGGCCGGTATTCGCTGAGCTTCAGCCCGTTGGTCACCAGTTGCACCACCGTTCCGACCGCAGTCGGGCTGATGCCGTACTGCGCCGCCTTGGCGCGATCGACCTCGAGCGCCCAGTCGACGCCGGGCGGCGCCAGGCCGTCGGAAATATCGATGACGCCGGGCACCTTGGCTATGCGCGCGGCGACGGCGCGGGCCTTGTCGTCAAGGCCCTTCGGATCGACGGCCGAAAGCCTGATCTGGATCGGCTTGCCGGTAGGCGGGCCGGCTTCCGGCACGCGAACCTCGACGTCGACACCGGGAATGCCGGCCATAACGCCGCGCAGTTCGTCCAGGATTGAGTTCGCCGATTTACGCTCGCGCCAGTCGACGAATTCGTACTGGATCACGCCAACCACGTCTTCCGGAACATCCTGGCCGCCGCCCTGCGTCTTGCCGACGCGGGTATAGACAGACTTCACGCCCGGCCAACCGAGCAGTCGATTTTCCGCGGTCTTGGTGGCCGCGTCCATTTCGGCAAGCGAAAGATTGCCGCGGGCGTGGACATAGAGCAGGCCGTAGTCAGGCTCGACATTCGGGAAGAATTCGACGCCGGCACCGAATTTCGAATAGGCGTAGCCGACGCCGAACAACAGCGCCACAGTGAGGACAAGCACGGTGATGGGATAATGCACCGCCTGCTTGACCACGGCCATGTACCAGCCGTCGCGATTGTCGTCGGGGTGATGGGCCGGCGCCTTGGCAAATATCGCGCCCAGCGTCGGCGCGAAGACCAGCGCATAGAGCATCGAGGCCGAGAGCGTCACGATCAGCGTGATCGGCATGTATTTCATGAAGTCGCCGATAATGCCCGGCCAGAACAACAGCGGCGAGAAGGCGGCAATGCGCGTCATCGTCGCCGCGATGACCGGGCCGGCCATGCGCTTGGCGGCAAGCGCGAACGCTTGCTCCTTCGGCATGCCCTCGCTCATGCGTCGCTCGGCGAATTCGGTGACGATGATGGCGTCGTCGACCAGCATGCCGACCGCCAGGATGAGGCTGAACAGCACGATCATGTTGATCGTGTAGCCCATCATTGCCAGCAACAGGATGCCGATCAGGAAGGACGAGGGGATGGCCAATCCGATCAGCAGCGAGGCACGGCCAGACAGCGCGTAGAGAATGACGATGAACACCAGGATGACGGCGATCATCACGTGGTTCTGCAGGTCGCCGAGCAACTGGTTCACGAAGACGGACTTGTCTTGCGTGTAGGTGACGTGCATGCCCTCCGGCATCGTCTTGATGAAGGCGTCGGACACCTCCCTGACCTTGCCAATCGTATCGATCAGGTTGGAGCCGATGCGCTTCTTCACCTCGATGGCGATCGCCGGCTTGCCGTCGAGGCGGGTGACCGTCTCGGCGTCCTTGAATGTGGAGCGGATGGTGGCAATGTCCTTGGCCTGCACCACCGCATTGGGGCCGGCGACGACCGGCAGCGCCGCCACATCCTCTGGCGTCTCGATAAGCGAGGGCACCTTGACCGCGTATTTGCCCTCGGATCCTTCGATGTTGCCGGCGGCGACAAGACTGTTGGAAGCGCCGACCGCACCGATCAACTGGTCGAGCTGCAGCCCGTAGGAAGACAGCTTCATCGGATCGATGACAACTTCGACGAGGTCGTCGCGCGCACCCTGCAGCGAGCCCTCGAGCACGCCAGGCACTTCCTCGATGCGGTCGCGCAGCTCGCGCGCCGCCGCCGTCAGCACGCGCTCGGGCACCTCGCCCGACAGCGTCACGACCAGGACGGGGAACTCGGAGATGTTGACCTCGGAGACCACGGGCTCCTCAGCCGCTTGCGGCAGGTCGGCCTTGCCGTCCTGCACCTTGCTGCGCGTGTCCTGCAGCGCGGTGGCGAGATCCGTCTGTGGCTGGAATTCGACCAGCACATAACCGCCGCCCTGGAAGGCGGCCGAGCGCATCTCCTTGAGGCCTTTCAGGCTCTTCAGCTTGGCTTCCATCGGCCGCAGCAGGAGGCGCTCGGAGTCTTCCGGCGAGATGCCCTGGTAGATCAGGCTGACATACATCATCGGAATCGGAACATCCGGTTCCGCTTCCTTCGGCGTCGACTGGTAGGCGACCGCACCGGCAAGGATGAGAAAGACCAGGACCGCAATGGTCAGCCGGGCATTGCTGATAGCAAGTTTGACGATGTCCATGATTACTGCGTCCCGGCCGTCGCTTCGCCCAACAGCTTTTGAATGGTCGCCTGGTCGGCTGCGACCGGCTTGACCACCTCGCCTTCCTTCACCAGCTCCTGGCCGGCGACGATAATGCGGGCGTCGGCCGCAATGCCGCCGAGCACCAGGCCGGTTGGCGTGTCGTCGACTAGATCGATCGGGAAGAACACGACCTTGTCGTCCTTGTCGACGGCGCGGATGCCGAGGTCGCCCTTGTCGCCGAGCGTCACCACCGATCGCGGCAGCATCACGGCGTCGGTCGGCTGGGCGCTGAGCGCAATTTCTGCCGTCATGCCGGCCGGTACGGACCCATCGGCATTGGGGATAGCGACTTCAACCCGAAAGGTACGGGTTGCCGAAGATGCATCCCGGCTGATGTAGCGCACCGTACCCTTGACGGTCTGGCCACTGACCAGGCGCACATTGGCTTCGTCACCGATCTTCAGATAGCCGAGATCGCGTTCGCTGACTTCGCCGCGTGCGATCACCGGATCGAGCTTGAGAATGGTCGCCACCTCGCCGCCCTGCATGACGGAACTGCCAAGCTCCACCGGCACCCGGTCGATGACGCCGTCGAAGGGCGCCTTCACCTCGTTGCGGTCGAGCTCGGCTTGCGCTGCGTCCAGTTGCGACTTGGCCAGCGTCAGGTTGGAACGGGCCGTATCGAGCTGCAGCTTGGGCAGATTGCCGGTTTTCATCAGCCGCAGGGCCGCAGCCAGCTCGGCCTCACGTTGCACGACAAGCTGCTTGGCGTTGTCGACCGCCGAGATCTTTTCCTCGGCGGCAAGCATCAGGATGAGGTCGCCGGTCTTGACGTGCTGACCCTGCTTGACCGGCAGCTTGTCGATGACGCCGGCGACGCGTGTCGCCAGGACGGCGCGCTTATCGGCTTCGGTCAGTCCGGAAATGCGGATAGCGCGTGCATAGGTGCGCCGCGGCGGGGTTATGACCGCGACCGTGCGTAACGGCGCCTTGGGCTGTTCCGCCTCGGCAGTCCCCGGCTTGGCAGCCCCCTGTTTGCCAGTTTGGGGCTTGCCTGCGTCGGCTGCCTTGGGCTGCTCGACCTCTCCTGCCTTGGGCTTGTTGTCGGCGGACGCGCTGCCGACGGACGAGAATTCGCCTGTCGCCATCCAGCCGGCGAACCCGATGAGCACAACAATGGCTGCAAGCTTGTGAAACCTGAATTTCGGCATCGTCATTTTTTCCAGTGCGCGGGGTTCGGCCAGGCCGCATCTTCTACTTGGGGCGCGTCGCCGATATGGGTGCGCGCGAGGCCGTATTCAAATTGCCGTGATCGGCGAAGCGCGCTTCTACCTCAAAGTTGCATCGCAATATAGTCAGAAAAGTTGATGGGTTGTTGCTTTGTCCGCAAAGATGCGGCTGCAGCATCGGCTGTTGATCGCCAAAACAGCGGTATGGCAGCAAGTGTCAGGATGATTGACGGATTGCGAATGCCATCTGCTTGCGAAGCAGCTAGGCCGGACGGCGGGCGGCCTCGGGCTGCTTGCGCGCCGCAAGAAATTCCTTGACCCGCCGGCCCGGCGCCGGCCCGCGCACCGGCTTCAAGCCGTCGTCGAGTTCGCCGGACAGATCGATCGTCGGCCGCTTGCCGACGGCGTCATAATTTTCTTCCAGCCAATCACTGGCTGCGGTGCGGCCGAGGTCGCGCAGATAGGCAAGGAACGCCCATTCGGCATTGACCTTGGATGATGCCGACAGATCCTTGAACGCTTCGTCGGCATCGATGCGGTGCATGCGGATGTCGCGATATTCGCCGTGCGGCAATCGGCCGGCGGCGATCAGTTCCTTGACGAAGGCGATCGAGCGGAATTCGCGCAACAGCCCGGCATTGAAGGTGATCTCGTCGATGCGGTTCTGGATCTCATTGGCGCTCTTCGGCGTTCCCTCGCGGACCACCGGATTGATCTGCACCAAAAGCACGTCCTCGGTGGCCGCCGTCTTGAAGAACGGGAACAGTGCCGGGTTGCCGCCATAACCGCCATCCCAATAGGGCACGCCCTTGATCTCGACGGCACGGAACAATTGCGGCAAGCAGGCCGACGCCATCACCGTGTCGAGGTCGATCTCGCCGTCCGAGAAGACCCGCAACTGGCCGGTCTCGACATTGGTAGCGGAAATGAACAGTTCCATCGACTTGCAGGCGCGCACATTGTCGAAATCGATCTCACGTTCGACCACGTCGCGCAGCGGATTGATGGCGAGCGGATTGGCGACATAGGGCGAAAATACCCGAGACATCGTATCGAACAGGAAATAGCCGGGCGTGTTCTCGATCGACCAATTGCCCCAGGCGACGTCCCAAGGCATGCGCTGTACCGGGCTGAAGCGGCCCTTTGCCGCCACCGCACGCCAGAAATCGTCGAGCTTCCGCCGCGCGCCCTCGACACCGCCGCGGACAAAGCCGTCGGCCAGCGCCACGGCATTCATGGCGCCGGCGCTGGTGCCCGAAACCGCCGTTATGTCGAGGCGCCCGTCCTCGAGCAGCCGATCGAGCACGCCCCAGGAAAACGCCCCGTGCGAACCGCCGCCTTGCAGCGCGACATTGATCTTCTTTGGCTCTTCCGCCTTGCCATTTTTCGGCATGGCGTGGCCCTTGACCGCTGGAAGCCTCACTGAGCGGTCCAGCCGCCATCGACAGAGATGTGCGCGCCGTTGATCTGCGCCGCCGCATCCGAGCATAGGAACACCGCGGCCGCCGCAACCTGCTCGACGGTGACGAACTCCTTGGTAGGCTGCTTTTCGAGCATGACCTCACGGACCACCGTCTCGCGGTCCATCTTGTTGGCCTTCATCTGGTCGGGGATCTGCGCCTCGACCAGCGGCGTCAACACATAGCCGGGACAAATGGCATTGCAGGTGATCTTGTCGCGCGCCAGCTCCAGGGCGACCGTCTTGGTCAGGCCCAGAATGCCATGCTTGGCCGAGACATAGGCCGATTTGAACGGCGAGGCGACAAGGCCGTGGGCCGAGGCGACGTTGACGATCCGGCCGCCACCGGCCTGTTTCATCAACGGGATGGCGGCTGCGATGGTGTGGAAGGCCGATGACAGGTTGATGGCGATGATCGTATCCCATTTCTCGATCGGGAAGCTTTCGACCGGCGCGACATGCTGGATGCCGGCGTTGTTGACCAGGATGTCGACCGAGCCGAATGCCTCGGCTGCCTTCGCCACCAAAGTCCGGCACTCGGCCGGCTTCGACATATCGGCCTTGACGTAGACGGTCTTCACCTGGTGGTGCTTCGCGATTGCGTCGGCGATGGCGTGATCGTCGGCGGTGTCGGAAAAGGAATTGACGACGACGTTGCAGCCTTCGGCCGCGAGCGCGTGAGCAATGGCCAGGCCGATGCCCGAGGTGGAACCGGTGATGATGGCGGTTTTTCTGGCGGTCAAGGCGGCTTTATTCCTTTCGAGGCGGGCTCCCGTGGAACCATGCTGCACTGCAGCATATAGGCTCTCTGTCACCCAAGAACAGCGGATGTGTGGAGCAATGACATGAAATTTTTGTCATGTAGACCTCTCTCGTCCCCTAAGAGAGGTCGTTGCCTCGTTTCGCAAAGCATGCGCTGAAAGCTCGTCAGGCGACGAGGTCCGGCACCGTCCCGATATAGCGCGACTGCGGCCGGATCAGCCGTCCGCTCGTTTGCTGCTCGCGCGCATGGGCAATCCAGCCGGCGACGCGCCCGGCAGCAAAGACATTGGTGAACGCCTCTTTCGGAAAGCCCGCCGCTTCCAGCAGGAGCGCTGTGAAGAACTCGACATTGGTCTGGAGCGAGCGCGACGGCTTGGCGATGAGAAGCACTTCGAGCGCCGCTTGCTCCACGCTTTCGGCAAACGCCAGCCGGTGGCCGGCTTCGCCCTTGGCGCCGAGCTGCCGCACCACCGCTTTCAGCACGTCGGCACGCGGATCGCGCACACGGTAGATGCGATGCCCGAAGCCCATGATGCGGCGGCCACGCGCGATCTCGCCACGCAGCCAGCCGGCGGCGTCGCCATGCGCCTCGATCGCATCCAGCATCTCGATCACCGGACCTGGCGCGCCGCCATGCAGCGGCCCCTTGAGCGCTCCGAGCCCGGCCAGCACCGCCGAAGTAAGCCCGGCCTGCGTCGAAGCGACCACGCGCGCGGCGAAGGTCGATGCGTTGAGGCCGTGGTCGCAAACCGTCACGAGATAGGCATCGAGCGCCTTCGCCAATTTAGGCGAGGCCACAATGCCGGTCAGCATCCGCAGCATGTCGGCTGCATGATCGGCCTTGCTATCGGGCGCAATCGGGCTTTCGCCGCGCTGCAAGCGCAGCAAGGCCGGCGTCAGCACGGCAGGTGCCGCAACCAGCCGCAGCGCGTCCGACAATTTGCCGCCATCCGGCAGCAGGGCAATACCGGCGCGCATCGCGCTGTAGATATCGACGGATGCGAGAAACGGCAGCAAGGGTTTGATCTGCTCGAACACTTCGCTGCGCGCCCGACCGATCGCGTTCGCCAGCTCGCTGCCGTCGGGAAGATCGTCGAAAAAGCCGTCGAACAGCAGATGAACCACCTCGGCGTATTTCCAGCGGCCTGCCAGTTCGGGCAACGAATGGCCCCGGATGGTCAGGCGGCCACCAAGACCGTCAACATCGGAGAGCACCGTTTCCGCCGCCACCACATCATCGAGCCCATTCGCCATTGGTTTTCTCCTTGACCCTTTCCGGGTGGAAGATAAGGGTTGGTGACTCGACCATCAATCTTGATCAACGGAATCAACATGACAAGGCTGACATGACGGAGTGGCTGACGCGGGACGAAGCCCTGGAGCGTCTCAAGGTGCGAGCCCAGACCCTCTATGCCTATGTCAGCCGCGGACGCATCGGCGTGCGGCCGGACCGGGCGGATCCACGCCGCAGCCAGTATCGCGCCGACGATATCGCGGCGCTGGCGAGCCGCCGGGCTCGTGGCCGAAATCCCCAGGCAATCGCCGAAAGTGCAATTGCCTGGGGTGAGCCGGCGATCGCCACCACGATCTCGACCGTTTTGCATGGCCGCCTTGTCTATCGCGGCCAGGATGCGGTTGCTCTCTGCGAGGCTGCCACGCTGGAGCAGACGGCAAACCTGCTTTGGGCATCTGGCGCACCAGTGTCGTTCGTCTCGGCGAGCCGCCATGACAACGGCGCAACTGGCCGGCCGGCTGCCTTCGCGGAATTGGCCGCGTTGGCGGCCAACGGCCGGCCTTCGCTCGGCCGAAGATCGGCTTCGCTCAACCACGATGCGGCCGGCGCCATCGCCGCTTTGGCCCAGGCGCTCGGCGCGAATCCCGGAACTGGTGCCGTGCACGAAAGGCTGGCGCGGGGATGGTCGCTCGATGCGGCCGGCGCAGACTTGATCCGTCGCTCACTGGTACTGTTGGCCGATCACGAATTGAACGCATCGACCTTCGCCGCGCGGGTCGCCGCGTCCACCGGTGCACCTGTTTCGGCCTGCCTGCTTGCCGGCCTCGCCACGCTCTCCGGTCCGCGTCATGGCGGCGCCGCGGAGGCGGTCATGATGCTGGCGGAAGATGCGCAGAGATTGGGGCCGGATGCGGCTGTCGGACGCTGGCTCGGTCACGACAGGCCGCTGCCCGGATTTGGCCATCCGCTTTATCCCGACGGCGATCCGCGTGCGGAACCGTTGCTGGCCGCGATAGATGTCGATGATGGGCTGTTACGGCTTTGCGATGCGGCCTTTGCGGCAACGGGCATGCGCCCGAACGTCGATTTCGCTTTGGCCGCGCTGACGCGCGGTCTCCGTTTGCCGTCCGATGCGCCGTTCCGCCTGTTCGCGCTCGGCCGCAGCGTCGGCTGGGCCGCGCATGCCGTGGAGCAGGTGACAAGCAACGGCCTGATCCGGCCACGCGCCCGCTACCAGGGGCCGCTGCCGGAGCAGCTCTAGCCGCGCTGTTTGCGAAGTCTCAGCGGCGCCTGAGCGAAGGTTCGACGCGGCGCCTCGCCCCGGCAATCACGACATGGTGTCGAGCTTGCGCTGCATCGCGGCGATCTGCTCCTTCAGCTCCTGAAGGTCGTCGGGTTTTTCCGGCGTTTCCTTCCTGGCCGGTTCGGCCGGCGCTGCTGCCGGCGCCGAGCCCGCGGACGGGAACGGCGTGAACAGCCGCATGGCGTTCTGGAACATTTCCATGTTGCGCCGCGTCTGCTCCTCCAGCACCTTGATCGGCGTAGCGATCTTCATCATGTCCATCGGCGACTTGCCGAGGGCATCTTTCATCTGCTCGCGAAAGCGCTCCTGCTCCTTCGAGAAGGCCAGCATCGACTGCTCGAGAAAGCTCGGCACGATCATCTGCATCTGGTCGCCATAATAGGCGATGAGCTGACGCAGGAACGGGATCGGCAGCATGTTCTGCCCGTCCTTGTTCTCCAGCTCGAAGATGATCTGGGTCAGTACCGGATGCGTGATGTCGTCACCGGTCTTGGCGTCCTGGACAGTAAAGTCCTCGCCTCTTTTGACCATTTCAGCGAGATCCTCGAGCGTCACATAGGTGCTGGTGCCCGTATTGTAGAGACGGCGATTGGCATATTTCTTGATAACAATAGGTTCGTCTTTTGCGGCCATCTGCATCCTCCCCGGACACCGGGCAGCTTAAGTAAGCCGCCGGTAACGATTGCGCCTTTTTAAAGGATATGCGCAAAAGCGTCATGAATCCAAGCAGTTTGTGCAGTGCGGGAACATTTTATGCTGCGCAGCACGGATGGGCCGCCGTTGCAGCGGCGGGCGGCATGCTTGCGGCAGTGGGACGCCATGCCCATTTCGGGTTTGACTCGGGTTGTGGAAAGGGCAAGAAAAGTCCCCGACGGCACCCGAAATCGTTCCCCGAAAGCCTGGAGAAGAACATGTCCGCTTCCAACGCCATCGTTGTCGCCAGTGCAGCACGCACGCCCGTCGGCTCCTTCAACGGCGCTTTCGCCAACACCCCAGCCCATGAATTGGGTGCCGTCGCCGTCAGGGAAGCGCTGGTCCGTGCCGGCGTCGACGGCAAGGAGGTGGACGAGGTCATCCTCGGCCAGATCCTGACCGCGGCTCAAGGACAGAACCCGGCGCGGCAGGCGGCTATGGCCGCCGGCGTGCCGCAGGAGGCGACCTCCTGGGGCCTGAACCAGCTCTGCGGCTCCGGCTTGCGCGCCATCGCGCTCGGCATGCAGCAGATCGCCCAGGGCGATGCAAAAATCATCGTTGCCGGCGGCCAGGAATCGATGTCAATGGCTCCGCATGCGCAACATCTGCGCGGTGGCGTCAAGATGGGCGATTTCAAGCTGATCGACACCATGATCAAGGACGGCCTGACCGATGCCTTCTATGGCTATCATATGGGCAACACCGCTGAGAACGTCGCCCGCCAGTTCCAGATCACCCGCGACGACCAGGACCAGTTCGCACTGGCTTCCCAGAACAAGGCCGAGGCCGCGCAGAAAGCCGGGAAATTCAAGGACGAGATCGTTGCCTTTACAGTCAAGGGCAGGAAGGGCGACACCGTAGTCGACCAGGATGAATACATCCGCCACGGCGCGACAATCGATGCCATGACCAAGCTCAAGCCCGCCTTCGACAAGGAAGGCACGGTGACTGCTGCCAATGCTTCCGGCATCAACGACGGCGCCGCCGCCGTGGTGCTGATGACCGAAGCGGAAGCCGCAAGGCGCGGCATCACACCGCTGGTGCGTATCGTTTCCTGGGCGACCGCCGGTGTCGACCCGCAGATCATGGGGACGGGACCGATCCCCTCCTCGCGCAAGGCGCTGGCCAAGGCCGGCTGGTCGGTTGGCGACCTCGATCTGGTCGAAGCCAACGAGGCCTTTGCCGCGCAGGCCTGCGCCGTCAACAAGGACATGGGCTGGGATCCGGCCATCGTCAACGTCAATGGCGGCGCCATCGCCATCGGCCATCCGGTCGGCGCCTCGGGCGCCCGCATCTTCAACACGCTGGTCTACGAGATGCGCCGCAGAAGTGCCAGGAAAGGCCTTGCCACGCTGTGCATCGGCGGCGGCATGGGTGTTGCCATGTGCGTGGAAGCAATGGGATGAATGGCAAATTGTGAATGGTGAATGGAAGATCGGAGGGCTTACGCAATAATCATTCCCCATTCCCCATTCACCATTCACTCTGGGAGGGAAACGCATGACAAAGGTTGCAATCGTCACAGGCGGGTCGCGCGGCATCGGCGCGGCGATATCGGTCGCCTTGAAAAGCGCCGGCTATTCGGTCGCCGCAAACTACGCCGGCAATGAAGAAGCGGCGGCAAAGTTCAAGGCCGCGACCGGCATCCCGGTCTATAAATGGTCCGTCGCCGACTACGAGGCCTGCGCCGCCGGCATCAAACAGATCGAAGCCGATCTCGGTCCCGTCTCGGTGCTGGTCAACAATGCCGGCATCACTCGTGACGCGATGTTCCACAAGATGACGCGCGAGCAATGGAAAGAGGTCCTCGACACCAACCTTTCCGGCGTCTTCAACATGACGCATCCGTTGTGGGGCGGCATGCGCGACCGCAAGTTCGGTCGCATCATCACCATCTCCTCGATCAACGGCCAGAAAGGCCAGGTCGGCCAGGTCAATTATTCGGCCTCGAAGGCCGGCGATATCGGCTTCACCAAGGCACTGGCCCAGGAAGGCGCGCGCGCCGGCATCACCGTCAACGTCATTTGCCCTGGCTACATCGCCACCGAGATGGTCAAGGCAATGGACGAGAAGGTCCTCAACGAGCGCGTCATCCCGCACATCCCGGTCGGCCGTCTCGGCGAGCCGGAGGAAATCGCGCGCTGCGTCGTCTTCCTCGCTTCCGACGATGCCGGTTTCATCACCGGCTCGACCATATCAGCCAATGGCGGCCAGTACATCGCCTGATCGTTTATCTTTACGTTGAGACAGATACGCGCTTGGACGAACGGGCCTGCAAAACGGCCCGTTTCTATAGCGGTCTTCCCGTTGCAAGATCTCGATGCGGCACGCTGCCCCAATCCGGCACGCAAAGGTTAACGGCCGCTGCGCAGCCTATGCAAAAACCGCCCGGCAGCCTGTGGATTCTCGGTGGAAAAGCTGTTCACAACACAACATGCAGCGGTGAACAAACCAAGAAACTTCGGCTATCTCTGATTCGTCGCCGATTCGTTCCGGCTTTGAGCGGAACGTTAACGGCGAGAGCTGAAAACACCCTCGAAATGATTGAAGCGCGTTAGGAAACATCAATAATTTCATAATGTTGTGCGAAGCAGATTGGCCAGCCACGACCATTCACCGGCAAAGGTTAACCGCAGTGCTCGCTTGGATGCCACTTGCATAAATCGGGCCAGTTTCCGTGATTCAGCATGTGGTGAGACTCGCCGACAGAAAACCCAGATGTAGCCGTGAACAAACCCTGAATCAGCGCGAGTCAGTGATTCGTCGCTGATTCGTTCCAGACTCGTTCCAACTGTTAATCGGGAACAGATTTTCTGGCTTCGAACCAACCAATCGGCCTGCCCTCGGCATATTCCGCTTTCGCTTCGCGCCCGAAATCCCTATGTGTCGCCTGTCATACGCGGCCAATATGGGCGCGCTCCCGACAATGCGAGGCAGAGAGCCTTATTTCCAGGCCGATGAACATCTATCCGAAACACACTGAACCGCTGATCCTGTCGGGTCGAGACGTGACGGCCGTGCTCGGCCCGACCAATACCGGCAAGACCCATCTCGCGATCGAGCGCATGGTGGCGCACGAAAGCGGCGTCATCGGCCTGCCGCTCAGGCTGCTTGCCCGCGAGGTCTATACGCGCGTCTGCGAGAAGGTCGGCGCCCATAAGGTGGCGCTCATCACCGGCGAGGAAAAGATCCAGCCGGCGGGCGCGAAATACTCGGTCTGCACCGTGGAAGCGATGCCGCGCGAGACCGACGCCGCCTTCGTTGCCATCGACGAGGTCCAGCTCGCCGGCGATCTCGAACGCGGACACATCTTCACCGATCGCATCCTGCATCTGCGCGGCCGCCAGGAGACGCTGCTGCTCGGCGCCGCCACCATGCACGGCATTCTGCAGCGCCTGCTGCGGGGCGTGTCGGTAGTGACGCGACCACGCCTGTCGCATCTTGCCTATGTCGGCTCGAAGAAGCTGACCCGCCTGCCGCGGCGCACCGCGATCGTCGCCTTCTCGGCCGACGAGGTCTATGCCATCGCCGAGCTGATCCGCCGCCAGCAGGGCGGTGCCGCCGTCGTGCTCGGCGCACTCAGCCCGCGCACCCGCAACGCCCAGGTGGCGCTGTTCCAGTCGGGCGACGTCGACTACCTCGTCGCCACCGACGCCATCGGCATGGGCCTCAACCTCGACCTCGACCACGTTGCCTTCGCCCAGAATCGCAAATTCGACGGTTACCAGTACCGCAACCTGACGGCGGCCGAGCTCGGCCAGATTGCCGGCCGCGCCGGCCGGCATCTGCGCGACGGCACCTTCGGCGTCACCGGCCAGGTCGATCCGCTGGATGATGAACTGGTCAACAAGATCGAGGCGCATGATTTCGATCCGGTGAAAGTGCTGCAGTGGCGTACCGCGCATTTCGATTTCGCCAGCCTCGATGCGCTGAAGCGCTCGATTGAGACCAACGCCCCGGTAGAAGGCCTGACGCGCGCACTGCCGGCAGTAGACGCGCAGGCGCTCGAGCATCTGTCGCGCGACGAGGACGTCCGGGCACTCACCACCGATGCCAGACGCGTGGCGCTGCTGTGGGAAGCCTGCGCGCTGCCCGACTACAGGAAGATCGCGCCGGCCCAGCACGCCGACTTGATCGCCTCCATCTACATGGACCTTGCCAGGCACGGCCATGTCGACGAGAACTACATGGCCGAGCAGGTGCGCCGTGCCGACACCACTGAAGGCGACATCGACACGCTGTCGCACAGGATTGCCCAGATCCGCACATGGACCTTCGTCTCCAACCGGCCCGGCTGGCTGGCCGATCGGGCACACTGGCAGGAAAAGACGCGCGAAATCGAAGACAGATTGTCGGATGCGCTGCATGAGCGGTTGACGAAACGTTTTGTAGACCGCAGGACTTCCGTCCTCATGCGGCGCCTTAGAGAAAACACGATGCCTGAAGCCGAAATCAGCCCAACCGGAACCGTCCTCGTCGAAGGCCATCACGTCGGCGAGCTGCAGGGTTTCCGCTTCACCGCCGACCAGAGCGCCGGCGGCGAGGATGCCAAGGCGGTGCGGGCGGCGGCGCAGAAGGCGCTTGCCGCCGAGTTCGAAGCGCGGGCCGAGCGGTTCGGCGCCTCTGCCAATGGCGACATTGCGCTGGGTTCGGATGGCACGCTGCGCTGGATCGGCGCGCCGATCGGCACGCTGGTTGCCGGCGAAGACGCTTTGAAGCCGCGTCTCGTTCTGCTCGCCGACGAGCAACTCACCGGCCCGGCACGCGACAAGGTTGCGGCGCGCGCCGAGCGCTTCGTCAACTTCCAGATCGAATCCCTGCTGAAGCCGCTGGTCGACCTCAAGAATGCGGAGCAGATCACCGGCATCGGCCGCGGCATTGCTTTCCAGCTCGTCGAGCATTTCGGCCTCATCAACCGTCGCGACATCGCCGACGAGATGAAATCCCTCGACCAGGAAGGCCGCGCGGCGCTTCGCCGTCTCGGAGTGCGCTTCGGCGCCTACCATGTCTTCGTGCCGGCGCTGATCAAACCGGCGCCGGCGGGGCTGATAACGCTGCTGTGGGCGCTGAGAAACGACGGCAAGGACAAGCCCGGCTTCGGCGATGTCGTTCACGCACTGGCCTCCGGCCGCACCTCGGTGGTCATCGATCCGACCTTCGACAAGACCTTCTACAAGCTTGCCGGCTACCGCAATCTTGGCCGGCGTGCTGTACGCGTCGATATTCTCGAACGGCTGGCCGACCTGATCCGGCCGGCGACCAACTGGAAGCCGGGCCTCGGCCCTCGCCCCGACGGCGCCTATGACGGTCAGTCCTTCATGGTGACGCCGCCGATGATGTCGATTCTCGGCGCCACCGCCGACGACATGGAAGAAATCCTGAAGGGACTCGGCTATCGCGCCGATGCCAAACCGGCGGCCGAGGTCAAGGCGCGGCTCGAAGCACAGGACAATGCCGCGCGTGAAGCTGCCGCTGCAAAGCAGGCGGCGGAAGAGGCTGCGCGAGTCGAGCAGGCGAGGATGGCGGAAGCATCTGCCGCGGCAGAGCCGCCGGCGGAGGCTTCGGAACCTGTGTCGGATGCGGCTCCTGTTGCGGAGGCGGCGGCCGAAGCTGTGACCGAAGCGACGGCAGAGCCTGTCGCGGAAGCTCCAGCCCCTGAAGCTGCGGCAGAAGTCACGCAAGAGACCCGGCCCGCCGCGGAGGCGACTGCTGAAGCGCCTGCGGAACCAGCGGCCGAGCCAAGGGCGGAACTTGGGGCGGAAACTGAGGCTGCGGCATCGGCAGAACCGCCGGTTTCCGACACTACGGAAGCATCGCCGGCCGAACCTGCAGCGACGGCGGAAGCCGTCTCCGGCGAAGCTGCTCCAGAAGCGGAGGAGCCAAAACCTGTCCTGTTATGGCGGCAGGGTCGTTTCGACCAGCGCCCGCGTCATCGCCAGCATGACAACCGCCCCCGGGACAATCATCGGGACAATCGCGCGCGCAATGGTCAAGCTGGGCCGGACAGCCGCAGCGATGCGCCGGCAGATGCCGGCGGGCAACCGACGCCGGGCGACCGGCCCGCCCGTCAGGGGCGCCACGACCAGCGCGACGGCGCCGGCAAGCCGCGCTTCGATCGCAGCAAGTTCAAGCCCAGGCCGCAAGGCGAGGCGGCAGAACAGCGCGCCGGCAAGCCGCAAGGTGAACGCCCGGACCGGCGCGAAAACCGGCCCGACTGGAAGGCTGGCCGACAGGACGGCAAAGGCGGCGCCCAAGGCGCAAAGCCCGCCTTCCAGCCAAAGCCGCGTGAGGAACGCCCGGTCCGCTTCGATCCGGACTCGCCCTTCGCCAAGCTCGCCGCGTTGCGCGACCAGCTGAAGAAGTAGGCTGCTCGTCCAATGGTCACTGATGCCCGCCAGCGCATCGACAAGTGGCTGTTCTTCTCGCGCGCGGTAAAATCGCGCACGCTGGCAGCCAAGCTGGTCGTCGCCGGACGCGTCCGCATCAATCGCGACAAAGCAGCGCAGGCCTCCGATACGGTCCGGCCGGGCGACGTTTTGACCATCACGCTGGAGCGGCGGATCTTCGTCTGGAAAGTCCTTGGCACCGGCGTACGGCGTGGCCCGGCCGAAGAGGCCCGCCTACTCTACGAGGACATGTCGCCGCCCCCCGCGCCCAAGGGCGAGGCGCTTCCGGATGCGGTGCCGCCGTTGCGCGAGGCCGGCAGCGGTCGCCCGACGAAGAAGGAACGCCGCCAGACCGACCACCTGCTCGGCGACGATTGAGCAAGGTCGAACGCCCGCTTTGCCGGCCTTCCGGAATTCCATTCCGGAAACCGCGGCACCGCTGGCAGGGGCCGCCCTTGCCACCAGCGGACAAAGGCGTTACCTCACCAAAAAAGCCCAATAAAATGGGACGTCCCGGAGCCGACCAATGACCTATGTCGTGACCGACAATTGCATAAAATGCAAATACATGGACTGCATCGAGGTCTGTCCGGTCGACTGCTTCTACGAAGGTGAGAACATGCTCGTCATCCACCCGGACGAGTGCATCGATTGCGGCGTCTGTGAACCGGAATGCCCGGCCGACGCGATCAAGCCCGACACCGAGTCGGGCCTCGACAAATGGCTGCAGATCAACACCGAATATGCCGACAAATGGCCCAACATCACCGCCAAGAAGGAGCCGCCGGCCGACGCTAAAAATTTCGATGGCGAAACTGGCAAGTTCGAGAAATATTTCTCCGCCGAGCCCGGCGAAGGCGACTGACGAGCCTGCCGGCTGCGGCGGCCTGACGCCGCGTAACAGACGTGATACATTAACTGCCTTGACAGGCGGCGACGGCGCGTGGCCTTCGCGCGTGCAGCAAAACCTTGATTCTTCCGACTTTTTGTGTTATATCAACCAAACATGCCGGTGACACAACGTCGATTTATGGCGCAAACGCCCCAAATCACTGAAAGGTGAATTTCTCAATCCGGACCAGAGCGATCTGGGGCAGGCGGTCGCAATGTTGCGATTTGCCGGTCCTGGCCTTTCCGGTGAGTTCATCGTTGTGTGGCTAAGGACCGGTCACCCCGGTCGCACGAGTTCGGGCCGGCACGATGCCGGTACCACAACAAGGAGTTCAGGGCGTAATGGCAACGATCACCCCGCAGAAGAAGTCCACCGCAGCGCGCCACGGTTTCAAGACCGGCGAGTACATCGTCTATCCGGCGCATGGTGTCGGCCAGATCGTCTCGATCGATGAGCAGGAAGTCGCGGGCCACAAGCTGGAGCTGTTCGTCATCGACTTCCAGAAGGACAAGATGCGCCTCAAGGTGCCGGTCGCCAAGGCGACCTCGATCGGCATGCGCAAGCTGTCGGAAGAGGATTATGTCGAGCGCGCGCTGAAGGTCGTGCAGGGCCGCGCCCGCGTCAAGCGCACCATGTGGTCACGCCGCGCCCAGGAATATGATGCCAAGATCAACTCCGGCGATCTGATCTCGATCTCGGAAGTGGTGCGCGACCTTTACCGCGCCGATAACCAGCCGGAGCAGTCCTATTCCGAGCGCCAGCTCTACGAGGCGGCGCTTGACCGCATGGCCCGCGAGATCGCGGCCGTCAACCGCATGTCGGAGACCGAAGCGGTGCGCCTCATCGAGGTGAACCTCAACAAGGGCCCGAAGCGCGGCGCCAAGGCCGACAACGAGGAAGCCGAGCAGGAAGAAGCCGCCTGAGCTTTTTTGCTTTCGAATTCAGAAAAACCCGGCCTTGCGCCGGGTTTTTTTGTCTTAGCTGACCGGCGACGGGCATATCTAACCTTCGCCGCCCTCCCTTTCCGCCTCGTGCTTCAGCGTGGCAATGAACCGCTTGGTCCGCTGGCGTTCCGGGTTGCTGAACAGCACCGCGGCCGGGCCTTGTTCGACGATGTTGCCGGCATCGAGGAACACCACTTCCCGCGCGATCTTGGAGGCGAGCCGCAGGTCATGCGTCGCCATCACCATGGTCGTGCCCTCGCTGGCGAGCTTGCCGAGCACGTCGACCACCTCCTGCGCCAGTTCCGGATCGAGTGCCGAGGTCGGCTCGTCGCAGAGCAGGACCTTCGGCGAAGGCGCCAGCGCCCGGGCAATCGCCACGCGCTGCTGCTGGCCACCTGACAGCGTCGCCGGCCAGGCGTCGGCCTTGTGCGCCATGCCGACCTTTTCGAGCAGGGCCAGCGCCCGTTCGCGCGCCCTTTCCTTGGGCCATTTCAGCACCGTCACCAGCCCCTCCATGATGTTCTCGATCGCGGTGCGATGCGGAAACAACTGGAAATTCTGGAACACCATGCCGGTCTGCAGCCGCAGTCGCTGGATATCCCTGGTCGAGACCCTGCCGCCGGGGTGGAATTCGAGTGCATCGTCGCCGATCCGTACCGTGCCTGAAGTCGGCAGCTCGAGCAGGTTGATGCAGCGCAAAAGCGTGCTCTTCCCTCCGCCCGACGGCCCGACAAGCGCCGTGACGCTGCCTTCCTCGATGGTGACGGTGACGCCCTTCAGCACCAAATTGTCGCCGAAACGCTTTTCGATGTTGGTGAGGCCGATCATGCGCGCGCCTCCAGGAAGCCGCCATAACGGTTGAGCCGCGTTTCCAGCCGCGCCTGCAAGGCCGACAGCACGGAGCTCATGACCAGATAGAGGGCCGCTGCCTCGACATAGAGGATCAGCGGCTCATAGGTGGTGGCGACGACGCGCTGCGCTGCCTGGAACATCTCCGGCACGGTGATGGCGGCGGCGAGCGAAGTGTCCTTGACCAGCGAGATGAAGGTGTTGGACAGCGGCGGCACGGCGACGCGCCCCGCCTGTGGAAGAATGGTGCGCCGCATTGCCTGGGCCCAGGTCATGCCGATCGAATAGGCCGCTTCCCACTGGCCCTTGGGCACCGAACCGATGACGGCGCGGATGATTTCCGACGAATAAGCACCGATGTTCAAGGTGAAGCCGATCAGTGCTGCCGGAAAGGCGTCGAGCAGGATGCCGACCGATGGCAGGCCGTAGAAGATAAGGAACAGTTGCACGAGAAGCGGCGTGCCGCGGAATATCCAGACGTAGAAGCGGACCACGGCGACCAGCGGTTTGGGACCGAACAGCCGGACAAGCGCCACAACCAGGCCTAGGACAAGACCGAATGCAAACGACAGCAGCGTCAACGGCACGGTGAAGATCAGTGCAGCCCACAGCAGCGTAGGCAGGGATTCCAGCATCAATTGCAGCCAGTGCGGCACGAAGGCTCCTCCTTGCCAGATTGCCGTCGCTCATATCACGCGAAAGCGGCGGGCCGTCAAAAGACAGCTCGCCGCGATATGAACGACGCGGGCCGGCGTTCGGCCCACACGAGAAAGCCGTTTTACTTCGAAACGTCCTGGCCGAAATAGGTGTCGGCGATTTTCTGGTAGGTGCCGTCGGCCTTGATGTCGGCCAGCGCCTTATTGATGGCGGCCACCAGTTCCGGATCGCCCTTGCGTACGATGACGCCGGAATAGTCGGCGTTTTCTTCCTGCGCGGCAATCTTCACATTGGCGTCGGGCTTGTGCTTCTTGAAGTCGAGGAAGGACAGGCTGTCGTTGATGGTGGCGTCGGCGCGGCCGGTAAGAAGCAGCTGGATCGACTGGTCGAAGCCGTCGGTGCCGACGAGCTCGGCGCCGTTGGTTTCAGCCAGCTTGCCGAAATTCGAGGTCAGCGACTGCGCCGCCTTCTTGCCCTTGAGATCGGCGAAACCCTTGATGTCGGTGTTGTCGCCGCGCACGATCAGCACCGCCTTGGAGGCGATGTAAGGATCGGAGAAATCATATTTGGCCTTGCGCGCCTCGGTGATGCCGACCTCGTTGATGACGGCATCGTAGCGGTTGGCATCGAGACCGGCGATCAGCCCGTCCCATTTGCCTTCGAGGAACTGGGCTTTGACGCCGAGGCGCTCGGCGATGGCCCGCGCGATCTCGACGTCGAAGCCAACCAGCGCGCCGGAAGCATCATGATAGGTGAAGGGCGCATAGGTTCCTTCCGTGCCGACCTTGAAGACGCCGGACTGCTTGATCTGGTCGAGATTGGCGCCGGCGTGACCGGCGGCGATGGCCAGAACCTGCAGCGTTCCGGCGATGATGAGCGATTTGAGCCATTTCATTTTTCTGTGATCCCGTCCTCGGCCGATGTCCGGCGTCATTGCGAGTGCCGGAAAATGACAGATGCGCGATGCCAGAATAAGAAACTAAATTTCAAAAATCTCGCGCCCTTGAAATCCAATTCTCAACCAGCATCTCCGGGCGCCATCCGGCTGAGTCAAGGCCGGTGGCGAATCGCCTGGAACAGCGCAATCGACATGACAGTCCGGGGGAACATTCCCCCGCATGGCACGTTCTTCGCTGTTGTAGGGCGCGGCGCCGCCATTTCAACCATCGGCGCCAACTCACGATTCGATCGCACCGCAACGCCTGGAGCAGGAGCGCGGCATGATGGAAGACAGTGCAGGACGGACCATGGTTCGCGCGGCGATGAAAGCCCCTTATCTGGAACGTGACGAAGAGCATCTCCTGGCGCTGCGCTGGAAGGAAAACAATGACCAGCACGCGCTGCACCGCATCACCGTCGCGCATATGCGGTTGGTCATTTCCATGGCGTCGCGGTTTCGCCACTACGGCCTTCCGCTGGGCGACCTGATCCAGGAAGGCCATGTCGGGCTGCTGGAGGCAGCGGCCCGTTTCGAGCCCGAGCGCGAGGTCCGGTTCTCGACCTACGCGACTTGGTGGATTCGCGCCTCGATGCAGGACTATATCCTGCGCAACTGGTCGATCGTGCGCGGCGGCACTAGCTCGGCGCAAAAGGCGCTGTTCTTCAACCTGCGGCGTCTGCGCGCCCGCCTGGCAAACGGCGCCGAGCAGATGTCGAATGCCACGCTCTACCGCGAAGTGTCGGCGGCTCTCGGGGTATCGGAGGCCGATGTGGCGATGATGGATTCCCGCCTTTCGGCGCCGGACAGCTCGCTCAACACGCCGCTAGCCGACGATGCGGGCGCAACCGAGCGGATGGAGTTCCTGGTTTCGGATGACCCGCTGCCCGATGAGGTCGTCGGCGATACGATCGACGTCGAACGCCGCTCGGTGTGGCTGAAGACGGCACTCGGCGCTCTCAATGCGCGCGAGCTCAGGATTATCGAGGAGCGCCGGCTGAGCGACGAGGGCGCGACGCTCGAAGCGCTCGGCGAGACGCTCGGCATCTCCAAGGAACGTGTCCGCCAGATCGAGGCGCGCGCCATGGAAAAGCTCAAGGCGGCGCTGGTAAAGCAGAACCCGGAATTTCTCGCAGCCTGAATTGCGTCGGCTGCTATTTGTCGGTGACGATCTTGACCTTGTCGCCGGCCGAAACCGCGGCACCCGGCGACAGCGCGTTGAGCACCCTGAACAAATCCAGCTTGCGGTCGACGCCGACCATCTGTGCGGCCAGGGAGCCCATTGTCTGGCCGGGCTGCACCGTGACGATGCGGATACGCAGTGGCTTCAACGCCGCCTTCTCGGCAGCACTCAGGATGCGGAACGAGCCGCTGACCGAGCGCGCCACCGTGCTCAGCGAGGTGCTGGCCGACGGTGCCGCGGTCAGCAAGCGGTAGACCTGGCCGCCGGCGCGGATCACCGCAATGTCGAATTGCCAGCCGTCGGCGCCGGCATGCGCGGTTGCCGCTTCGTTGCCGTTGATCGTCTCCTGGCGCACGCTGCTGTCGTCGAGGCCGGCAACCCAGCCGCTGCGGATGTAGTCGGTCAGCGAGCGGTTCTTGTCGATCGAAACGCCGTCGAAGCGGATCGCCATGTCGCCCGGGCCGGTCGCCGTCACCGCCGCCGCCGAATTGTCGATGACGAAGCCGTTGGGCACCGAGAACGACACGCCGAGGCCAGGGTGCAGGAAGGTTTCGCCGCGCACATAGCCTTCCTCCGGCGTGTCGCCGTAAAGTAGCCCGTCTACGCCGGCAAGAAATGAATCGCGGTCGCGCGACCCGACACCGGGCGCGCCGAACTGGCGGGCGTGGCGCTGCGCGAGGTCGATACGCTGCGGCGTGTTGGGGTGCGTCGCCAGGAAGTCGAGGCTGGCGTCGGTGGCGCCGCTGATCGAGCGGAAATCGGTATAGGCCGACATCGACTGCAGGAAGCGGCCGGCGGCGTAGGGATCGAAACCGGCTTCGCCGATCGACTTGATGCCGATGGCGTCGGCCTCCAGCTCCTGATTGCGCGAGAACTGGGCCAGCCTCAGCTTGCCGCGGATCAGCGCCGCCTTGGCCGTCGGGTTGTCGCCGAGCACATCCGAAACGACCTTGGTCGCCAACCCCTCCTCGGCTTCCAGCTGCTGGCGCTGCAGGCCGTGGTTGGCCGTAACGTGGCCCATCTCATGCGCGATGACGGCGGCAAGCTCGGCGGAATCGTTGGCCAGCGCCAGCAGCCCGCGGGTGATGTAGAGATAGCCGCCCGGCAGCGCGAAGGCATTGACGTTGGGCGAGTTGAGGATGGTGATGCGGTAGGTCTGGGTTGGGTTGGCCGACACCACGGTCAGTCTGCCGACGATCTTGGCCACCATGCGCTCGAGCTTGGGGTCGGAATACTCGCCGCCATAGGTGGCGAGGATGCGCGGGTGCTGCGCCTTCGCCAGTTGAGCGAGCTTGCCGTTGGCGGCGACATTGTCGACCGTGATCGGCTTGTCGGAGGGCTGGAAGCCCGATTCCTGCACGTCGGGAGGCGTGAACATCTGGCAGCTTGCCAGCGCCACGGCAAGACCGGCCAGCGCCAGAAAGCGCGCCAGCGGTTTCACCCTCCGATTGTCGATGCCGGTCGGCAGATCGGCGTCCTTTCAAGTCCTGGCACGTGACCGCGAAAATCGGGCGCGATTTCCGGAAAGCATCACGCGCAAAATCAAGTGCTACGGCGTCCTTCGTGCGTCCGACAGATACGAGGCAGCAAGGGCAAATCACGGTCTAGGCCGGACCAGCTCCTGGCGGACCTAGCCACACTACCTCGACCATGGCAAGCAAGCGCCGCTTCGCCTTCCGCCGGTTTGACCATAAATTATGTCCGCTTCCGGGCAACATCTCGTGATCCAGCCGCAAAGGGACCCGAGCCGATATAGCGTCGGAATGCCTCCGGTCCAGCCCCGACGAAAAAATCGGCCGCGGTGCCCGTCGCGGCAACCGTGCCACCATCCAGGAAAACCATGTTTTGGCCGATACGGCGCGCATCGTCCGGCTGGTGCGTGACGAATAGCACCGTCATGCGCTGCTCCGAATGGACGTCGGCCACCAGGTCGAGCATGTCGTCGCGCAGTGCCGGTCCGAGCGAAGCGAACGGCTCGTCGAGCAACAGCACCGGCCGGTCGCGCACCAGGACGCGGGCGAGCGCGACGCGCTGCCGCTCGCCGCCCGAGAGTTCGCGCGGCAGCCGGCTTTCCTTGCCGGCAAGGCCGACGCGCTTCAGCGCTGCGGCGATTGCGGCGCGGTCAGCCTCGCTCAGCCTGAGCGAAGGCGAGCGGCCGAGCCCGACATTCTGCTCGAGGGAAAGATGGGCAAACAGGTTGTTTTCCTGGAACACCATCGATACCGGCCGCGCTGATGGCGGCGCAGTGCTGACGTCGGCGCCGCCGATCAGCACGCGGCCCGACCGCGGCGTCTCGAAGCCGGCCACCAGATTGAGCAGCGTCGACTTTCCCGAACCGCTCGGCCCCATAATGGCGGTGATTTCCGACGCCGGGAAATCGACATCGAATATAAGCGGCGTTTCACCATAGCTGAACGAGACATTATCGAGTCGTACGGCCGCGCCTTTTTCCACCGAAATGGACCGTTCCGGGCTGGTCGGCATCATGATTTCTCGCCCCTTCCCAGCCAGTCCGCGGCCAACACCAGCGCCAGGCAGACAAGGCCGAGCAGCAGCGCCAGGCCGGCGGCATCCTCAGTGCGGTAACTGCCCATGCGCGCCAGCAGCAGATAGGGCAAGGTCTGCACGGAATCGCTGCCGAACAGCGCAATGACGCCGAGATCGCCAAGCGACAGCGCCATGGCGAAAGCGAAGCCGGTGGCGAGCGGCCGCCGCAGCGACGGCCAGTCGACCAGCCGCAACCGGTTCCAGCCCGAGATACCAAGCTGTGCGCAGAGCCGTTCGTGGCGTTCGCTCGACGCGTCATAGGCAGGGCGGATGGCGCGGATGGCGAACGGCATCGCCATCACCGCATTGACCGCAACGACCATGACAGGGGCGATCGCAAAGACATCGCTGACGGTGCGCAAGAGCAGGAACCAGCCGGCGCCGATGACGATGGGCGGCACCACCAGGACGAACCCCGCACCGGTGTCGGCCAGATGTTCGAGCAGTGTCCGCCGGCCTGTCCGCCGGGTGAGCGCCAGCGCCCGGCGCGCCATGACCAGCGACAGCGACAACGCCACAGAGAGCAGCGCCGATAGGAGGGAGAGCACGGCACTGGTCGCCGTCGCTTGCCGCACCGCGCTCTCGCCGGCCAGGCGGCCGAGATCGGCGCCAAGCCCGGCTGCCAACGTGGCCGCCATCGGCCCGGCGACAAACAGCAGTGCCAGCCCGATCGCCAATGCGTTCAGCACGGTCTCGGCCGCACCGGCTGAAAAATACCGGCGCGGCGCCACCGGCAGATTGGCATCCCCTACCATATTGGCGCCGAGCCGCGTCAAGGCCAGCACGACGACGAAGGTCAGGGCAATCTGCAGCAGGGTCAGCGTCACAGCCCGCGCCGGGTCGAAGTCGAAACGCAGCGCCTGGTAGATGGCAACCTCGAGCGTCGTCGCGCTGGGTCCGCCGCCGAGCGTAAGCACGATGGTGAAGGAGGTGATGCACAGCATGAAAACGAGCCCTGCAACGCCGGGCAAGGCCGCACGCAGCGGCGGCCATTCGATCAGCCGGAAGGCCGGCGCAGCGCCCATGCCAAGCTGGCTCGCCAGCCGCCATTGGTCGGCCGGCACGGTCTGCAACGCCTCCAGGAACAGCCGCGTCGCCAGCGGCAGGTTGAAGAAGACATGGGCGACGAGTATGCCCGACAGGCCATAGATGCCGGGCCAGCTCTGGCCGCCTAGCGCGCCCAGCGTGCCGGCAAAATAGCCGGCGCGGCCATAGAGCGCCAAGACACCGAGTGCGGCAACAATGGCCGGCAGCGCCAGCGGCACGGCGAAAAGCTGGAGGATGAAGCCTCGCCCGAAAAAACGTGGATGCCGCGACAGGGCACGCGCGACGAACAGCGCCGGTGCAACGGAGAGCAGGGTCGACAGCAGAGCCTGCCAGAGCGTGAAACGGACGACGCGCAAGAGATAGGAATCGAAAGCGGAGGCGGCGCCGGACAGGTCGCGTGTGGCTTCGACGACGAGCCCGGCGAATGCACCGCCGATCAGCAGCGCGATGGCGGCGAGCGCGACGATGCCGGCAGTGACGCGGGGATCGGCCGGATGACGCGTACGCATGTCGCGCTACCCGACACTACGACAGGTGTTGATCGAAGGAAATACCTGACAATGGCCGAGCCCACCCCTCTCTGGCCTGCCGGCCATCTCCCCCTCAAGGGGGGAGATTGCGCACTCAGCCGCCTTCGCCAATCTCACAAGTGGCAGGATGAGGAGAGGCGACAAAGCTGCCGATCTCCCCCCTTGAGGGGGAGATGGCCGGCAGGCCAGAGGGGGGTGGCTTGGCGCAAACATCCGACGAGGCTTGAGCCCTACTTGCTCATCACCGCCAGCCACTCGTCGACCCAGGCCTTGCGATTTGCGGCGACGTCTTCCGGGCTGAACAGCAAGGTCTTGGTCGGCTTGACCAGCTTATCGAACGCCGGGTTGAGCGGCTTGTCGGTTTTGCCGGCCGGGAACATCCAGTTGGTTTCGGGAATGACATCCTGGAACTTCGGTCCGGTCATGAAGGCAATGAACTTTTCTGCCAGCGGGTTCTTCGCACCCTTGGTGGTGATCCCCGCAACCTCGATCTGCAGATATTCGCCCTCCTCGAAGGACGCCGCCTGGTAGCGCTCGGTGTTTTCGGCGACCATGTGGTAGGCCGGCGAGGTGGTGTAGGACAGCACCATCGGCGCCTCGCCCTTGGTGAACAGGCCGTAGGCCTCGCTCCAGCCCGGCGTTACCGTCAGCACCTTCGCCTTGAGTTTGGCCCAGGCTTCCGGCGCCTTGTCGCCGTAGACCGACTTGACCCACAGCAGCAGGCCAAGGCCCGGCGTCGAGGTGCGCGGATCCTGGATGACGATCTTCTCTCCGGCATCGCCCTCGACCAATTCCCTGAGGCTCTTCGGCGGGCTCTTCAGTTTTTCGGTATCGTAGACGACGGCGAAATAGCCATAGTCGAACGGCACGAAAATATCGTCGCTCCAGCCGCCCGGCACACTGACGCCCGACACGGCGCCGTGCGGCGAAAACAGGCCGGTTGCCTTGGCGTCGGCGGTTACGTTGGTATCGAGGCCAAGTACGATATCGGCCTTGGTCGCGGCGCCTTCCAGCTTCACACGATTGAGCAGCGCCACGCCGTCGGCGACCGAGACGAATTCGACGACGCAACTGCATTCGGCCTCGAAGGCCTTCTTCACCGCCGGTCCCGGACCCCAATCGGCGGTGAAGCTTTCATAGGTATAGACCGTCAGTCTATCCTGTGCCGATGCCTGCCCTGGCAGGGCGAGCGCGGATGCCGCAAGCAGGACAATTGAGACAAGAGAGTGGAAAAAACTGCGCATCGGCGCCTCCTTCGTTCGCGTTGAAAGGAATTGAGGCGTCGGGCTGTCCGAAACGTCTAATCCCTCCGCCGGTACAAACCGGATCAGGTTCAGCGGGTTGGCAGTCTTGCCTCTCAGCCGGTCCGCGAAGATCGCGTCCGGCACCCCGTTAGAGCGTTTCGACACATAGGCCCGGCCGAAGTGCTGCGCAAGCGGAAGTTTGCCGGGCATCCAAAGCCCAGCCTTCCGTTTCGTCTGCCGTTTCATCTTCCGTTTCCGGGGCAGGGCTGGTAAGGGCCACGAGATATGAGCACATTCACCATCCTGCTTGGCGGCGATCTCATCCGCACGCCGCTGCTCGACCGCCAGGTCGAAGGCTCGCGCGTCATCGCCGCCGATGCCGGCATCGGCCATGCCCGCATGCTGGGCCTGAGGCCGGAACTCTGGGTCGGCGATTTCGATTCGGTGCCTGCCGAGTTGCCGGAGGATCTGGCCGCCGTGCCACGGCAGGTGTTTCCCGCCGAAAAAGACAAGACCGACGGTGAACTCGCTATCGCCGCCGCACTCGAACGTGGTGCGACCAGCCTTGTGCTCGCAGGCGCCTTCGGCGGCAAACGTACCGACCACATCTTCCTGCATCTGGCGCTAAGCGTCCGGCTGGCGGAAGGCGGAACGGAAGTGCTTTTGACCAGCGGCGCACAGGAAGGCATTCCTTTGCTGCCTGGAAAGACTGGCTTCGACTATGTCGACGGCACGCTGTTTTCGGTGCTCGGCTTTTCGGATCTCGCCGGCCTGACAGTCACCGGCGCCAAATGGCCGCTCGACCATGTCGAGGTTGCGTTCGGCTCGTCGCTGACCATTTCCAACGAGGTCAGGGGCCGGTTGGAAATCGCGCTGGCCAGCGGCCGCGCGCTGCTGCTCGCGCATCCCTACCCTCTTCCGGAAAGCTGAGCCCAGAAAGCTGACATGGCGCCGCCGCTTCTCAATCTCGACGGGATAAAGCTGACATTTGGCGGCACGCCGCTGCTCGACGGTGCCGCCCTGACGGCCTCAGTTGGTGACAAGATCGCCCTGGTCGGCCGCAACGGCTCTGGCAAGTCGACGCTCCTCAAGATAGCCGCCGGGCTGATCGAACCGCAGGACGGCGAAGTCTTCCGCCAGCCTTCGGCGACCGTGCGCTACTTGCCGCAAATGCCCGACATGGACGGCTTTGCGACTGTCCGCGCCTATGTCGAGGCGGGGCTCGGGCCGGCCGACGATCCCTACCGCGCCACCTATCTGATGGAGCATCTCGGCCTGACCGGCGAGGAACGGCCGAACGACCTCTCCGGCGGCGAGGCGCGGCGCGCCGCCCTCGCCCGCGTCATGGCGCCGGAGCCCGACATTCTCCTCCTCGATGAGCCGACCAATCATCTTGACCTTTCGGTCATCGAATGGCTGGAGGAGGAGCTTGCCCGCACCTCCTCGGCACTGGTCGTCATCTCGCATGACCGCCGTTTTCTCGAGCGCGTGTCACGCGCCACAATCTGGCTCGACCGCGGCCAGACCCGCCGTCTCGACAAGGGCTTTGGCTATTTCGAGGAATGGCGCGACACGGTGCTGGAGGAGGAAGAGCGCGAGCAGCACAAGCTCGGTCGCCAGATCGTGCGCGAGGAGCACTGGCTGCGCTATGGCGTGACGGCAAGGCGCAAGCGCAACATGCGCCGGCTCGGTGAATTGCAGACCATGCGCCAGCGCTTTCGTGGTCATCGCGGCGCCGAGGGTGCGGCGACGATGACAGCCAGCGACGCCGCCGAATCCGGCAAACTGGTGATCGAAGCCAAGAACATCGAGAAGAGCTTTGGCGATCTGACCGTGGTCAAGGGATTCTCGACCCGCATCCAGCGCGGCGATCGCGTCGGCCTGGTCGGGCCGAACGGCGCCGGCAAGACGACGCTGTTGAAGATGCTGACCGGCGAATTGAAGCCGGACGCAGGCACGGTGCGGCTCGGCACCAATCTGGAGATCGCCACGCTCGACCAGAAGCGCGAAGCCGTCGACCCGCAGGAGACACTGGCGCAGTATCTGACCGACGGGCGCGGCGAGAACCTCGTCATCAATGGCGAGCAGCGCCACGTCGTCTCTTACATGAAAGACTTCCTGTTCAAGCCGGAACAGGCGCGCACGCCGGTGCGCGAGCTTTCGGGCGGCGAGCGGGCACGGCTGATTCTCGCACGCGTTTTGGCGCGGCCGGCAAACCTGCTTGTGCTCGACGAGCCGACCAACGATCTCGACATGGAGACGCTGGAGCTGCTGCAGGAACTGGTCGCCGGTTTTGCCGGCACGGTGATCCTGGTCAGCCACGATCGCGATTTCCTCGACCGCACCGTGACCAGCATCATCGCGCCGGATGGTGACGGCCGCTGGATCGAATATGCCGGCGGCTATTCCGACATGCTTGGGCAGCGCGGCGGCACCAGGCTGGACGACCGCAGGGCGCGGCCAAAAGCAGAAGCCGGTGAAGCGACGGCGGCAAGCAGGAACGAAGCGGCCGCACCGAAGGGCCCGGCCAAGAAACTGTCGTTCAAGCAGAAATTCGCGCTGGAAACCTTACCCAAGAAGATCGAGGCGGTGTCGGCCTCGATCTCGCGGCTGGAGAACAACATCGCCGATCCGGCCTATTACGAGCGCGACCCGGCCTCGTTCCAGAAGACGATTGCCGCGCTCGACAAGGAGCGCGTCACACTGGCAGCGCTCGAGGAGGAATGGCTGGAACTCGAGATGCTAAGGGAAGAGATGGAGGGATGAGAGGTTGCGTGCACGCTCATATGCGCCTACATTATGCGCATAAATGGGAGCGGCTGTATGCTTCAATCGAAGCCAAAAACCCAAAGAAAGTCGGTTAATACATCGATCGACTCCCGATTGATCGAGGATGCCAAGGCGTTGGGCATCAATATATCCCGCGCTGCGGAAGAGGGCATCGCCAAGGCGATTTCGGCCGAAAAAAACCGCCGGTGGCAGGAGGAAAACAAGGAAGCGATCGACAGTTCGAATGACTATGTCAGGCGCAACGGCTTGCCTCTGGCCAAGCACCGGCTGTTTTGATGGCACGTTATGATTTCTACCAGAGTGCCGAAGGCGACGGTTACCTTCTCGATGTCCAATCCGACCTTCTGGGACGGCTCGACACGAAGGTCGTCGTCCCGCTGATGCCAGCCAACAAGGCCCCAGTGCCGGGCCGCCGGCTAAACCCTATCTTCACCATCAACGGTAAGGACCATGTCATGGTCACTCAATTCATGTCAGCCTTGATGACCTCTGAATTGCCCGTTGCCGAAGGAAATCTTTCTCGCCATCACGACGACATCGTGAGCGCGCTCGACATGCTGTTCCAAGGCTTCTGAGCCAGAGAGGCGTTGGGCTGGTGAGCCGGCCTCACCCCGCCGTCTTTGTCTGCCAGGCCTTTAGCGCCTCGTCGAACACCTTCTCGCCTGGAATGCCCTTTTCCATGGTGAGCAGCGCCCGCCGCCCGGTCTTGTAGACGACCGGCACATCGATCCAGTCCTGACCTCTGAGCAAGGTCAGATTGGCGTCTTCATCCGCCTTGGTATCGTTGAGCGCAACCAGGAAGAAACCGTCGGCGATCTTGGCCGGGATGCCGATCAGCGGGCTTCCGGCATCCTGCTCGGAGCCCTTCATGGCGACACGCAGGATGTTGTCGACGCCGCCGCCCTCGAAGCCGTCAGGCGTCAGGAAGATCATCTCGATAATATGGCTGGCCGGCAGCGTCTGGTCGGTGTTGCGACGGATCGTCATGCGCAACTGGATATCCTTGCCTGGAATGGTCGCCTCGGCGCGGATCGCCGGCTCGGGCGGCAGGTCGCCGCCGGGCGATTCCTGCACCAGCGACCAGACGATGTTGCCGGGCTCGGCCGAGCCTTGAGCGGTGCTGGTGCGCTCCTCGTAGAAGATCGCCTTCTGGCCGACGGCCAACGTGGCTTGCGGCGGAACTGCCGTTGGTGCCGCTGCCGGTGCGGGCGGCGGGGCGGCCGCTGCAGGCGCTGCTGCCCCGTTGGCGGGCGGCGTTGCGGGAGTTGGTGCAGCGGACCCATCGACTGCTGGAGCATTGGCCGTGGCTTGCGTGTCGGCGGGTGCGGCCGGTGCCGGCGCGGCGGGTGCCGGGGTGGTCGGCGCTTGTGCGGCCGATGGCGGCGTGGTCAGTGCGGCGACGGATTCGCCTTCGCCGATGCCCGCCTGCCCGGCCGCGGGGCCGGGATCGACTTCGTGGCCCTCGGGCGTCAGGCGCTGCGTGAACTTCGCGCCCTCGCCGGCCTCCGTCGGAGGCGCGGCGGCCGGTACGGCCGCATCGGCCTCAGGCTTGGGCGGGGCTGGTTTTACCAGCGGTTCGGTGGCGACGGCTTTGGTCGAGTCGAGGCCGAGCATGCTGCCGAACGCATCCTTGTTCAGCCAGATGCCATAGCCACCACCGGCAATGACGAGCAAGGCAATGGCGGCGGCGATCACACCGCCATAGCTACGCCTGCGCTCGGCAGGATGGAGCCGCTGGAACCTGTCCTCCGCGGGCCCGCCGTCGTTGGAAAAGTCGTCGCCCCGAAAAACGCCGTCTTGGCCGTCAGCCGTCGGAAGATCCATATCGGACGGCGGCGGACCAGCGCGCTCCTGAGAAAGAGCGACGGGCTGCGGCTTTTGCCAGTTCGGCGCCGCCTTGGCGGGCGTGGGCTGCCAGGCCGGCCCGGTCTTTGCCGGCTCGGTCTTGGCCGGCTGCCATGCCGGCTCCGTCTTTGCTGGCTGTCGGATATGGCTGGACTGGTTCTTGTTGCGGTCGATGGAGGAGAAGATGTCCTCCAGTTCCGCCAGCGGGTCGGGTGGCGGCGCAGGCTTGGCATAGTCCCGCTCGACTTTGGCGATGGCGTCTTCCAGTGCACGCATCTGCCGGTCGACATCGGAAGGCGTCATCGTGGCCTTCTCTGCGAGTTGTTTCGCGATTGACGAACGGGCCCTGTCATAGACCCTGGCGCGCACTTCCGCCGACGGCTCACCGAGTTTATCGAGCGCCTTTTTCAGAATAGGAACAAAATCTACCATACGTCAGTCGACCTGCATTTGTTTCTGGGCCGGCCCCCGCAAATCAGCCGCAATGCCCGGAAGGCTGAGAAACTAGTCTTGAAACGGATCGGTCACAAGTATCGTGTCGTCCCGTTCAGGGCTGGTGGAAAGGAGTGCGACCGGCGCGCCGATCAGCTCTTCGATGTAGCGGACGTACTTCACCGCCTGGGCCGGCAGGTCGTTCCAGCTACGCGCGCCGGCAGTGGTGCCTTTCCACCCCTCCAGCGTCTCGTAGACCGGTTCGACGCGGGCCTGCGCACCCTGGCTGGCCGGCAGGTAATCGATCGCCTCGCCGTCGAGTCGGTAGCCGGTACAGACCTTGATCTCGTCCAGCCCATCGAGCACATCGAGCTTGGTCAGCGCAATGCCCTTGATGCCGTTGACGGCGACGGCCTGGCGGACCAGCACGGCATCGAACCAGCCGCAGCGCCGCTTGCGGCCGGTGACGACGCCGAATTCATGGCCGCGCGTGCCCAGGAACTCGCCGATCTCGTTCTTCTGTTCGGTTGGAAACGGGCCTTCGCCGACGCGCGTCGTATAGGCCTTGGTGATGCCGAGCACATAGCCGATGGCGCCCGGCCCGACACCCGACCCGGCGGCGGCCTGACCGGCAACCGTATTGGACGAGGTGACGAACGGATAAGTGCCGTGGTCGATGTCGAGCAACGTGCCTTGCGCGCCCTCGAACAGGATGCGCTCGCCGGCGCGGCGCTTGTCGTCGAGGATTTTCCAGACGCGGTCCATATAGGGCAGGATCTCGTCGGCTACCGAGATCAGCTCGCTCATGATCGCCCCATGCGTGACCTCGGCATGGCCGAGCCCGCGCCGCAGCGCATTGTGGTGCGTCAGCAGCCTGTCGACCTTCAAGGGCAGCGTTTCCAAATCCGCCAAATCCATCACCCTGACCGCGCGCCGGCCCACCTTGTCTTCATAGGCGGGACCGATGCCGCGACGGGTCGTGCCGATCTTCGTTCCGGAATTGGAAGCGGCGTCCTCGCGAAATCCGTCCAGCTCCCGGTGCAAGGACAGGATAAGCGCGGTGTTTTCGGCTATTTTCAGGCGGTCTGGCGTCACCTCGACGCCCTGCGCCTTCAATTTCGCAACCTCCGCGACGAAAGCGTGCGGATCGAAGACGACGCCATTGCCGATGATGGAAAGCTTGCCTTGCCGCACCACGCCGGACGGCAGCAGCGACAGCTTGTAGACCTTGCCGTCGACGACCAGCGTGTGGCCGGCATTGTGGCCGCCCTGGAAGCGCACGACAACATCGGCGCGCTCCGACAGCCAGTCTACGATCTTGCCTTTGCCCTCATCGCCCCATTGCGAGCCGACGACCACCACATTGGCCATATTTCTTTTCCCTTGAGACGCCGCACGAGCAGCTTGAAACAATTCGAAACGATAGGCCTCTATCGCATCGGCCCCCAAAATCGGAATCGATTTTCGGAAAAGCACGACGCGAGATTAAAGCCTTCCGACGCGTACTTTGTAGCGTCCAATTGCACGCACGTCGCTCTATAGCGTCAAGACCCGGCGAGCGCGACCACTCTTTGCCGCCCAAAACGCTCCGAGGCACAACAATTTTCGCCTTTGACATCATTTACTTGGGCTGGCGGTCGCAATAGGCCCACACCGACCGTCAAATTCCCTCTGCCTGGCCGGGAGTTCACGATGCATCGAGCCGCCTATCTGTTCCTGCTGTTCACCACCTTGCTGTGGGGCGGCAACTCCGTGGCGGGAAAGCTGGCGGTCGGTCATATCTCGCCGATGACGCTGGTCTTCCTGCGTTGGCTGCTGGCGGTTCTGATCCTGCTGCCGATCGGCTGGGGAACGCTACGCCAAGACTGGCCGGTGGTGCGCAGGCACTGGTTGCTGCTTGGCGGGCTCGGCGCTTGCGGCTTCGCCTTTTTCAATGCGATCTTCTACACGGCGCTCAACTACACGACGGCGATCAACGTCTCGATCGAGCAGGCGGCGATACCGATCGTGATCATCATCGCCAATTTCGTGCTGTTTCGCCTGCGGGTGAACCGGGTGCAGATAGCTGGCGTCGTGCTGACCATCATTGGCGTCGCGGTGACGGCGAGCCATGGCGACCTGCGCCAGCTTCTCAAGCTGGATCTCAACTTTGGCGACGCGATCATGCTGGTCGCCGTGCTTTGCTACTCCTTCTATTCGGTGGGGTTGCGGCTGAAGCCGGTCATCCGCTGGCAGAGCCTGATGCTGGCGCTTTCGGTTGCCGCACTCGTCACATCGCTGCCTTTCTTCCTGTGGGAGATTGCCGCCGGCAAGGTCATTGTCCCCGATGCCCGCGGCTGGGCGGTCGCGTTCTATACCGCCATCGGTGCTTCGGTCATCGCGCAGATCTTCTATATCAGGGGCAACGAGCTGATCGGCGCCAACCGGGCCGGCCTGTTCATCAATCTGGTGCCGATCTTCGGTACGCTGCTATCGGTGCTGATTGTCGGTGAGACATTCCAGCTCTATCAGGCGCTGGCTCTCGCGCTGGTGCTCGGTGGCATCAGCCTCGCCGAATACAGCGGACGGAAGATGGCGGCATCCGCTGCTGAATGAAGTCGCTTGCCGCGACGTTCCACCGCCCCGCGTGCTGCTGCACACGGGGCGATCGAATTTCAGGCTATCCCCACATCGAAATGCAGCCGCTTGGCGGAGTCGATCGACTTGTGCGAGCGCACCTGCGCCAACACGTTTTCCGGGAACGGCGCATCGAGATAGAGCAATGCGATGGCATCGCCGCCCGGCCGGTTGCGGCCGAGCTGGAAGTTGGCGATGTTGACGCCGTTCTCGCCGCACACCGTGCCGAGCAGACCGATGATGCCGGGCGCGTCGGCATTGGTCGTGTAGAGCATGTGCTGGCCGACCTCTGCGTCGAGATTGATGCCCTTGATCTGGATGAAGCGCGGCTTGCCGTCCGAGAAACAGGTGCCGGCGATCGAGCGCGTCCTGTGCTCGGTCTTGACCGTCAGCTTGATATAGCCGTCGAACACGCCCGACTTGTCACGCTTGACCTCGGCGACGATGATGCCGCGCTCCTTCACCATGATCGGCGCCGACACCATGTTGACGTCGGAGACCTGCGGCCGGATCAACCCGGCAAGGGTGGCACTGATCAGCGCGCGCGTGTTCATCGTCGCGGTCGAGCCGTCGAACAGTATCTCGACCTCCTTGATCGGATCCTCGGTGACCTGTCCGACAAAGGCGCCGAGCACTTCGGCAAGCTTGACGAAAGGTTTCAGCCGCGGCGCCTCTTCGGCGGTGATCGACGGCATGTTGATGGCGTTGGAAACGGCGCCCTTGATCAAATAGTCGGACATCTGCTCGGCGACATGCAGGGCGACATTCTCCTGCGCTTCGGTGGTCGACGCGCCGAGATGCGGCGTCGCCACGACATTCTCCATGCCGAACAGTGCGTTGTTGTCCGCCGGTTCGACCTCGAACACGTCGATGCCGGCGCCGGCCACCTTGCCGCTCTTCAGCGCCGCGATCAGGTCGGCCTCGACGATCAGCCCGCCACGGGCGCAGTTGATGATACGCACGCCGGTCTTCATCTTCGCGATCGCCGCGGTGTCGATGATGTTGCGCGTCTTGTCGGTAAGCGGCGTGTGCAGCGTGATGAAGTCGGCGCGGGCGAACAGCTCGTCGAGCTCGACCTTTTCGACGCCGAGCTCCTCGGCGCGGCTGTCCGACAGGAATGGATCGAAGGCGATGACATGCATCTTCAGGCCGACGCCGCGCGCAGCGACGATCGAACCGATATTGCCGCAGCCGATGATGCCCAGCGTCTTGCCGGTGATCTCGACACCCATGAAGCGGTTCTTTTCCCATTTGCCGGCGTGGGTCGAGGCGTTGGCCTCCGGTATCTGGCGGGCCAGCGCGAAGATCATGGCGACGGCATGCTCGGCGGTGGTGATCGAATTGCCGAAGGGCGTGTTCATCACGATGATGCCCTTGCGGCTCGCCGCCGGGATGTCGACATTGTCGACGCCGATGCCGGCGCGGCCCACGACCTTCAGCCTGGTCGCGGCGTTGATCAGCTTCTCCGTGACCTTTGTCGCCGAGCGGATGGCCAGCCCATCATACTGGCCGATCACTTCGAGCAGTTTTTCCTTGTCCTTGCCGAGATCCGGCAAATAGTCGACCTCGATGCCGCGATCCCTGAAGATCTGCACGGCGGTGGTGGAAAGTTTGTCTGAGACGAGAACGCGGGGCATTGGCTTGGTCCTTTGCGATTGGCGTCCCTCCCCCTTGAGGGGAGGGTCGGCGCGAAGCGCCGGGGTGGGGTCGTTGCGGCCGGGCGCGGCCGAAAATCTTTTTCTTTCTGGATGGCGGATCGTTGAGCGGGTGGAGGCGACCCCACCCGGCCCTTCGGGCCACCCTCCCCTCGAAGGGGGAGGGATCAGGCCGCCGCTTTGAGCGACGCCTTTTGCGCGGCAAAGGCCCAGTCGAGCCAGGGCAGCAGCGCTTCGAGATCGGAGGTCTCGACTGTCGCCCCGCACCAGATGCGCAGGCCGGGCGGTGCATCGCGGTAGGCGCCGATGTCGTAGGCGACGCCTTCCTTGTCGAGCACCGAGACAATTGCCTTGGCGAATGCAGCCTGTCCGTCGGCGTCGAGTGCAGCGACATCCGGATCGGTGAAGGAAAGGCAGACCGACGTGTTCGAACGCGTCGCCGGGTCTACGGCAAGATGGCCGAGCCAGGAAGATTTTCCGACAAAGCGATCGAGAACAGCGGCATTGGCATCCGCTCTGGTGACCAGCGCGTCGAGGCCGCCGATCGACTTCGCCCAACGCAGCGCGTCGAGATAGTCCTCGACGCACAGCATCGACGGCGTGTTGATCGTCTCGCCCTTGAAGATGCCTTCGATCAGCTTGCCCCCCGAGGTGAGACGGAAGATCTTCGGCAGCGGCCAGGCCGGTTTGTAGCTTTCCAGGCGTTCCACGGCGCGCGGGCTGAGGATCAGCATTCCGTGCGCGCCCTCACCGCCCAAGACCTTCTGCCAGGAGAAGGTGACGACGTCGAGTTTCTGAAAATCGAGCTTTTGCGCAAAGGCCGCCGAAGTGGCGTCGCAGATGGTCAGGCCCTTGCGTGTGGCCGGGATGAAGTCGCCGTTCGGCACGCGCACGCCCGACGTCGTGCCGTTCCAGGTGAAGACCACGTCGCGGTCGAAGTCGATTTTGGTCAGGTCGGGCAGTGCGCCGTAGTCAGCCTCTAACCTGCGCACATCGGCGAGCCTCAGCTGCTTGACCACATCGGTGACCCAGCCGGAGCCGAAGCTCTCCCAGGCCACCATGTCGACGCCGCGCTCGCCGAGCAGCGACCACAGCGCCATTTCGACCGCGCCGGTATCCGAGGCCGGCACGATGCCGATGCGGTAATCCGCCGGAACCTGGAGGATTTCCCGCGTCAGCTCGATCGCTTGTTCGAGCTTGGTCTTGCCGATCTTGGCACGGTGCGAGCGCCCGAGCGCGGCATTTTTGAGCGCCTCGACCGACCAGCCGGGGCGTTTTGCACAGGGACCTGAGGAAAAATTGGGATTTGCCGGACGGAATCCGGGCTTCGTATGCGTCGTCATCGTGGTCTATCCTTCCAGATAGTGGCCCCTCGTTGGGGAGGGGTGGCCCACGGACGGCGATATGCGTTCAGGCTTTCGGCGTCAAGGGGAAAGTTTTTGTCGCTGCCGGGATATTGCCGGCGACGAAACGTAAACGGCGGGCCTACGACCCGCCATTGTCAACGCCTCGGCTTCGATCGAGCCTACCAGAGATCGTAGCGTAGTCCGACTTTGACTTGATGATTGTTGATTCCTTTGCGGATCGGAAAGGAAGTCAGGCTCTCGGCAGTCACATATTCGGCGTCTGGCGCGGAAAAATACTGATAGCCCAGATCGACTGAGACGTTCTTGGACACTTGGTAGGCAAGGCCGGCATTCAGCGTGTAGGCGAAGGAGTATTGGGTCTTGTTGTCACGCAGGACGAAATCGTCGGTGGGGTCGGCGTTGTCGGTGAAGTAGCTCGCCGACAGGCGACGCTTGCTCTGCAGGATACCGACACCAGCGCCGAGATAAGGTGTGATTCCGACATAGGTCCCAAGATCGACATAGCCATTGAGTATGCCTGAGAAGGCATAGTTCTTCAGGGTCGCCGATGCCACGGTCGTTCCGTCGTTATAGCCGACGTCGATCTTGTTGCCGGGAAGATAGCCCACATTGAGATCGGCGCGCAGATAGTCGTTGAAATGGTAGCCGAAGCCGATGCTGGCGAAGATGGGATCTTCCTTTTCGTCGAAGCTCGCGGGTGTAAAGGCGAAATGCTCATCCTTGAAGCTCTTCTGCACCAGATAGGAGACATCGCCACGCAGATACCATCCCGAGCCAACCTCGACCGGTACATAGTCGGGCGCCTGGTCGACATAGACCGGCGGTTCGTAATCGGCGCCAAGCGCCGGCGTCAGCGGCACCAGGACGACTGCTGCAAGCGCCAGTGCTACAGGCGATTTGAATGTCATGGTCCTCGGCTCCCGAACTTGGCGCATTCGCGATCGCGCGCCGTTTCAGACAGCATTGTTAACCATAGTGGTTAAGTGCGGGTTAAGGATAACAAGGCGTTAGCAATTGATTTGATCCGCCTTCGCTCCTCGAGCCGGACGGTGTTACAGAGCGCCGCAGCATGTTTAGGCAGCCAAACGAAACCGCCCGGCATCAGCCGGGCGGTCAACGAATTCCTCGATTTCGAAGCGACTACTTGGTGTAGACGGGCTCGGGTTCCGGAACATAAGGTTCCGGTTCAACGCAGTCCGATCTGCCGAACTGGTAGCGCAGGCCGCCGCGCACCTCATGAACATTGATGCCATTGTCATAGCCGGGGCCGACGCCGCTGCCGAAGTCGAACATCTTCCCACCGTTTATATGGCTGTAGCGGTAGCCGACGTCGAGTTTGACGCGATCGGTCAAACAGTAGGATGCGCCAACCATGGCAGCATAGGCAAAACGCCAGCCCTTGCCGCCGCGGTGGAAGAATTCACCGTCTTCATCGCTGTTGTGGAGTGTATCCCACTTAACCCAGGCGCCGCCGATGCCGGCGCCGACATAGGGCGTGATACCGTGCCATGTGCCGATATCGACATAGGCGTTGGCGAGCAGCAGCAGCGCGGTATAGGACGAGGTGTCGACCGAAGTACAAGGATCTCCATCAAGGCAGATGCCGCTGGTCGAGCCGCGGAAGGTGGATTTGCTCATCCAGTCCGCGGTCAAGTCGGCGCGGAAGTGCCGGTCGATTTGATAGCCAACGCCGGCACCGGCCGAGAAAGCACTCTTCAGCTTGCCGCTGTCAAAAGTGCCGGTTCCGGGAGGCGGTCCGTAGGTGATATAGTCGGCGCCGCGAAACTTCGACCAGTGATAGTCGATGTCGCCACGGATATACCAGCCGCCAAAGTCGGCCGGCTGCTCGTAGGCGATCGGTGGCGGCGCCTCCTCGACGACGGGCGGCTCGACGAAATCGGCGGCGAATGCCGGCCCGGCGCCGGCAAACACCGCGGCCAGGAGAGCCATTCTTGCTGTGTTGAACATGCTTATCACCCCTGAGAAACCCTCGAACGGCGAACGCGCCCGAAATGTGATTGACCTCAGTTGTGGATAATGAATCGGAAAGGTTAAAAGGCGTTTAACCGTATTGATTAACCACGAATCTCTAAAAGTCGAGCAATCTGGCGGCCGTTGCTGCAGGCGGAGCTGGCCGCGACCCAATAAAAAGCCCGCCGGCAAGGCGGGCTTTTGACCCATGTTGGAGGGAGATCAGGCGGCGCTGCGCGTTTCCGAAATGACCTCGACGATGTCGTTGACCACGGACTCGACAAGCTGCGGGTCGTCGCCCTCCGCCATGACGCGGATGAGCGGCTCCGTGCCGGATGGCCGGATGACCAGGCGCCCGGCCTTGCCGAGGCGATTGCGCGCATCTTCGATCGCCGCCTTGACCGGCGCCTCCTCCAGCGGCTTGCCGCCGGAAATATGCACATTCTTCAAAAGCTGCGGCACCGGCTCGAATTTCTTCGACAGTTCGCTGACCGGCCGGTTATGCCGCTTGATGCAGGCGAGCACCTGGAGCGCCGAGACGAGCCCGTCGCCGGTAGTCGAGAAATCGGACAGCACGATGTGGCCCGACTGTTCGCCGCCGACATTGAGCCCATGGGCACGCATGTGCTCGACGACATAGCGGTCACCGACCTTGGTGCGATGCAACTGCAGGTTCATGTCGCCGAGGAAGCGTTCGAGGCCGAGATTGGACATCACCGTCGAGACGACGCCGCCGCCGGCCAGCCGTCCGCTCTGGTGCCAGGACTCGGCGATCAGTGCCATGATCTGGTCGCCATCGACGATCGCGCCGTTTTCATCGACGATGACGACGCGGTCGGCATCGCCGTCGAGCGCAATGCCGATATCGGCGCGCACCTCGTGCACCTTCTTTTGCAGGCCGGCCGGATGAGTCGAGCCGCATTCCTTGTTGATGTTGAAGCCGTTGGGCTCGACATTGATGGCAACGACCTCGGCGCCGAGTTCCCACAGCGCGTCGGGCGCCACCTTGTAGGCGGCGCCATTGGCGCAATCGACGACGATGCGCAGGCCCGACAGCGACATCGAGCGCGGCAGCGTGCGCTTGGCGAATTCGATATAGCGGTCATGCACGCCGTCGACGCGTTTGGCGCGGCCGAGCCCATCGGAATCGGCGAGCGCCAGTTCGATATCCTTGTCGAGCATCCCCTCGATACGCTCCTCGATCTCATCGGACAGCTTATAGCCATCGGGGCCGAACAGCTTGATGCCGTTGTCGTAATAGGGGTTGTGCGAGGCAGAGATCATCACGCCGATATCGGCGCGCAGCGAGCGCACCAGCATGGCAACAGCCGGCGTCGGAATCGGGCCGAGCAGGAAGACATCCATGCCGGCGGCGCACAGGCCGGATACCATCGCGTTCTCGATCATGTAGCCGGAAAGCCTGGTATCCTTGCCGAGCACGACGCGGTGGCGGTGGCTGCCGCGCTGGAAGGAGAGGCCGGCGGCCATGCCGACCCGCATGGCGACCTCCGCCGTCATTGGAAACTTGTTGGCTCGCCCACGAATGCCGTCCGTACCGAAATAATGTCCTGCCATGTTCGCCAGCTTCCCGATGGTTCTTTCCGAGCATCTCATGCCATAAAATGGCCCAAGCCCCGTCATCACATTGTATGATTATGGACGACCAATCCTTAGAAAATTATTGTTTTGTGTGTTTTGCGTCACGCTAGTGTGTTGATTTTCAAGTTCCGAGCCCTTGTTGCGGCAGCAACATCAGAAACGTCAACTCAAACCTCATCTGGATCCTTTGGTCTGTGGCAGTGTGGCCTTGAACCCGAATCCGCATCGTGCTGCTCCAGACAGCGGTAGGCTCAGGTCCGCCGCACCCGCCGATTTGACTGGCTGTCATGCGACGCAGTGTCCTCGCTGGGAACCAGCCATATGCGCGCTCTCCGTGCAATGCACCCGGACGAACTTGGCCGGGAGACAGTCCCGGCAACGAATTCATCACCTTAAAGAAAAGAATGCACTTCTAAATTTGTCTCTACGCTACTTAGCATCTGGCGCAACCAGCCGTTGAGCGCTATTGCTGCACTGGGACATATCATGAACCGCCGTAGGGAGAAAACGCATGCTCATCCACCGACTTGCCACTTTGACGGGTCTTGCCGTCGCGACCTTATTCCTGGCCGCGCCTGCCAACGCGCTGACCATGGCCGAGTGCAGCACCAAGTATAATGCGGCCAAAGATGCGGGAACGCTTGGCGGGCAGAACTGGAACCAGTTCCGCAAGGCCCAATGCGGCACCGACGCCACCGCTGCTACGAACGATCCCGCCCCAGCCAAAGCCACGGCCAAGGCCGCCGACACGACCAAGGCAGCCGCCGCCGACGATGCGGCGCCGGGCCTGACGGCGAAGGAGTGCAGCACCAAATACCAGGCCGCCAAGGCTGCCGGCACGCTCAACGGCATGAAGTGGAACGATTTCCGCAAGACCCAGTGCGCCGCCGGCGCGACGGCAGCCGCACAACCCACCGCCACGACCAAAGCAGCGGCGACCAGCAGCGATGACGCGGCGCCTGGGCTGACGGCCAAGGAATGCAGCACCAAATACCAGGCCGCCAAGGCTGCCGGCACGCTCAACGGCATGAAATGGAACGACTTCCGCAAGAGTGAATGCGCCGCCGGCGCAACTGCAGCCGCACAGCCTGCCGCGGCACCTGCCAAGGCGACGACAGCCGCCGCGACCGATACCGGCAAAGGCCTCAGCATGGCGGATTGCAGCGCCAAATATATCAGGCTGCCAAGACCGGCAACACGCTGAATGGCATGAAGTGGAACGACTTCCGCAAGAGCCAATGCGGCGCCGGCGCAGCCGACGACGACACCCTGCCGGCTCCCGACGCCAAGTACACCGGCGATCCGCAACCGCCGACGATCACCGCCCCCCAGGGTGTGAAATTCCCGACGGCGGTCTCCAAGAAGTATGCAACCGAGACCCCGGCCAAGGGCCGCATGCACACCTGCCTCGACCTCTACTACGCCAACAAGGACGCCAACACGCTGGGCGGCCTCAGGTGGATCCAGAAAGGCGGCGGCTTCTACAGCCTCTGCAACGCCAAGCTGAAGAGCTGACCGGCGCCACCATCCGACGACATGAGCCCGCGAGCCGCAAGGTTCGCGGGCTTTTTTGTTGCATGCTGCCGCGCGTTCAGAAGAGGCGGCATCGGCCGCCGCTCTAGACTAGCAATCTCCCCTCGTGCGGGGGAGATGTCCGGCAGGACAGAGGGGCACTGTCCAGGGCACTGTCCCGCCGACATCGATGGTCGCCAGCACGCGCCACGTCGGGTCGAAGGAGCCTGAAATAAAAAAACCCGCCTCCGTGGGCGGGTCGGCGGCGCCAATTGGCACCATACTCAAATTAGTAGCATACCTGCCGGCACAAAGCAAGAACAAAATGTGGCGCCGTCGGCAAAAAATGCGAACTTCATTCTCCGGCGCGCCTTGTCGATCTTCCCGAAGTCGTCAACGAGGACGATAGAAGGCCCCATTCCTTCGCGCCCCTCTCTGTCCTGCCGGACATCTCCCCCACGAGGGGGGAGATTGGCCGTTATCGTCACTTTCGCCAATTTCCAGCGATGCAGGAAGGGTCGCATTCCCCAAGAGAAAACGCCGCGGTTAGAGCCGCGGCGTTTCGAAGTCGATCTGTCCTGGGCCGGAGCCTAGCTTGATGGCTGGGGTTCCATGCCGCCTTCGGGCTCGGGGCCCTTCTTGCGGCGGCCGGACTTCGGCACGGCCGAGCCGCGGCTCGGCGGCGTGTCGTCGCCAAGGTCGCGCGCGGGCTTATTGCCGGCGATCAGCTGCTTGATCTCCTCGCCGGACAGCGTCTCGTATTCGAGCAGGCCCTGCGCCAGCGCGATCCATTCCTTCTTTTTCTTGGTCAGGATGGACCTTGCCGTCGAATAGGCCTCGTCGATCAGCCGGCGCACTTCGGCGTCGATGATCTGCGCCGTCTCTTCCGAGATATTCTGCGTGCGCGCCACCGAATGGCCGAGGAACACCTCCTCCTGGTTGTCGCCATAGGCGACATGGCCGAGCTTGTCGGAGAAGCCCCAGCGCGTCACCATGGCACGCGCCAGCTTGGTCGCCTGCTCGATATCGGAGGAGGCGCCGGAGGTGATGTTCTCCTTGCCGAACTTGAACTCCTCGGCGACACGGCCGCCCATCATGATGGCGAGGCGCGAGATCATGTATTTGTAGCTCATCGAATAGCGGTCGCCTTCCGGCAGCTGCATGACCATGCCGAGTGCCCGGCCGCGCGGGATGATGGTCGCCTTGTGCAGCGGATCGGCCGACGGCACGTTGAGTGCCAGGATGGCATGACCGGCCTCGTGATAGGCGGTCAGCTCCTTCTCGGCCTGTGTCATCGCCGACGAGCGGCGCTCGGCGCCCATCATGATCTTGTCCTTGGCGTCCTCGAATTCGGCCATGGTGACGAGGCGCTTGTTGCGCCGCGCCGCCATCAGGGCGGATTCGTTGACCAGGTTCATCAGGTCGGCGCCGGAAAAGCCCGGCGTGCCGCGCGCGATCACCTTGAGGTCGACATTGGGCGCCAGCGGCACGTTGCGCACATGCACTTTCAGGATCTTCTCGCGGCCGACGATGTCGGGGTTCGGCACCACCACCTGGCGGTCGAAGCGGCCCGGCCTCAGCAGCGCCGGATCGAGCACGTCTGGCCGGTTGGTGGCGGCGATCAGGATGATGCTTTCGTTGGATTCGAAGCCATCCATCTCGACCAGCAGCTGGTTCAGCGTCTGCTCGCGTTCATCATTGCCGCCGCCGAGGCCGGCGCCGCGATGGCGGCCGACCGCGTCGATTTCGTCGATGAAGATGATGCAAGGCGCATTCTTCTTGGCTTGGTCGAACATGTCGCGGACGCGGCTTGCGCCTACGCCGACGAACATCTCGACGAAGTCCGAGCCCGAAATGGTGAAGAACGGCACGTTGGCTTCACCCGCGACCGAGCGGGCGAGCAGCGTCTTGCCGGTTCCGGGAGGACCGACGAGCAGCACGCCGCGCGGGATCTTGCCGCCGAGCCGCTGGAATTTCTGCGGGTCGCGCAGGAACTCGACGATCTCTTCCAGATCTTCCTTGGCTTCGTCGACGCCGGCGACGTCCTGGAAGGTGACGCGGCCATGTGCTTCGGTCAAAAGCTTGGCCTTCGACTTGCCGAAGCCCATGGCGCGGCCGGAACCGGACTGCATCTGGCGCATGAAGAATATCCAGACGCCGAGGATGAGGATCATCGGCAGCCAGGAGATCAGGGTGCCGAACAGCGAATTGGAGCCGTCGGATTCAGGACGCGCATTGATGGTGACGTTCTTGTCCTGCAGGCGCGAAACCAGCGACGGGTCCCCAGGCGAATAGGTCTGGAAGCCGTTGGAACTGTCCGTGTAATTGCCGGAGATACGGGCGCCGGCGATGGTCACCGACTTGATCCGTCCCGCCGCGACTTCCTGCAGGAACTGCGAATAGGGAACATCGCTCGAGGCTCCACGCGTCTGCGGCGTCTGGAAAAGATTGAAGAGCGCGATGAGCAGGACCGCTATGATCGCCCAGAGCGCGAGGTTGCGATAATTCGGATTCATCAATTGTCCCGTTGGCGCCCGCTGGGCGGACACGCGTCGTGAGAGGAAACTTGGCCCTAACATAGGGAGAGCGTTCCCCCTTGCCAAGCATAACAGCAGGTCTCGGTTAAGCTTTCGCCCGTGGTAGGCCGGCACTGTGGCCGCCGAATGGCACGGCTGGAACGGGCGCCGCGCCAAGCAACGCGGCGACGGCATCGGCCGGCGCCAGATCGAAGGACGGCAGGAAACGGGCGAAGGGCGCGACTGCCGGATATGCGGCGACAGCCGCCGGCATCGGGCCTTCCCCGGGCAAACCCGGGCCTTCCCCGAGCAAACCAAGGCATTCGCCGTCCCGCCAGAGCGCCGGCTCGGCGGCCAGGGCGGCACATACAAGGCTTGCCGGCGTGCCATGCCCTTCAATTGCCCGCTTTGCGGCAAGAGCCGCCCCGAGCGGTGCCACCAACGGCGGCGCGATCAACAATGCACCTGAACTGTCGCCCAATGTGATCCGTCTGCGGCCGTCCCACAGGGCATTGTCGGAAACCGCAACAGCGGGCGGCAGATCCCGCAATTCGCGGTGCAGAAAGATGCCGGTACGCCGGGCATCGATCACGGTCCGCGACAATGTGGCACAAAGCGGCCCGGTGCGGAACCGGCCGAAAAGGGCTTCGCTGCGGGCCTGGTCGGGAAGGAAGGCGGTGCCGCCGGTCGCCGCCAGCAGGATGCGCAGCGCATAAATGGCCGTCCGGCTGTCGGCGGCCGTCGCAAAATCCCGATCGAGGCGGACGAGGCCGGCGGCCGGCCTGGAGGCCAAGCTGCGGATCAGCATGGCCGCGCGATTGCCCAGCTGCTCACGCTCGGCCGCCGCCTTTCTGGCCAGCGCCATAGCTTCAGCCATGCGAGGCGCATCGTCGCCTTCAACAAGTGCTGCGCGGACGCGCGGCCGCTCGAAAGCAGTGTCGGCATTGGTCGGATCTTCGATCCAGGCGACCTGTTCGCGTTGCAGCAATTCGCGCAGCTCAGCACGCCGCACGCCGAGCAGCGGCCGCACGATCCAGTGCCGCCAATCGTAGAGGGTTGCCGGCGCCATGCCGGCAAGGCCCCGCCCTTCGTCGCGCGGCCTCTCCTCACCTGGCCCGTCGTCACGTGCTTGCCGCATCAGCACGGTCTCGGCCTGGTCGTCGGCGGTGTGGCCGGTCAGGATCAGGCCGATGCCTGCCGCTTCGGCGGCCTCGGCGAGCAGCCGGTATCGGGCTTCGCGCGCGGCGGCAGGCAGGCCGGTCGATGGTTTGTGCCCCGACCAGGCGAGGACGCGATGGGCAATGCCGCGCGCCGCGCACAGCCTGGCCACGGCTTGCGCTTCCGCTGCCGCTTGCGGCCGCAATTGATGATCGATCGTTACCGCCAGCAATTTCGTTGCCGGGGCGTTACGGTCGAGATGGGCTTTGAGGAGGAGGAGAAGGGCGGTCGAGTCGCTGCCGCCGGACACGGCCGCAACAGCGCCGTTGGAAAAGTCGATCCGCGAAAAATCCGGAAGGTCAGGCTCGGTGTCGAGCATCATGCATGTCGCCCAAAAGTGGGCCCGGTTTTGGGGCAACGACATGCAAAGGAAAAACTAGCACGCCGCGAGCGCCCTTTCCTGCTTGACCCGCTCCTTGAGCGCGCCGGAAATATCGGGGTAGCGCTTGCCGATCTCGCTGAAAGTGGCACAGGCCACGTCGCGCTGCTTCAGCCCGACCAGTGAAACGCCGAGTTTCAGCAGCATGTCGGGCGCCTTCTTGGCCTTGGGATAGTCCTTGCTGGCAGCGAGGAAAATCTCGGCCGCATCGCGGTATTTCTGCTGGCCGAGCAGCGATTCACCGAGCCAGTAATGCGCGTCCGCCGCCTTGGCGTCTCTGGGAAAACGGGCGATATGGTCGCGGAAACCCTGTTCGGCGGTGCTGTAGTCGCCCGACAGGATGAACTGGTAAGAATTGCGGTAAAGCTCCTCCGGATCGTTGGTCGACGGGAGTGCCGCGACCACCGTATCATCGGATTTACCGGCCTTGTTGCCGGCTGCGCTGGCGCCGTTGGCTGGGGCCGTATTCTGCTGCGGCGCATTCGCTTGCGCATTGCCGTCGGCTTCGACGACATTGCCGTTTTTGTCGACGGTGATGGTGCCGAACGTCTTGGGCGGCGCGCCGGGGATCAGCTTGCCGGGATCGCCGTTGGGCGATTCGACGATGACGTCCTCGACGCTCTTGTCGCCGTCTGCCGCCTTGCCCGCATCGGCCGGAGCCGGCGTCCCCGGCGCCTCCGCCACGTTACTGTCGCCGTTGGGGCTGTCGCTGCTAGGCGCCGCCTCGGACTTCTTCTGCTCGGCCGGCTGCTGCGCGCCTTGCGGACCGCCTTCCAACTGCTGGAAGCGGAATTCGTTGTCTTCCTGCTGCTTGCGGATCTGCTCCTGCATCTGCAGGACCTGGAAATTGAGTTCCTCGATCTTGCCATTCATCTGCCGGAGCTGTTCCTCCAGCGCCGGAGTGCCGGTGCCATCCTGTTGCGCGAATTGAACCTGATCCGGCTTTTTCTTTTCGCCGAAAATGCCGGGCAGTTTGATCGTCGGCAGGTGGAAGGAAAAACCGCTTTCCGATGACTGCCCGGTGCCGTTTGCCCCGTCAGCAAGTGCCGCGATACTTGATACGAGCAGCAGCGCAAGCGTACCGCTCAAGACCGATCTGAAATGCATGTGCCTCTCGCCGTGAAACCATTGTTGCGCGCCTCTCATTCGAAGTAGACCAGTCAACTGGGGACTAGCCAGACGCTCTCGGCTCTTAACAGGACGTGAGACTTCGGCCAAATTTTGTTTGGAGCGAGCAGATATGAAAAAGGCGGCCTTTTGGCCGCCTTTCGCACCAAGTGTTGCATTTATGCCGATCAAGAACCGGCGCCGCCCAGGGTGGTTACGGCGCGGCGGTTCTGCGACCAGCAGGAGATGTCGTCGCAAACCGCGACCGGACGCTCCTTGCCGTAGGAAATGGTCTTCAGGCGCTGCGCCGAAACACCCTTGGCGACCAGGAAGTCGCGTGTGGCGGCAGCACGGCGGGCGCCGAGCGCCAGATTGTATTCGCGCGTGCCGCGCTCGTCGGCATGGCCTTCGATGACGATGGCATACTGCTTGTACTGGTTCAGCCACTGCGCCTGGCGCGACAGCGTCGTCTGCGCATCGGCGCGGATCGAGGACGAATCGGTATCGAAGAAGATGCGGTCGCCGATGTTGACGGTAAAGTCCTGGGCCGACCCGGGCGTTGCCGCGCCGGCGCCGTTGAGGCCGAGATCGGCGGCGCTGTTCGGCGTCTTCTTCGAGGCGCAACCGGTGATCGCGAGCATAGCGACCAGCGCGATCATGACCGGGTTTGTGGTAAGTGCTGCGATACGGCCCATGCCGCCTCTCCTTCGCAATTCGAGTGATTTCATTGATCGTCCAGTAACCACGTTTGGGTTAACCGGCGCTCAAGAAACACGGTTAAAATTTGGTTTCGGCTGCCGTCCGCAACCGTTCTGCCGAGGGGCGACAATGAGCGCGGACCGTAGGCGGAAATGCGGCCAAAACATGAAAAAGAGGGAATTGAGGAACTGAAGAACTGAGGAATTGAGGAAAGAGATCACCTCAGCTTCTCTCTGAGATTGACCAGCATTCCGTAGATGCGGGCATAGGATTGCAACCAATCGTCGCGTTGCGCCTGTGTGATGTACTCGAGGTCGAACGCATACGAAATCCAGGTCTCCACCTCACTGCATGATCCTATGGCCATCGAAATGAAGCGTGCGAATTCGGGCTTGGAGTGAGTCTGTTTGGCAAAGCCTTCGGCCAAATTGGCGCAGATCGCCTTGCTGGAACGACGTAGTTGATCGGCGAGCGCGTATTGCTCCATTTTCGGAAAAGCAAGCGTGGCTCTGTGTACCCCAAGGGAAACCGCATAGGCACGCTTATAGACTTCTAAATCCCTCGCGTGCTCGATGTAGACCCCTGCCTTCTCCATTCTTCAGTTCTTCAACTCTTCAGTTCTTCAACTCGTCAGTTCGTCAGTTCTTCAATTCCTCAGTTCTTCTTCCATCACTCCAGCAGCGGCGACCAGGCCGGATCCGAGGCGAAGTTCGCCGTCGGGATCGACTGTTCGTTGCGGCCGGTGAGATCGACCGAAACAAGTTTTGGTCCGCCATTGGAATCGCGGAAGAACATCAGCACCCGGCCGTTGGGCGCCCAGGTCGGCCCTTCCTGCTGAAAGCCGGTGGACAGGATGCGCTCACCCGAACCGTCGGTGCGCATGACGCCGATCTGGAATTCGCCGCCGGTCTGCTTGGTGAAGGCGATGAGATCGCCGCGCGGCGACCACACCGGCGTCGAATAGACGCCGTCGCCGAACGAGATGCGGGTCTGGCCCGAGCCGTCGGCGCCCATCACATAGATCTGCGCGCGGCCGCCGCGATCCGAGGTGAACACCACCTTGCTGCCGTCAGGCGAGTAGGACGGTGAGGTGTCGATGGCGGTCGAGTTGGTGAGCCTGGTCGTCGAGCGGCTTCTCAGATCCATGGCGAAGATGTTGGAATTGCCGTCATCGCGCAGCAGGCTCATGATCACCTTCTGGCCGTCGGGCGAAAAGCGCGGCGCAAACGTCATGCCGGGGAAATTGCCGACCAGCTCGCGCTGCCCCGTCTCGATCTGCAGCAGGTACACCCGCGGCTGACCGCTTTCATAGGACATGTAGGTGATTTCCTGCCGGTTCGGCGAGAAGCGCGGCGTCAGCACGATCGATTTGCCGTTCGAGAGATAGCGGACGTTGGCGCCGTCCTGGTCCATGATGGCAAGCCGCTTCTTGCGCGCATTCTTGGCACCGGACTCGTCGATGAAGACAACGCGCGTGTCGAAATAGCCCTTCTCGCCGGTCAGCCGCTCGTAGATCGCATCGGCGATGATATGGGCGACGCGCCTGGTATTGGCGTCGTTGGCGAAGAACTGCTCGCCCGACATCTGCTGGCCGGCAAACGTGTCCCACAACCGGTACTGGGCGCGAATGCGGCCGTCAGCCTCCTTGCCGACACTGCCGGTGACCAGCGCCTGCGCATTGATCACCTTCCAGTCTTCGAAGCGCGGCGTGGCATCCGGATTCGAGATCTTTTCAATGAAAGCGCTTTTGTCGATCGGCGCGAACAGGCCGGAGCGTTTCAGGTCGGCACTGACGATGCCGGAAATCTCGGCGCCGAGGGCATCGCCGCCCTGGAAGTCCGTGATGGCGATCGGCAACGGCTCGACATTGCCCTTATTGACGTTGAGCTCAACGAGCGCCCGCGCCGGCAGGGTGACAGCAACGGTCATACCCAGCGCCATCGCTGCGATCGTCAGGAGCGGCTTGAGGATGGATTTCATGTCTTCTCGCTTCTCTTCGCTGATTCTGTGGGAGCCGGGCCTAAAGACCGAGCATCTCCCTGGGGTCAAAAGTGACCCGAACGTCGGACCAGATGTCTTGCTTGCCCGCTGGAACCTGCAGGCCGGCCACATCGCATTTCTGAACCGCGCGCACTGCGCTTTCGTCAAACGGGCGGTTTCCGCTCGACTTTTCAACGCTCGGCCGGCCATCCAGCTTGCCGGAGGCGTCCAGATTAAACCGGACCACGACGACGAAATTCTCCGAACCCTCGAGCCCTGCCGGAAGCGTCCAGCAACCACCAAGCTGGGCCTCCAATGCCCCCTGCTCCGATTTCGAAAGCTTCTGGCCCTGATCCTTCTCGCCGCCGAGCGATGCCTGCTGGGTCGAGCGCTTGGCGCCGCCGCCCGACGGCTTGCGCTTGTCGAGCAAAGCCGAAATCTCGTCGGCGTTGAATTGCTTGTCGTCCGATTTCGGCTTGGATGAGGCTTCCTTGACCGGCTTGTCGGCGTCCTTGCGCTCCGGTGCCTTGGCGCTCTCGGCCTGGGCCGGCTGCGGCTTTGGCCGAGCCTCGGGTGCTGGCGCCGAGTCCGGAAGCTGCGCCTCCTCGGTTGGCGGTTGCTTGGCAATCGCCTCGGCGACGGCATCCGGCTTGACCTCGGGCTGCGGATCGATCGCGGCAGTCTTGTCCTGCGGCGGCGTGGGCGTCGGCTCCTTGGCCGGCGTCGGCTTGGGCTCGGTCTGCTTGACAGGTTCGGGCTTGACCTCTTCCTTCGGCTGCGGCACCGGCGCCACCTCCGTAGCGGGAATAGGCTTCGGCTCTTCCTTCGGCTTCGGCACGTCCTCGGGCTTGGGCTTTTCGACCGGCGTCGGCGCGGGTGGCGGAGCCGCCGTCATGTCGACTGGCTGGGGCTTGGGCTCAGGTGTCGGCGGCTTGTCGGTGTCGACGCTGTTATCGCCGACTTTCTGGGCATCGGGAACGATGTCGGGACGCTGCGTCGGTACCGGCGCCGGCTTGTCGTGCATTACAGCCTTCTTGTCGCCTTGCAGGACCTGTGCCGTCGCTTCCATCGGCACGATCTCGACCGACACCGATTCCGCATCGGACGCAGGCATCGCGGGCGGCGAGGACAACGTGAACAGCCCGAAGGCGATCGCCACCGTATGCAAGATCACCGATGTGGTGAGGCCGGTCCTCATCTTGCGTCTACTGATCCTGTTCCTGCAGTGAAACCAGGCCGATATTCTTGTAGCCAGCAGCCGAGATGCGGGCCATCACCTTCATGGCAGTGCCATAGTCGGTGGACTTGTCACCCCTGATGAAAATGCGCTCTTCATAGCCGGTCTTCGAGATCGCCTGCAGCTTTGCCACCAGCTCCTCGATCGGGATCTCGGTTTCCTGGAGGTAGATCTGACCGGCCGAGTTGATGGACACGGTTATAGGCTGCGTATCGGCGTTCATCGCTTTGGCCTGGGTATCCGGCAGGTCGATCGGCACGCCGACCGTCAGCAACGGCGCCGCGACCATGAAGATGATCAGCAGCACCAGCATCACGTCGACCATCGGCGTGACGTTGATCTCCGATATCAAGGCGTGATGGCGGCCGCGCCGCCTGTGGCCGCGCCCGCCGCGTCCTCCGCCACCTGCGCTTACGGACATTCCCATGATCGTTCCTCAGGCCTTCTGCGCGACTTTTTCATCGATTTGGCGCGAGAGTATGGCGGAGAACTCATCCGCGAACCCTTCCATGCGCACCGCGATCTTGCTCGCGTCGGACGACAGCTTGTTGTAGGCGATGACGGCTGGGATGGCGGCGAGCAGGCCGATGGCCGTCGCCAGCAGCGCCTCGGCGATGCCGGGCGCGACCACCGAGAGGCTGGTGTTCTTCGAGGCGGCGATCGCCTGGAACGAGGTCATGATGCCGATAACCGTGCCGAACAGGCCGATGAAGGGCGCCGCCGAGCCGGTGGTGGCGAGAAAGCCGAGCCGCCCTTCAAGCTTTTCCATTTCACGGGTCAGCGCCAGATCCATCGCCTTGTCGATGCGGGTCTGCAGGCCGAGCGGCGATTTCGCGCCCTTCTCGAAGCTTTTCTTCCATTCGCGCATGGCGGCGACGAAGATCGCGCTCATGCCGGTCGTCTTGCGGTCGGCGAGCGTGCGGTAAAGTTCTTCCAGCGACTGTCCCGACCAGAACACCTGTTCGAAGCGGTTGAGCGCCAGCCGCATGCGGGCATAGGCGACGAGCTTGTCGACGATGATCGCCCAGGTCCAGATCGAGGCACCAAGCAGCCCGATCATGACCAGCTTGACCACCCAACCGGCCTGCATGAACAAGGCCCAAATCGATAAATGCGCGCCCGGTTCGGCGAGAGCGATGTTTTCCATGTTACGTCCTTAAAGATTTTCCGGGCGTGGCTGGCGGCTGGCCCATGGGCATCCCTTGTGGTCCGTTCGCGTTAGGCTTGCGGAATAACCCCAAATGCACCGTTGGCGGCCTTTTCGGGGCAAATATTGGTGAAAGGAAGGCGCTTGGATTCTCCCAATCTTAACCAATCCCTTCATGGACCGTTATGGTTAAGGATGGGTTAGGACGTACAGCGCGGCGCATTGCCGCGCCCTGATAGGCCGCCTCGCGATTCTGGCCTGGACCGGGAGCTCCGGGATCGTCCGCCTCTGAACCTTTATTTGCGCGTTCTGGGCATGAAGGCTGCGATCCAGTCCTTGGGAAAGCGCCGCGGCCGCCCGTTCTCGCCGACGATCGCCGCTTCGACACGCGCCTCGACCAGCACTTCGCTGCCGCGCTTCAACTGTTGCGCCATGACGATGCGGGCGCCGGAAATCTCGTCGGTGCGCGTATCGATGGTCAGGATGTCGTCCATGCGGGCCGAACCGCGGAAGTCGATCTCCATGCGCCGCACCACCCAGACTATTTTCTCGCCATGCTTGCCGTCGGCAAGCTCGGTGTGGTGGACGCCGGCCAGCCGCAGATAGTCGGAACGGCCGCGCTCGAAGAATTCGAGATAGCGCGCGTGGTAGACGACGCCGGAAAAATCGGTGTCTGCATAATAGACCCGCGCCATCAGTCGATGGCCGAATTCCGTCAGCGCGCCGGAAAGTCCGGCGGACAATGCCGATTCACCGTGATCGTCCATTGCGCTGTCCTTTTGGCCCGACAGGCCCTGTTTCAAGCAACACCTGTTTTGCGCATAGACCGGCGATGATCAAGACCTGGAGGGCTGGGCCGGGGAACTGCCAGCACCGAAGCCATAAGCAGCGGAACTTACGGTTCTTCCTGGAACAGGCTGATCTGCTGCTGCGCCAGGTCCTTTGGCGCGTCGAGGCCGAGATGCCGCCAGGCATTGGCCGCCAGCACGCGGCCGCGCGGGGTACGCATGATGAAGCCTTGCTGGATCAGAAAGGGTTCGATGATGTCCTCGATGGCATCGCGTGGCTCGGAAAGCCCGGCAGCGATGGTCTCGATGCCGACCGGCCCGCCGCCGAAATTCCGGGCGATCATCGACAGATAACGGCGGTCGAGCGCGTCGAGGCCGAGCCCGTCGACCTCCAGCCGCGTCAGCGCCTCGTCGGCGACCTTGCGGTCGACATGACCGTCGCCGGCAACGCTGGCGAAGTCGCGCACCCGGCGCAACAGCCGGCCGGCGATGCGCGGCGTGCCGCGCGCCCGCCGGGCGATCTCCAAGGCACCGTCGTCGCCGAGCGGCATGGCAAGGATGCGGGCGCCACGCCGCACGATCTGCTCGAGTTCCTCGACCGAGTAAAAATTGAGCCGCACCGGAATGCCGAACCGGTCGCGCAGCGGGTTGGTCAAAAGGCCGAGCCGGGTGGTGGCGGCGACAAGCGTGAAGCGGGCCAGGTCGATCTTGACCGAGCGCGCCGCCGGCCCCTCGCCGATGATCAGGTCGAGCTGGAAATCCTCCATCGCCGGATAGAGGATTTCCTCGACCGCCGGGTTGAGCCGGTGGATCTCATCGATGAACAGCACGTCACGGTCTTCGAGGTTGGTGAGCAGCGCCGCGAGATCGCCGGCCTTGGCGATGACCGGACCCGAGGTCGAGCGGAAATTCACGCCGAGCTCGCGCGCCATGATCTGCGCCAGCGTCGTCTTGCCGAGGCCGGGCGGGCCGACGAACAGCACATGGTCGAGCGCTTCGCTGCGGCCCTTGGCGGCCTCGATGAACACTTTGAGATTGGCCCGCACCGCCGCCTGGCCGACGAAGTCGCCGAGCGTCTGCGGCCGCAAGGTCTGCTCGGCGTCCTCGCCGCGTCTGTCGGGAGCAATGAGCCGTGGCGAAAGGCTCATGCGAGCAGTTCCATACCGGCAATGGACCTTGCAGCCCGCTGGTCGAACGTGACCGTATGCGAGCAACCGAAATTTCGATTGTGCTCGGCTATCAGCGCATCAGCAAAGTCGACCTGGCTCGAATTCGATCGTTCGAGCGCGATCACGATGGCATCGAAATCCTCAAACACCAGCGTCTTGATCTTGAGCAATCTCTGGATCGCGGCCAGTATTTGCTCCTTTGGCTGCCGGTAACGCGAAAGCAGTGACCAACTGAATTCCACCAGCACAATCAAACTCACAAAGCCGAGCTTGTCGCCGCTGAGGCTCTTACCGAAGGCGAGAGACTTGGCCTGTTGCTCGGCATCATCGTTCAGCACCATTCGAAGCAGAACGTTGGTATCGATACCTATCGACGTCACGCGTCGCCCTCTTTTCCGCCCTGTGGCTTGTCACCAACAACGTGCTGGCCTACGGCCTCCCTCACAGCCGCATCGATCTCTTCCAGGGAAGCGGGACCGCCGGGTGGATCGCCGAGAAATCCGGCTAGGTCGGCGAAGTCGAGATTGCGCGGCGTCCCGACCAAATAGCCATCCATCACCGTCCAGGCGATCGTGTCGCCCGTCTTGAGCGACAAGGCGTCGCGGACGTCCTTTGGAATCGTGAGCTGTCCCTTGGAGGTCAGACTGGCATATGCGCCCATATTCTTACTCCTGCAAAAAATTCTTACCGACCAGATAGTAGTTGGAATTTCACTTTCCAGCAACGTCTCAGCGTGCCAGCTCCTTCAGCCCGAAGCGGATCAGCTTCGACGCGTCCGCCTCTTCGCCTGCCGTCTTCAGCGCCGCCGCCACCGCATTGGCGGCGGTGTCGCGCGAATAGCCGAGATTGACCAGCGCCGAGACGGCGTCGGTAATCGGCGCCGAGGCGACGCCCTCGCCGAGCTCCTGCTTCAGGCCGATAGTGCCGGAGGCAGTGCCCGCATAGGCCGGCGCCTTGTTCTTCAATTCGGTGACGATGCGCTCCGCCACCTTCTTGCCGACGCCCGGCGCACGGCTGACCATGGCGATATCGCGCAACGCAATCGCATTGGCGAGATCGGTCGGCGCCAGCGTCGACAGGATGGCCAGCGCCACCTTGGCGCCGACGCCTTGCACATTGTTCATCAACAGCCGGAACCATTCGCGCTCCAGCACCGACTGGAACCCATAGAGCCGCAGCATGTCCTCGCGCACATAGGTCTCGATGAACAGCACGACCGCCTCGCCCGGCCGCGGCAATGCCGCCAGCGTGCGCGCCGAGCAGTAGGCGACATAGCCGACGCCATGCACGTCGACGATGCAGAAATCCTCGTCGATCTCATCCAGCGTGCCTTTTAGCTTGCCGATCATTTGAGCGTGCCGATCATGCCGGGTGGGTTTCCGGAGAGATGATATCGAGGTCCGGGAAATAGCCGCGATAGCGCGCAGCATTGCGCGTCAGCAGGCGATGCCCAGCGACAACCGCATGGGCTCCAATAAAGAAATCCGGCAGCGTTCGTTGGCGCAGGCCGCCGGAGCGGCGATAGCGCGAGTGCGTGACACCAGCGAGGAAGGCTGCTTCCCACGGCAGAAATTCGCGATCCATCTTGAGCATGTCGGCTGCTTGACGAAGAGCCTGTTCGGTCGCAATCAACGGCGCGAGCTCGGACCAGACGATTGCATTGATTACGAGTGCGCCGTCGCGCCGGCATGCGGTAATCGCGGATGCCGACCATTTCGTCTCCCGTCCGGCAGGACCCCAAACGTCGATCAAGACATTTGTGTCAATCAATGTCGAGATCTTCACGTGGGCCCCTCAGCCATTCCACATATTCATCCGCCGTCAAGCCTCCCAGATCCAGCGTACCGGCCATACGATCGAGCATCTGGCTGAATCTGCGCGAGGCTTCCTCCTCCGACATGTTTTCGTCGACGGCTATGACACGAGCGCCGTCCTCGGTGGGGACGAACTCCACCTCCGAGCCCGGGCCGATACCGAGATGATCCCGTATTTCCTTCGGGATGGTCACTTGGCCCTTGGTGGTAACGCGCATGGTAATACCTCGTTGGTATTACTTATTGCCCACTGGAGAACAAGTCAAGAACATACTTATCCGGCCAGCGCCGCCATCCTGTAGGCGATGCTCTGCCGGTGATGCGCGTGACAGATGGCGATGGCCAGCGCATCGGCGGCGTCGTCGGTGTCGAAAGTCGCCTTCGGCATCAGCACCTTGACCATCATGTGGATCTGTTTCTTGTCGCCATGGCCGACGCCGATCACCGCCTTTTTGACGGCGTTTGGCGCATATTCGGCAACGACAAGGCCGGCACGCGCCGGCACCAGCATGGCGATGCCGCGTGCCTGGCCGAGTTTCAGCGTCGCCGCCGCGTCCTTGTTGACGAAAGTTTGCTCGACCGCCGCCTCGTGCGGCATCGCGGCATGCAGGATCTCGGCGAGCCCGTCATGCAACTGGCAAAGACGCACCGCCAGCGCGGCCTTGTCGTCGGACCGCACCGTGCCGGAAGCGACGAAGCGCAGCGAATTGCCGAGGCTGTCGACTATGCCCCAGCCGGTGCGCCTCAGCCCTGGATCGATGCCGATGATGCGAATCGCTTCCCCCATCCGTCAACTTTAACCCCGGCGAGCAGCGATGCCAGCGAAATGTGAACAAACCAGAAACAGCAACCGAGTCTGGTTTAGAGAATGTTTGAGAATTCGCTCTGGCGAGACAGATAGCGTGGTTTTCGAGAACCGGAGCGGAGCGTACATAAGTACGCGAGCACCGGAAGCGCAGAAGGCTGCGCTAGTCTAGTCGTTTGAATAACTGTTGGCGCGAGCGACAGACGGTCCTCTGATCCTTTGGCGGATGTGACCGCCATCTCGGTTTCAACCGCGCAATGCTGCCGCAACGACGCTCTCCAGTGGCGTTGTCGGTCGACCGATCAGCCGGCTCATGGCGCCGCCGTCATCGAACAACGCTCCGCGTGAGGCTGCAATGTCGGCATCGGCCAGGATAGCGGCGAGATCGGCGGGCAGCCCGGCGCCTGTCAACACACCCTCATAGGCCGCCCCGGCAAGATCGTTGTAGGCGATCGCCTTGCCCGATTGCCGCGAGACCTTCGCCGCAAGCTCGGCGAGCGTGAAGGCTTGGTCCGCGGCGAGCTCGTAAGTCCTCCCTGCTTGATCCTCGCTCGTCAGCACCACGGCCGCGGCCTCGGCATAATCCTGCCGCGCCGCGGACGAGAAGCGCCCCTCATTTGCGGCGCCGATGAAGGCGCCGTGCTCCAGAGCCGCCGGGAGCGCCATCAGATGGTTCTCGGTATACCAGCCGTTGCGCAGGATGACGGCGGGTAGGCCGGAGGCCGCGATGACCTCCTCCGTCTGCCGATGTTCGACCGCGAGCCTCGCGGGAGACGTGTCCGCATGCAGCATGCTTGTGTAAGCGATCAGCGAAACCCCCACCCGTTGGGCGGCCTTGACCACTGACCGATGCTGCGGCAAGCGGCCGCTGACTTCGGTCGAGGAAATCAGCAGCAGTCTATCGACGCCGGCCAGCGCCATCGGGAGCGTGTCGGGACGATTATAGTCCGCCTCCCGCACGACTACGCCGCGTTGGACAAGATCGCTGGCCTTTGCCGGATCACGAACCGCCGCAACGATCCGGCTGGCCGGAACTGTCTTCAGCAGTGCGTCGATCACGAGACGGCCAAGCTGTCCTGTTGCTCCAGTTATTGCGTACATCGTTCTGTCCATTTCGTGGTTGGATGGATTGAGAGCCTCAGATAGCGGCTCTCGTTACCGTCGGAAACCACGTATCTTGTAGTTACCATCATTTTCCGGTAACCAACTGGAAACTCTCATGGAAGATGCGCGATGGTCCTCAGGATGCGAACGAAGGTGAAGGCGCTTCCCGGCTGCCCCATGTCGAGGTGCATGGCGCTGCTTGGCGGGTGCTGGACACCCGAGGTGCTCTGGTCCTTGAGCGACGGCCCGCGCCGGTTCTCCGAATTGCGCCGCGATATCCCAGCCATTTCGGCGAAGGTGCTGACCGGCAGGTTGCGCGATCTCGAGGAGCGTGGCGTCCTCGCACGCCACGTGATGCCGACATCGCCGCCGACCGTGGAGTATGAGCTGACGTCATTGGGGCAGGAGCTGCTCCCAGCGATCAGGTCTATCGTGGAGGTCGGATCGCGCCTGCTGCTGCGTGATTCTCCCCGCCTGATGATCGCGAGCCCATCCCTTCGCGGTTAGTCTAGATGGCCGCCGGAGTAGAATTATGAAACGTTCTCTCAGCCGCGGGCGAAAGCCGTGTTGAGCAGCGTGATCTGGTCGGAGACAGGATTGAGGCGACGGCTCGACGGCGGCACCTCGGCAAGGCCGCCATAGATCTCCTCGTCCATCCGGCGCACCAACGCCTGCAGCCGCAGCGAACGGTTGACGAGGTCTATGAAATCCTTCGGCAGCTCGGCCCAGCCGGGCGCCTCCTCATGCGCGGAGGCGGTGTCGAGACGCACCTTGGATTTTTCTGAGGCCACCTGATCGCGGGTCATCTCGCCGGAATTCGCCGCCCGCTGCAAAAGCAGCCACGAGGCGACCTGCATCAGCCTGGTAGTCAGCCGCATCGATTCGGCCGCATAAAGCGTCGCCGCCAGCCTCGACAGCTTCTTGGCCTCGGCGCGGCCCTTGCCGTCGAGATATTCGGCCGCCTGCTCGACCAGGCCCATGCCTTCCTGATAGAGCGGCTTGAAGGATTGGGAGAAAACCCGGCGCTCCGCCAGCTTGATGGTTTTCGCGCTCGCCTTCGAAGGCTCGTTCATCGCTACGCCCCTGCACTTGCCTGACAGCCGGCCGATTCGGCTCTTGGCCGCCATATCCGGCAGCCTAAACGACTGAAGCTTGAAAATGCGCTTCGCTGCCAGCGAAGGCAAGCACATGTTTAACAAACGGTTAACGGCCGCATTTAGCCGGAAGGACGCCCATGCCGGCGGACAAAAAAAGAGCCGCGGATAAGGCGGCTCTCAGGAGTTTAACAGGGAGGCGTCAAACAAAGTGGCTCCAACCACTCGGTAAGAATCCAGATCACTGGATGGACATAGTAAACGCCTGTAAAGCTTAACGAACCCTTAACGCAGGGTATATTTTTTGATCAAGCGCCCAGCATCTGTGCCGTAACAGCACAGCTGACTGGCCACGGCACCCGTTCACACCACCGGCTGGAAGTCGGGGCGACGCGCTTGCGCCATGTTTCCTCCAGATCGTGACCGACATACCGAAACAGATCCGCTCGCCGCGCGACATCGTTCCGAAACAGGCGCCGCGGTAAACGCCCGCTCCTCGCAACGAGGCGGAGCAAACCTTGCGCTCCGGCAAATCATCAAATCTCTCAAGGAGCGAATAATGGACTGGTACTCGGCCGTTAAATTTCTGCATATCGTCTCGGCGATCCTCTGGGTCGGCGGCGGCTTCACGCTGATGCTGCTCGCGGTACGCGCCGACCGCGCTGGAAACGTCGAAGGCATGCTGCAGGCGATGCGCGCTACCGGCGAGCTCGGCAACCGGTTCTTCGCGCCGATGTCGATGCTGACATTGCTTTTCGGCCTCATCATGTGCGGCTTCTGGGTCGGCTTTTCCGATCTGTGGGTGCTGATCGGCCTTGCCGGTTATGCGACGACCTTCTGCATCGGCATGTTCATCTTCAAGCCGACTGCCGACCGCATGGCAGGCATGATCGCCAAGGAGGGCGTGACGCCGGCAGTGCTTGCCCCAGGGCCAGCGCGTCCTCAGCGCCGCGCGCTTCGACTATTCGGTGATGCTGGTGATCATCGCGGACATGGTGCTGAAGCCGACGCTCCACGACATCACCATTCTGGGCTGCATGGCGCTCGTACTGGCAACCGGCATTGCCCTGGCACTTGGCAGGACGCGGCAGCTGCTGCCGAGTGCCGCCTGAGGTGTAAGGAATCCGGCGGCGGCCGAATGGGGCCGCCGTCTTACAGGAGGCCGGCGATGCCGTCCCACAGAAGCTTGACCGCGACGACCGCCACGGTCGCATAGGTGAAGGGATAGAACAGCTCCGGCCGCATCCGCCGCACCAGCCAGGCGCCGGCGATTGTCGACAGCGGCGCCAGCGGCATCAGCACCGCCGACGCGGTCAAATTGGTGGTGTCGAACTGGCCGAGCGCGAAATAAGGGATGAGCTTCAGCGCGTTGGTGACGGCGAAAAAGATCGCCGCGGTGCCCGACAGCACCTTCGGATCGAGCCTGATCGGCAGCGCATAGACCTGAAAAGGCGGGCCGCCGACATGGGCGACGAAGCTGGTGAACCCGGCAACGGTTCCCCAGAAGCCGGCGGCGACGCGGTTGGGCTCCGCCGCGTGGCCGGCACCGTGGCGGAGTTGCAAATAGAGCCAGCGCAGCACGAAGATCAACGCAACCGCGCCGACGATCAGCCGCACCATCTCTTCGGTTACAAGTGCCGCCGTCAGCCAGCCAAGGGCAATGCCGATCACGGCACCCGGCATCATGTCGGCCAGCATCTTGCGGTCGAAGATACCCCACCACGTCCACACCGAGACAATGTCCATCAGGCACAGAATTGGCAGAAGAATTGCGGCAGCCTGAACCGGCGGCATGGTCAGCGCCATCAATGGCACGCCGACAAAGCCGACGGCGCCGCCGAAGCCGCCTTTCGACAGGCCGACGAGGATGACGGCCGGAATGGCCGCGGCATAGAACCAGGGATCGACGAGCAGGCCTGACATGGGAAAGGACGCTGGAGGGAAAGTTGAACTCTGGAATAGACCAGAAATGGCCAGACCGCGACCGCAAATATGTGGGCCACGCCACCGAAACCCGTCACATGTTTGGCATGTCGAGCGGCGGCGGGCGTCTCCGGATCGGCTGCGCCTTGATGATGGCGGTGCTGGTTTCGGCCTTGTCGGCGATGCGGTCGAGAATCCCGTCGAGCTCGCCGATCGAGCGGACGAACAGCCGGGCAACGAAGCAGTCATCGCCCGTCACCTTGTCGCATTCGCCGAATTCCGGGATTTCCTCGATCAGCTTCTGGACGATGTGCAGCTTGCCCGGCAATGGCCGGATGCGAACGATCGCCTGCAAGGCGTAGCCGAGCGCCTGCGGATCGATGTCGATGGTGAACGCGCGGATGACGCCGCGATCCTCCAGCCGTCGAAGCCGCTCCGAAACGCTTGGTGACGACAACCCGACCTGCAGCGCCAGTTCCTTCAGCGAGGTCCGTGAATCCTTGACCAGGATATCGAGGAGCTTTCTGTCGAGCTCGTCCAGCATTTTACAATTCCAAGAAAAAGCCGATGCTTACCTAATTTAATTAGGTTTGTCCTGCATATCACCAGCTAGAAGTCATGGAAAGACCCGATCCGCTGTGAGATTATAAAATCTCAACGGGTTTCAGCAGCATCCATGGACAACACGGTACGCGGCACGATCGAAATGACGGCGGCGATGGCGATCCTCGGCACGATCGGCTGGTTCGTCGTCCTTTCCGGCCAGCCCATCATGGACGTGGTGTTCTGGCGCTGTGCTTTCGGGGCGGTAACGCTGCTGATCATCTGCGCGGCGCTGGGACTGCTGCGTGGCAGGCTGTCGCTTCGCATCGTCGCGATCGCGGCTCTCGGCGGTGCTGCCATCGTTATCAACTGGCTGTTGCTGTTCAGCGCGTTTTCCCGCGCGTCGATCTCGATCGCCACGGCCGTTTACAACACGCAGCCCTTCATGCTGGTGGGTTTTGGCGCGCTCTTCTTCTCCGAACGGCTGACGGTGACCAAGCTGACCTGGCTCGGCATCGCCTTCGCCGGCATGCTGCTGATCGTGCAGGCCGCGCCCGATGCAGGCGATCATGGTACGGATTACTTTACCGGCATTGCGATGGCGCTGGCCGCGGCTTTCTTCTGGGCCGTTGCGGCTATCGTCACCAAGAAGCTCAAAGGCACGCCGCCGCACCTGATCGCCCTGATCCAGGTCTGCGTCGGCGTTCTCATGCTGGCACCCTTCGCCAATCTCACCCACCTTCCCGCCGATGCGTGGAGCTGGGTCATGCTGGCGACGCTCGGCATCGTCCATACCGGCCTGATGTACATCCTCATGTACGGTGCCATCCAGAAGCTGCCGACGCATCTGCAGGGATCGCTGTCCTTCATCTACCCAGTCGTCGCCATCCTCGTCGATGTCGTCGCCTTCGGCCATCGGCTGCAGCCGGCACAGATCGTCGGCGCCGCCGCCATCCTGGTCGCCGCCGCCGGCATGAATCTCGGCTGGTCGCTGTGGAAATCGAAGGTGCCTGCGTAGGGCCGCAAGCGACCAGGCGAGGAGAATTTCGGCCAACGGCAGCCATGCGCCGAGCCCTATGGAATCGTTGACGGCAAACGTGATCCCCCTGCCGCCTGTTCAACTCCCGCACTTTGCTCTATGCCGCAATGCAACCATCTTCGCCCGGCATAGGCGATAACCGGGACCGAACACCAATGAATGACGCAACGCCGCCCAACCGCTGCCGCATCGTGCTGATCGCGCCGCCGAACGTGCCGGCCGAGCGCATCGCCGCGGCTTTCGACGGCGGTGACGTCGCCTCGCTTATCCTGCCGGAAAACGGTATGGACGAGGCCTCTTTCCAAGCCTTTGCCGAGCAGATCGTGCCGGTGGCGCAAGCGGCCGGCATTGCCGTCATCATTGCCGGCGACACCCGCATCGCCGGCCGCGTCCAGGCCGACGGCATTCATGTCGAGGTCGGCAAGGACGAGCTCGCCGAAACGATCGAACACTTCCAGGCCAGGATGATGGTCGGCACCGGCGGCGCCAAGACCCGCGACGATGCGCTGGAACTCGGCGAGGTCAGGCCTGATTACATTTTCTTCGGCCGCTTCGGCTACGACAACAAGCCTGAGCCGCACCCGCGCAACCTGTCGCTCGGGCAATGGTGGGCGGACGTCATCCAGATCCCCTGCATCGTCATGGCCGGATCGGATCTTGCCTCGGTGGAAGCGGTCGCCGCCACCGGCGCCGAATTCGTGGCGCTGTCCAGCGCCGTTTTCGCCGACGGCGTCGATCCGAAGATGGCGGTTGCCGCCGCCAACGCGCTGCTCGACGAAACCGCGCCGCGCTTCGAGGACTGACGTGCTCTCGCGGAAAATCCTTTTCAGCGCCTTTCTCGCAACGGCCGTGACGCAGGCGATAGCGGCGGAACCCGTTCCGCTGCCGCAGCCCAGGCCGGATTCCAGCGAACCTGCCGACAAGCCGATCGCCGCACAATTGCCGCAGCCCGCCACCACCACCCCGTTGCCGTCGGCCGACACCATCAACCCCGACCGCTTCGGCGCAAAGCCGTCCGATGCTGCCTACGGGGCCTTTCAGCGCGGGCTCTACAAGACGGCCTACAACCTTGCGCTCTCCCGCGCTCAAAACGGCGATCCGGCAGCACAGACGCTGGTGGCCGAGATATTGTCGCGCGGCCTCGGCGTGCCGGTCGACGCGGCAGGGGCGGCGAAGTGGTATGCGCTTGCCGCCGAGCAGGGCGTGCCGGAATCGCAATTCCAGTATGCGCTGATGCTGCTCGACGGCCGCTACGTCAAAAAGGACGAGAAGGAGGCCTATGCGCTGATGCAGGCCGCCGCCGAGGCCGGCAACCGCCTGGCGCAGTTCAATTTTGCGCAGCTGATGGTCGAACAGGAGCCCGGCGATGCCGGTATTGCCAAAGCCGTGTCCTATTACGAGCGCGCTGCCGCGACCGGGCTTGCCGACGCACAATATGCGATGGCACAGGTCTACGCCAATGGCGCCGGCGGCAAGCCGCGCGACGATGTCAGCGCCCGCGGCCTGCTGGCACAGGCCGCGCGGCAGAACTACGACACCGCACAGATCGATCTCGCCACCTGGATGATCGAGGGGCGCGGCGGCGCCCGCGACCTGAAATCCGGGTTCAACTGGATGAAGCAGGCCGCCGAAGGCGGCAATGTCGCCGCCCAGAACCGTCTCGCCAAGCTCTACATGAACGGCATCGGCACCGACCCGGATCTCATCCTCGCCGGCGCCTGGTATGTTGTCGCCCGCCGCGCCGGGCTGATCGACCAAGAGATGGACGATTTCCTGCAGGGCCTGACCGACGAGCAGACGCAGCAGGCGCTGCAACGGGCCAACCGCCTGCCCTGACCGCGGTCTCGCGACTCATTGCACCAGGCTCGTCAGGCGGACTCATTGCGTATGATCGAGCACGACCTTGCCGAAAGGCGAGCCGTGTTCAAGGTACCGAAAGGCTTCGGCGGCCCGGCTCCATGGCACGACCCGGTCGATCACCGGTCTCAACCGGTTGACGACAATGGCGCGGTTCATCGCCTCGAAGGATTCGCGTGAGCCCACCGGTATGCCTCGCGCCCGGACCTGCCGGCGGAAGATGTCGAGCGGGTTGATGGCGCCGTCACTGCCGCCGAGATAGCCGATGACGTTGATCTGGGCGCCGCGCGCCGCTGCCCTCAGCGATTGTGCAAAACTCTGCGGTCCGCCAACCTCGATGATATGGTCGGCGCCGCGGCCATCCGTCAATCCCAGCACGGCCGATGCCCAGTCGGGGGCGCTGCGATAGTTCACGCCATCCTGCGCGCCAAGTTGCCTTGCCCGCGCAAGCTTCTCGTCGCTGCTCGACGTCACGATGACGCGCGCCCCGGCAGTAGCGGCGAACTGCACCGCAAACAGCGAAACGCCGCCGGTGCCGAGGCAAAGCACGGTGTCGCCGGGTTTGACGCTGCCCTCCGTAAACAGCGCGTGCCATGCCGTCACGCCGGCGCATGGCAGCGTCGCCGCTTCGAGGTCGCTCAGATTGGCCGGCGCCAGCACCGCCGCCTGTTCGTCGAGCCGGGCAAATTCGCTGAGCAGCCCGTCGATTGGGCCGCCGCGTTGATAGGATGGCTCGGCCATGGCGAAACTGCCGCCGACCCAGCGCTGCCAGAACGTGGCGCAGACCCGGTCGCCGATCTTGAACCGGCTGACCTCGGCGCCGATGGCAACGACTTCGCCGACGCCGTCCGACAGCGGCACCAGCGGCAATGCAAACTTCGTGTGATAGCTGCCGCGAACGATCTCGGCATCGCGGTAGTTCAGCGCCGTCGCCTTGACCTTCACAATCATCTCTTGGCGCCCTGGCTCAGGCATCGGCCGCTCGACCATTCTGAGGTTCTCGAGGCCGCCCGGGCTCTGCAATTCGATCGCTTTCATCGTCGTTCCTTTCTAGCTGGGTCCTGCCAGAGGAAAATCGCTTGCCATCCATCGGATTTCAAATTCATAATGTTCAGGATAATTATGCTTCCATGACATGTTCGGGTGTATCGTGCTTGAAGAACTGAAAACACTGGCCCTCTTTGCCGAGGAGGGTTCGATTCAGAAGGTGGCGCAACGCCTGCCGTTGACGCAGCCGGCCGTCACCCGCCAGATCCAGCGGCTGGAGGAGATGCTCGGCACGGAATTGCTCGACCGCCGGCTAAAGCCGTCGCGACTGACCCCGGCCGGCGTAGAGGTGCTGGCACGCGGCAAGGAAATTCTCGCCGCCGTCGACGCGCTGAGATCATTCGCCAAGGGCAACGAGCCGGAGGGCCTGCTGCGGCTCGGCCTCGCGCATGGACTTTGCGACAAAGCCGTGGCCGCCGCCATTGCTGATGCCGTGGCGCGGTTTCCGAAGGTCTCGCTGCGTCTGAAGAGCGGCTGGAGTCTTGAGCTGGCCGACCAGCACAAGCGCGGACAGCTCGAACTCGCCTTCATCCTGGACGGCAGCAATTCCAAAGCTGGCGACGGCGTTGTCGGAACCGAGCCCCTCGGCATCATCGCTGCCGAAAACACCAGCCGGCAAGCCGACGTCAAGACCATGCCCTGGGTCCTCAGCCCTGAACCCTGCGACGCGCGCCGGCGGCTGGCGGCTGCCCTGGCCGAGGGCGGCCACAGGTTGATGGTCGGCGCCGAGATTCAGGACAGCGCGCTGCAGATCGACTGGGTTCGTCGAGGCCAAGGCCTTGGCCTGCTGCCCAAGCGGCTGCTGCGGGAAAAGCTGCCTGAGGGCATTGCCCTGGTCGACGCTCCCGGCCTCGAGCTGTCGCTGCGAATTGTCGTCCTGCGTTCGCCGCACCTGCATCTTTTGACAGAGGTCGCCGACGCAGTGACCGAGGCCGTCACCGCGACTGTCAGGGCGGACTGAGGCCGCCACGGCGCGCTGCCGGGCCAGCTTCGTTCCCGCTTCATCGGAAGGCGCTCCTTGCCTCTGCTGGCGATTTGTGGTCTTGGAGGCGCCAAATTGCCCTTTGCGGCGATCATCTCATTTCCGGATCACCTCACCATGGCCAAGATCAATGGCAACGAAATCCGTCCCGGCAACGTCATCGAGCATGATGGCGGCCTTTGGGTGGCCGTCAGGACCAACACCGTCAAGCCCGGCAAGGGCGGCGCCTACAACCAGGTCGAACTCAAGAACCTGATCAACGGCACCAAGCTCAACGAGCGCTTCCGTTCGGCCGAGACGGTCGAGCAGATCCGGCTCGATCTGAAGGATTTTTCCTTCCTCTACGAGCAGGGCGACGCGCTGGTGTTCATGGACACCGAAAGCTACGAGCAGCTCGAATTGCAAAAGGAGTTCGTCGGCGATCGCGCCGCCTTCCTGCAGGACGGCATGATGGTGACGGTCCAGCTCTATGACGAAAGGCCGATCGGCATTTCGCTGCCCGACCAGGTGACGCTGACCATCACCGAGGCCGACCCGGTGGTGAGGGGCCAGACGGCAGCCTCGTCCTACAAGCCGGCGATACTCGAAAACGGCATCCGCGTGCTGGTGCCGCCGTTCATCGGCTCGGGCGAGCGCATCATCGTCGATACCAACGAAATCACTTATGTGCGCCGCGCCGACTAAGGCGTGATCCCAAAGAGTTGCAGACTTTTTGGATAAGATCATGCGTCAAGGCAAATAGGCGCAGCGACAGGAAGAACAGCAATGGCGCGTTCCGCGATCCTCAATGTCATGGTCCAGGCCGCAATGAAAGCCGGCCGCTCGCTGTCGCGTGACTTCGGCGAAGTGCAGAACCTGCAGGTCTCGATGAAGGGGCCGGGCGACTATGTCAGCCAGGCCGACCGCAAGGCCGAAGACATCGTCTTTGCCGAACTCTCCAAGGCGCGGCCCGGCTACGCCTTCCTGATGGAGGAACGCGGCGTGATCGAGGGCGACGACGGCCAGCACCGCTGGATCGTCGACCCGCTCGACGGCACCACCAATTTCCTGCACGGCATTCCGCTCTTTGCCGTTTCGATCGCGCTGGAGCGCCAGGGCCAGATCGTCGCCGGCGTCGTCTACAATCCGGCGATGGATGAACTCTATACCGCCGAGCGCGGCGGCGGCGCTTTCATGAACGACCGCCGGCTGCGCGTCGCCGGCCGCACCAAGCTGGTCGATGCGGTGATCGGCTGCGGCATGCCGCATCTCGGGCGTGGCCAGCACGGCAATTTCCTCATCGAGTTGCGCAATGTCATGGCCGAGGTCTCTGGCGTCCGCCGTCTCGGCTCCGCCTCGCTCGATCTCGCCTACGTCGCCGCCGGCCGCATGGACGGGTTCTGGGAAACCGGCCTGTCGGCCTGGGATGTCGCCGCCGGCATTTTGCTGATCCGCGAGGCGGGCGGTTTCGTCTCCGATTTCGCCGGGGGACAGGATGTGCTGAACGCCGGTTCACTGGTCGCCGGCAACGAACTCATCCAGCGCGCGCTGTTGAAGACTATCAAAAGGCCACTCTCAGCCGGCTGATAGAGGCACGCCGCGCTGAACCGCCGCAGTCGCAAAACCGCAACCAAAGCTTGAAATACTGTCCCGCGGCCGCCCAGATAAGGTGGCGCAGGATCATCGATGACGAACAGCCGGCCCCAACCCCAGAGCGAACTCTCCCAGCTCGACATTCCCTTTATGGGGCGCTGGCATTACTCGCGCGCCGAGATCATCGCCGACGGCATTGTCCACGCCGTGGGCATCGTGCTGGCGATCGCTGCCGGCTCGACGCTGCTGGCACTGGCCGCCTATCGAACCGGCCCCGGCGAATACGTCGCCGCCGCCTTCTATGTAGTCTCGCTGCTCACCGTGCTGTCGGTTTCGCTGGCCTACAATGTCTGGCCGGTGTCGTCGCCGGCAAAATGGATATTGCGGCGCTTCGACCATGCCGCGATCTATCTGCTGATCGCTGCCACCTACACGCCTTTCCTGGCCCAGCTCGGCGGCCCGCCGCTGGCCGTTTCCATGATCGTCCTGGTCTGGACCGCCGCGGCGGTCGGCATCGCCATCAAGGTCTTTCTTCCCGGCCGTTTCGACCGGCTGGCGATCGTCTTCTACCTAGCCATCGGCTGGAGCGGTATCGTTCTGGTGGAGCCGCTCGTGCGGACGCTGCCGGCGACATCGATCGCGCTCATCGTTGCCGGCGGCATCGTTTACTCCTGTGGCGTGATCTTCTTCGCCTGGAAGGGCCTGCGCTTCCACAATGCGCTGTGGCATGGCTTTGTCGTCACCGGCGCCGGCCTGCATCTGGCCGCCATGGTCGACTGCCTGGTCATCAACCGGCTTTGACCTCCGGTCGCGGACAGTGGCAATATTGCCAAGCGCCATTCAATTTCGTCACAATTCCGTTTAGAGTCGCAAACACAAATTGATCGGCGGCGACGGCATCGGAAACGGGGCACGGATGACTCTTCTCAGATCCTTCGGCATGGGCAGGCGCTCCGACGTTCTGATCTACGACCCGCACAAATTGTCGAGCCCGCAGGTGTTTCTGCTGACCATGGTGATCTTTCTGTTCATCGTGGCCTTCATCGCCGCCATCCTGACCCGCCAGATCTCGACCGCCTTCGTCACCAATCCCGGCCTCAACGGCCTGATCATCGGCGTGCTGGCGGTCGGCATCCTGCTGGCCTTCGTCCAGGTCGGCCGGCTGTTCCGCGAGGTGCGCTGGGTCAACTCGTTCCGCGCCGGTTCCGAAACCACCGAACCGGTGTTGCTGGCGCCGATGAAGGCGATGATCGGCCGCTCCTCGACGATTGCTTTCTCGACCAGTTCGATGCGCACCATGCTGGATTCGATCGCCACCCGGCTCGACGAAAGCCGCGACACGTCGCGCTACCTTGTCGGACTGCTGGTGTTCCTCGGCCTGCTCGGCACCTTCTGGGGCCTGCTCAACACGATCGGCTCGATCCGCGAAACCATCGAGTCGCTCGATCCCGGCACCGGCGATGCCGCGGCCGTGCTCGAATCCCTGAAGCAGGGGCTTTCCGCTCCGTTGGCCGGCATGGGCACCGCCTTCTCGTCCTCGCTGTTCGGCCTCTCCGGCTCGCTGGTGCTCGGCTTCCTCGACCTGCAGGCCGGCCGCGCCCAGACGCGCTTCTATACCGAACTCGAAAACTGGCTGTCCTCGGTCACCGACCTGTCCTCCGACATCGTTGTTGCCGACGCCGCCAAGACCGAACCCTCCGAGGAAATCCGGCTGTTGTCGGAAAAGCTGCGCACTCTGCAGGAGAATGGCGGCGGCTCCAATCCGCGCGTCGCCACCGCCATGGCCAATCTCGCCGACGGCATTTCCGGCCTGGTCAAGAACATGCGCTCGGAACAGCAGATCATGCGCGACTGGGTCGAGGCCCAGTCCGACGAGCAGAAGGCGATGCGCAACACCCTGGAGAAGATCGCCGACGCCTTGAAGAAGCCTGGAGTGCATTGACGTGGCGTTGGCACGAGGCCGGCGCTCCGACCGCCGCATCGATTACTGGCCGGGCTTCGTCGATGCGCTGTCGACGCTGCTGTTGGCGATCATGTTCCTGCTCACGGTTTTCGTGCTGGCGCAGTTCCTGCTCGGCCGCGAGATCTCCGGCAAGGACACGGTGCTCAACCGCCTCAACTCGCAGATCAACGAGTTGACCCAGCTTCTGGCGCTGGAGCGCTCGACGACGCAGGACAAGGAGGACACCCTTGCCAATTTGCAGGCGTCGCTGTCCGCGTCGGAGGCGGAAAAGAGCCGGCTCGAGCAATTGCTGGCGCAAGGCGCCGGTGCCGGCGATGCCGCCAACCAGCGCGCGACGGCACTTTCCGGCGAGCTCGACAGCCAGCGCCAGATCAGCCAGCAGGCGCTGAGCCAGGTCGAGATCCTCAACCAGCAGATTTCGGCACTGCGCAGGCAGATCGCAGCGCTCGAACAAGCGCTCGACGTGTCCGAAACGCGCGACCGCGAATCCAACACCAAGATCGCCGATCTCGGCCGCCGCCTCAACGTCGCACTGGCGCAACGCGTGCAGGAGCTAAACCGCTACCGCTCCGATTTCTTCGGCCGCTTGCGTGAAATTCTCGCCGACCGCGAGAACATCCGTATCGTCGGCGACCGCTTCGTCTTCCAGTCGGAAGTGCTGTTCCCGACCGGCTCCGAGGTGATCAACGATGCCGGCAAGGTCGAGATGAAGAAGCTTGCCGATGCCATCATCGAATTGCGAAAGGAAATCCCGCCGGAGATCAACTGGGTGCTGCGCGTCGATGGCCACACCGACAACAAGCCGCTCTCCGGCACCGGCCGCTACCGCGACAATTGGGAATTGTCGACGGCGCGCTCGACATCGGTGGTCAAGTTCCTGATCGAGAACGGCGTGCCGGCCAACCGGCTGGTCGCGGCCGGCTTCGGCGAATTCCAGCCGCTCGACCCCGCCGATACCGACGAGGCGCGCAACAAGAACCGCCGCATCGAGTTGAAGCTGACCGAGCGGTGATCTGCAGGCCTTTGGCTTGTATCATGCGCCAGGTCGGGCCAGGTCGAGCCGGCTCGAGCCGGCTCAAGTCGGCGGCATTTAGGGCACTGGTGCGGCAGCGGCAAGAGCTGAAAAAAATTACCTTTTTTTAATTACACTTTGCCGCCATGGCCTTTTAGCCTTGGTCATGGGCCGAGAACCGCCGGCGGTGGAACCGCTCATCGCGACGCGACGGAACCTGACGGCCCGCGGCCGGAAGGCAGGACCCTCCCAACCACCGCCTTCCCCAGTAAAGGAGACGCAACCATGCGCTTCTTCGCTCCCAGGAATCTCAGGACTGCTACGCTCGCCACACTGCTCCTCGCCGTTCCGTTTGCTGGCGCTTACGCCGGCCCGCGTGCGACGGCCTTGATCAATCAGATCCAGAGCGTGGAGACGGGTATCCAGGGCGCCATCCGGGCGAACAAGCTCGAGCCGGGCGAGGCACGTGACTTGCGCACGCAGGTCGCTCAACTCGATCGGGCCGCCCAGAGGGCCGCACGCGATGGAACCATGCCGAGCACGCAATATCAGCAGTTGCTGGCGCAGCTCGACGATGTCAGCCAAAAGCTGCGCGCTGACACCGGCAGTGCCTTCCTCATCGGCAACGGCGCCGATGGCGGATACTATCCCAACGGCTATGGCCCAACTTATCCAGGCGGCTGAAATCGGCCGCAGTGCCCGGCGCTGTGGCAATTGATTTGCGCATGATCCCGTTCCAGCTTTCGGTTCAGGGATCATGCGCTAGCCCACCGCCAGTGCAATCAGCGCCAGCGCTGCCGGCACTGTCTCGATGAACAGGATTTTACGGCCCGCCGTCGCTGCCGTAAAGGCCGGCGACGGCGACGCAGAGCAGGAAGAAGACTACTGGAAACCGGCTTCGCCGAGGTAAAGCCCCAGATCAGGCTGGCTGCGAGAAAGCCGTTGTAAAGCCCCTGATTGGCCGCGAGCACTTTCGAGGCCCTGGCGAATTCCGGCGTCAGCCTGGATACCATATGGCCGCGCGGCGTGTCCTACAGCACCATCTCAAGATAGACGATGCAGAGGTGGATCACGGCCACCAGCCCGACCAGCACATTGGCGATCATGTTTCGTCTCCGCATCGCGGTCTGCCGCCGCCGGACGACATTGACCACGCACGCCACCGCTTCCACAAGATGCTTTTCGGCCGTTGCAGCTGGCAGTCGATGCGTCGATCGCGGACGGCTTCGGGGTTGCCAACACTTTTGCATTGGTATCTTTTCCCGCCGTCAAATCAGCGGAACCCACAATGTCCTTTCAAAAACTCGACGACCTCGGCCACAAGCTCGAAGCGCTGGAACACGCCCTCGCCATCCTCGGCGCCGACGAGGCGACCCATATGGCGGTCGGCGGCGGCGAGAAGCGCGCAGAGGCAATGTCGGCGCTTGCGGGCATGCACCATGCCCGGGCGACTGCGCCGGAGATTGCCGACTGGATCGCGGCGGCCGAGCAGGAGGCGCTGAACGAAGAGCAGCAGGCCGCGGTCAGGGAATTCCGCCGGCAATACACCAACCTGACCTGCCTGCCGGTCGAGTTCGTCGAGCGCCAGACGACCGCGCGCATGCGCTCCGAGCAGCTCTGGCGCGACCTGCGCGCCAAGAACGACTGGGCGGGTTTCCTACCGGCGCTCGAAGGCGTCGTGGCGCTGGTCCGCGAGGAGGCGGCCCTTCGCGCCGAGGTGCTCGGGCTCGAGCCTTACGACGCGCTCATGGAGCAATATGACCCGGGCAATCGCGCCGCCGACATCACGCCTGTGTTTGTCGAGTTGAAGACCTTCCTGAAAGGCTTCGTGCCGGAGGCACTGGCCGTGCAGGAAGAGCGGCTGGCGAAACATCCGCTGAAGCCGCTTTCCGGCAGATACCCCTTGGACAAGCAGCGCGAGCTTGGCCTCGCCATGATGGCGGCGGTCGGCTTCGACCTCACCCACGGCTCGCTGTCGGTTTCGCACCATCCCTTCTGCGGCGGCGTGCCGAGCGACGTGCGCATCACCACCCGCTACAAGACCTCGGATTTCCTGTCGGCGCTGATGGGCGTGCTGCACGAGACCGGCCATGCGCTGTACGAGCAGAACCTGCCGAAGGCGTGGGCGCACTGGCCTCTGGGCAGAGCGCGCGGCATGGCGGTGCATGAAAGCCAGAGCCTGTTCGTCGAAAAGCAGATCGGCCGCAATCCAGAATTCTGGCGCTGGGCGCTGCCGGTGGTCGAAAGACACCTCGGCGAGAGCTGGACGATCGACGACATCCTGCCGCATGTACACCGGGTCGAGCGCGGCCTGATCCGCGTCGATGCCGACGAGGTCACCTATCCGCTGCACGTCATCCTGCGCTACGAGCTGGAGCAGGAGCTTGTCTCGGGACGGCTGGAAGCAGCCGACCTGCCCGAAGCCTGGGATGCCAAGATGCGCGATTATCTCGGCCTGTCGACATCAGACAATCCGGCTGACGGTCCGATGCAGGACGTCCACTGGCCGGGTGCCGCCTTCGGCTATTTCCCCTCCTACACGCTGGGCGCCATGATGGCGGCGCAGCAATGGGCGGCGCTGACCAGGGATCATCCTTCAGCCGACGAAGACCTCGCCAAGGGAGATTTCGCCGCGATCAACGACTGGCGCCGCAAAAGGATCTGGTCGCAAGGCTCGCGCTGGTCGACACCGGAACTGCTCGAACGCGCTACCGGCGAAAAGCTCGATGCCGCACATTTCACTGACCATCTGAAGAAGCGGTACGGGAACTGAGCCGCTTCGTCTATTCCAGGTTCTTGCCGCGGTGACTTGCAGAAATCCGCGAAACTGGCCTTTACTTTGGTGGGAAAGCCTCTGAAAAAGGAGTTCTTCCAAGTTGGGCGAGCGTAGATGTCTGTCTGTTACAGTTTTCATAGGATGAAGTCTTTCTGGCCCCGCTTGGTATTTTTCATCTTATTGATCGGCCTGAGTTCTCCGGCCATGTCCGACGACATGGTTCTCAAGGGTCCGGCAGAAAGCTGGGTAAAGCAGCTTGATATTCCGGCTGCCGATCCCACCCGATCGGATCAAATCAAGAATGGCGTTTCATGGCTGCTCTCGGACGACCAGATCAAGCATCGCGCCGGCGGCTATGTCGAGTACTCGCGCACCGTCTATAAAATCGTCGACCGTCCCGGCCTGGATCGTGGCGCGAGTATCGATCTGCAGTTCGATCCGTCCCGGCACAAGGTCACGCTCAACCATCTTCACATCATCCGCGATGGTGCCGTTTTGGACCGGCTGGAAGGCGTCGGATTCGACATCTTCCGCAGGGAAAGAGACGCCGAGAAAGGCGTCTTCGACGGCTGGCTGACAGCACATGTCAACATCGATGACGTGCGTGCCGGCGACATCGTCGATTACGGGTCGACCTACGAAGTAACACCGCTGGTCGGCAAGGACCTTTTCTTCAAGAATTTCTCCACCGAATGGGAAGAGCCGGTAGCGCTTATCCGCACAAGCATCATTTGGCCCTCGGGCCAGCCGCTCCAGATCAAGACAAGGGGAACCCGACTTAAGCCCTCAATCTCCCCGACTGGGCCGGACATCACCTATCTGTGGGAAATCTCAAACCCGAAACCGGTCAATGTCGAGGACAACCTGCCCGTGACCTATCCAGGCTGGGGCTCCATCGATGTCGCGTCTACCGCGAATTGGCAAAGTGTGGTCGATGCCGTTGCGCCCTATTACAAGCCAGCGACCGTTTTTCCCTCGGCTTTTGCCGCAAAGCTCGACGACATCGCTCTGCGGCATCCGGTGCCCGAAGACCGGATGGTCGAGGCAATGCGGTTGGTGCAGGACCAGATCCGCTATGTAAGCCTGTCGATGGGTGCCGGTTCCTACGTTCCGCGTGATCCCGCGACGGTCATCCTGAGCGGGTTTGGTGACTGCAAGGACAAGGCCCTGCTGCTGGTTTCGTCGCTTGTGCGGCTTGGCATTGCTGCCGAGGTCGCCTTGGCCGATCTCGACGAGGGACGGGCCCTGGACCAGCATCTGCCGGCGCTCCGCGATTTCGACCATGCCATCGTCAAGGCAAGGATCGGAGCAAAGACATATTGGCTGGACGCCACGAACTATCTTCAGGGCGGCAGGGCGCACAATCTCGCACAGCCCGACTACGGCTTCGCGCTGCCGCTTTCCAGCACCGGCGGGTTGGAGAAGATGCCGAGCCCTGTGCTTACCAGCCCATCGATCCAGATCGCCGAGGAATTCGACTTTCCGCGGAAACCGGGCGATCCCCTCGTGCTGACGGTCTTCTCGACATATGAGGACGCCGATGCCGATTGGATGCGCGGCAATTTCGCCAGCAGGTCGCTGAGCGAGGTGTCGGACGCCTACCTGAAATACTACAACAAGCAATATCCGGGCATCCAAACCATCGCCAAGCCGGAAATCGTGGATCGCCGCGACGGCAACATAGTGAGCGTGAAGGAAAGTTATCGCTTGCCGGCGGAGGCGCTGGCGGCCAACGATCTGGCAAAGAATTTCCCGATCCGCGCGGCCGATCTCGGCAACAACTCTCTTCCAACCCCGACAATCGTCGACCGAACCGGGCCCGTCTCCCTCGGCCCCCAGTTCTACCGCCGCCACAAGGTGACCGTGCGCAACCTCAAGGCGAGGTTTTCCGGCGAGTCGATGAAAAACGTCGTGACGCCCTATCTGTCTCTCAAGGCATCCTGGTCCAACACGCCCACCGAATTTCAAGTTGAATGGAACTTTCAGACGCTGGCGACTGAAGTACCGGCCAAGGCGATTGCCGATTATCTGAAAACCGTCGATGACCTCGCAGACCAGGTTCGCTGGCAGTACGATTTTACCTATGAAGAGCCGCCTGCCGATGTGCAGCTCAGCGATCCGGCAAAGGAGCAGCGACAGACCGTCGCCAGCATGCTTTTGTTGTCGTTGCTTGTCGGCGTTCCCCTGTTCATAGCCTATCGACGCGGCAAACGCCGAGCTTTCGGTAGCTGAAGAAACTCGGCGGCCGCTGGGCACCATGATCCCGACAAGTGGATGCCGGTTTTCGGAAAAGATCATGGTCAAACAAGAAGATGGAGCCTCATCCCGATTTCATCGGGATGGAGCGATGCTACTCGGCCGCGCCCCTGAAAGCATTCGCCCCGGTGTCGAACTGCAGCTTGGCAAGCCGCGCATAGATGCCGCCCTTGGCGACCAGGCTCTGATGCGTGCCTTCCTCGACGATGCGGCCGCCATCCATGACCAGGATGCGATCGGCCTTCAGCACGGTTGCCAGCCGATGGGCGATGACGATCGTGGTGCGGCCCTGCATCAGCCGGTCCAGCGCCGTCTGCACCAGCGTCTCGCTTTCGGCATCTAGCGCCGAGGTCGCCTCGTCGAGCAGCAGGATGGGCGCATCGCGCAGAATCGCGCGGGCGATCGCCACGCGCTGGCGCTGGCCGCCCGACAGCGTCACGCCGCGCTCGCCGACCTGGCTGTCATAGCCCTTTTCGAGTTTCAGGATGAACTCGTCGGCAAGCGCGTCCTTCGCCGCCGCCTCGATGTCGGCCTGGCTGGCGCCAGGCCGGCCAAAGCCGATATTGTCGCGCGCGCTTGCGGCAAAGATGGTGACGTCCTGCGGCACGATGGCGATGCGCGCGCGGATCGCGGCCGGATCGGCCTCGCGCAGATCGACCCCGTCGATGACGGTCCTGCCGGCCTCCGGATCGTAGAAGCGTAGAAGCAGCGAAAACACCGTGCTCTTGCCGGCGCCGGATGGCCCGACGATCGCCACCGTCTCACCGGGTTTGACCTGAAAGCTCAGGCCATGGACGGCGGCGCGGTCGGGCCGGGCCGGATAGGAGAAGGAGACATCGTCGAAACTGATCGCGCCTCTCGCCTTTGCCGGCAGCGGCTTCGGATCGGCGGGCGCCTGGATCGCCGGTTTCTCGGCCAGGATCTCGGTCAGCCGTTCGGCAGCGCCCGCTGCCTGGGACAGTTCGCCCCAGACTTCCGACAGGGCGCCGAGCGCGCCGGCGGCGAACACCGAATAGAGCAGGAATTGGCCAAGCGTGCCTGGCGACAGCGTGCCGTCGAGCACGTCGCGCGAACCGAACCATAGCACCGCCACGACCGAGGAAAAGATCATGAAGATGGCGAAGAAGGTGAGAAACGAGCGGGCAAAGATCGAGGCCCGCGCCGCTTCGAACGCTGCTTCCACGGCGGATGAAAAATACCCGGTTACAAGCTTCTCGTTGGTGAAGGCCTGCAGGGTGCGCACCGCGCCGATCTGCTCGCTGGCGTAGGCGGTGGCATTGGCCAGAGTATCCTGCGCCAGCCGTGACTTGCGCCGCACCGAGCGGCCGAAGGCGACCAGCGGCAGCACGATTAGCGGAATGGCCGCGATGACCAGGCCGGACAGTTTTGGGCTGGTGAAGACCATCATCGCCACGGCGCCAAGGCCGAGGATGACGTTGCGCAAAGCCACCGAGGCGGTAGCACCGACGGCCGATTTGACCTGTGTCGTGTCGGCGGCGAGCCGCGAGACGATCTCGCCCGACTGGGCCGTGTCGAAGAAGGAGGGCGACAGCGTGGTGACGTGGGCAAAGACATCGCGGCGGATATCGGCAACGACGCGCTCGCCGAGCGTGATGACGAAATAGTAGCGGCTGGCCGACGCCGCCGCCAGAACGGCGGCCATCACCACCAGCATGGCGAAATATTCGGCAATGAAGCTGGAATCGGAAGCGGAAAAACCGTGGTCGATCATCCGCCGCACGGCCAGCGGCAGCGCCAGCGTCGTCGCCGCCGCGACGGCCAGTGAGACGATCGCGCCGATGACCATTTTGCGGTAATGGGTGATGTAGGGAAACAGGCGCTGCAGCGGCCTCAGCGAGCGCCTGCGCTCGTCTGCATCGCCGCTGATGTTCGCCATGACCGTTTCCTTTGGCCCTTTGGGGTTTGCGCCATCAATATGCGCTTGCCGCGGCCTTGTGATTCAATTCCGGCTGATGTATAGGCTCGCCGACCGTTTTAGAAGCCGTGGCTCCTCAATAGCTGCGGCTTCGAGTTTTAAAAAGGGGCGCATCGACGCAGGCTTCAGCCCGTCGGCAGCACCCGGCAAGCCAGGAACAGACCCATGAAGACCGATATCCATCCCGACTACCACACCATCAAGGTCGTCATGACCGACGGCACCGAGTACATGACCCGTTCGACCTGGGGCAAGGAAGGCGATACGATGAACCTCGACATCGACCCGACCACCCATCCGGCCTGGACCGGCGGCCAGCAGACCCTGCTCGACCGCGGCGGCCGCCTGTCGAAGTTCAAGAAGCGTTTCGAAGGTTTCGGCCTCTAAGCCGCATTGGCGTTTCGCAGATCGAGAAACCCGCCTTCGTGGCGGGTTTTTTGTTGCGAAAATACGGCCCTACTCGCCGAGCAACTCGCGCAGGGCCATGCGCTTGTAGGCTGCGACCAGCCTGTCGCCTTCTTGCCGCCCGACCGAGATCGCCAGCCGCATGGTGGCCTCGCCCAGTTGCCAGATGAGAAATGACGTCGTTTCCAGCGCTTCCGAATCGGCGGACGGCCGCAGCCGCTTCAGCACTGTGGTGAGGAATTCGGCGTTGGCCCGGCTATCGGCAAGCTCGAGTTCGCGCAACGCCTTGTCGGCCTGCGTGCCCGACCAGATGTCGCGCATCACCGGCTCCGCCAGGAACAACCGGTAATAGATATCCACCAACTCCGAAAACGCCTTGCGCAAGCCGTCGGCGTCACTGACGTCGGCAAGTGCCGCGGCAATGCAGGCCTGGCTTTCGGCGGTATAACGTTCGGCCAGTGCCCAGATGATCGCTCTCTTGTCGGGGAAGAACTGGTAGAGCGAGCCGATCGACACGCCGGCCCTCTCCGCAACCTCGCCCATGCGCATGGCGTCGCTGCCTTGCTCGGCGATCAGCGCCGAGGCGGCGGCCAGCATGCGCTCGACCCGCTCGCGGCTGCGCTGCTGGCTCGGCGCCCGGCGCGGCGATGCGGCCTGCTCGTTGCGGGAACCCGGTGCAGCGGTGCCTTCCATGACTGTCTCCAGAAAAATGGCTTGACTGACAAAATACGAGGGTTTATCACGTTTTGCAAATGTGAGGATCGCTCACATTTTTTAAACGACACGCCAATCAAACTGTCGAACCCCGAACCGGAGCAACTGACATGATCATGAAACTGCTTCCCACCCTTGCTTTCGTCGCTGCCATTGGCTCAGGCGTTGTCGGCGGCGTTTTCTTCGCCTTCTCCAACTTTATCATGCCGGCGCTCGCCCGCTTGCCTGCCGAAGGCGGCATCGCCGCCATGAATTCCATCAACATCACCGTGATCACGCCGACATTCATGACCGCACTTTTCGGCACCGGGCTGGTCTGTCTTGTCCTCGCCGCCGGCGCTCTTATCGGCTGGAGCCAACCGGGTTCGTTCTGGCTTCTCGCCGGCGCCCTGATCTATGTCGTCGGCAATCCGATCGTGACGATGATGTTCAACGTGCCGCTCAACAACGCCCTGGCCGCCGTCGATCCGGCAAGCGCCAACGGCGCCGCCGTGTGGGCCACCTATCTCAGGGACTGGGTGATGTGGAACCACGTCCGCACTATCACCGCCATCATGGCGCTGGGCTGCTTCATCTTCGCATGGCGGTGAATGCAGGACGGAAGTCCTAAAAGGCCGTCAGGCAGGGTCTTTTGACTTATCGCCCTTGCGGTCGGCATGGCCGAGATCGCGATCCGGATCGATGACGTCGCGAACCAGTTGCTTGAGCTTTGCGGCGTCGGGAAAACCGCCGTCACGCTTGCGGTCCCAGACCAGCGTGTCATTGCAGGAAATGGTGAAGATGCCGCCGGTGCCGGGCACCAGCGTCACTTCGCCCAGATCGGTGCCGAAGGTCGACAGCAGCTCCTGCGCCATCCAGCCGGCCCTGAGCAGCCACTGGCACTGGGTGCAATAGGTGATGCGGACTGTGGGCAGCGCCTGTTGGATCATGCCGCGCTGAGCTTCGCCAAGGTCTCCTCGTCGACCTCGAAATTGGCGTAGACGCTCTGCACGTCGTCGTCGTCCTCGAGCGTCGCAACCAGCTTCATCAGCGATTGTGCCCGCTCCTCGTCGACCGCGATATTGGTCTGCGGCTTCCAGATCGGCTTCACCGATTCAGCCTCGCCGAGCGCGCCTTCCAGCGCCTTCGACACTTCGCCGAGATTCTCGAAGGCGCAATAGATCGTGTGGCCGTCCTCGTCCGACTGGACATCGTCGGCGCCGGCCTCGATCGCCGCGTCCATCACCTTCTCGGCGCTGCCGGCCGATGCCGGATAGTAGATCTCGCCGACGCGGTCCCACATGAACGATACCGAGCCGGTCTCGCCCATCGCCCCGCCGGCCTTGGTGAAGGCGGCGCGCACATTCGACGCCGAGCGGTTGCGGTTATCGGTTAGCGCCTCGACGATCAGCGCGACGCCGCCTGGCCCGTAACCCTCGTAGCGCACGGCTTCGTAGGTCTCGGCATCGCCCATCGACGCCTTGTTGATGGCGCGCTGGATATTGTCCTTCGGCATCGACACCGCCTTGGCGTTCTGCACCGCAAGGCGCAGGCGCGGGTTCATCGATGGATCGGGCGTGCCGCTCTTGGCGGCGACGGTGATTTCGCGCGCCAGCTTGGAAAACATTTTAGACCGCACCGCATCCTGGCGGCCCTTGCGGTGCATGATGTTCTTGAACTGTGAATGGCCAGCCATGGCACCCCTGTCGTCTTCTCGGCTAGAGCATCTGCCGCCTGGTGAACCACCCGGCATCTTGCAAAAATGCTCGAATTCAAAATTTCAGAACGTCCTGCTGCGTCCCTGACGGACGGACGGCGCTCGCTGTCGGAATGGCCGGCTTATAGATAAATCGGCTCAATTCGTCCAGCCGCGCCATTGCTGCCGGCACGCAAGGCTTTCAAGATCCGAAAATCGGCAGGCTTCGGCAAACCTTTCATCCCTTAAGATCGGATTTCAGCCGGTCGAGGATGCTGATCGCGTGCGTGGCATATTGACTGATCCAGCGGTCGTGGATGTGCTTGATCGGCAGCGCGTTGAGATGGTTCCAGCGTTCGCGCCCCTCGCGCCGCGCCACGACCAGGTCGGCCTCCTCCAGCACCTTCAGGTGCAGCATGACCGTGCAGCGGTCCATGTCGGGGAAGGCATCGCACAACATGCCGGTGGTCTGCGGCGCATCCTTCAGCCGGTCCAGCAACGCACGCCGGCGCGGATGCGCCAGCGCCTTGAAAACATTGTCGTCTCGCGATTGGCTTGACATGTTATATTTCTATAACATATCCTTGAGCCATTCAAGGAAGGAGCTGTGGATATGTCTCTTGGATTCAGGGTTTCTGGCCGCATCGGCAAACCCGTCGCCGAAGTCTTCGATGCGGTCGTCAATCCGAAGAAACTCAGCGGCTACTTCACCACGATCGGCGGCGCCAGCGCACTGCTGGTGGCGGGCGCCACCGTCATCTGGTGGGGCAAGGTTCCCGTCGAGGTAGAGGAGGTGGCCAAGGACAGCCGCATCGTGCTGCGCTGGGATGCCACCGACGCCGACGGCAAGCCAGCCTACAAGACCCGCATCGAGATGAATTTCGAGCCGCTCGACGATGGCGGCACCTTCGTCACCATCGCCGAAACCGGCTGGCACGAGAACGCGGTCGGCCTGAAGAAATCCTACCTCAATTGCGAGGGCTGGTCGCAGATGCTGGCCTGCATGAAGGCCTATGTCGAATACGGCATCAATCTGCGCGACGGCTATTACCGCAGCGAGATGAAGGGCGAGCCGGCTAACGAGAACAACATCTGAGAGCAATGGAGTAAGAATGACCGCGAAGATCACCGGCGGCATCAACATCGCCATGAAAGTCCCGCCGCATCAATACCAGGCGACGATCGCCTTCTATCGCGACGTCATCGGCCTGAAGCCATTCACGGCCAAGCCGCCGGCCGTCGGCTTCGAACTCGGCCCCAATCGCCTGTGGATCGACGAAGCGCCGACGCTTAGCCAGGCCGAGATCTGGCTGGAACTGTTCACCGATGATTTTCCAGGCGCTGCGGACCATCTCGCCAAGGCCGGCGTCGTGCGCTGCGATGCCATTGAGGCACTGGGTGAAGGCTTTCGCGGCGGCTGGATCACCAATCCGGCCAACATCATTCACCTCGTGCGCGAACCCGATGCCTGGTGAACAGGGCGGCGCCGTGGAAAGGAGGACGCTATGAAAATCCGTGAAACACCGACCGCCGAAGCCGGCATGCTGATAAGGCGGCCGGTCGCTGACGTATTCGAAGCCTTCGTCGATCCGGCGATCACGACGAAATTCTGGTTCACCCATGGCAGCGACAGGTTGGACAGCGGCAAGGAAATCAGTTGGGAATGGCGCATGTATGGCGTCTCGACGACGGTCAATGTCAGTGAGATCGTCGATAACAAGAAGATCGTCATGCAATGGAGCGATCCGCCGACCACCGTAGTGTGGACTTTCGCCGAGATGCCGGGCGGCACGACCTTTGTCGAGGTCCGCAATTCCGGCTTTGTCGGCAGCCCCGATGAGCAGGTCAAGCAGGCGATCGGCTCGACCGGCGGTTTTGCGCTGGTGCTCGCCGGCGCCAAGGCGTGGCTGGAGCAAGGCGTGATGCTCGGCCTGATCGGCGACCGCCACCCGAAGGACGTTCCAGCAAATTAAGTAACGGCGAGCCAAGATCGGCTGGCAACAGACCGCGAATGCTCAGGAACGCCGCTTTTCCTGCTCTAGCACATGACGGCGGAGCACGCGGTTGATCTCCGTTTGATAGCCACCGCCTTCGACATGCTCCTTGAACCAGGACAGCACATCAGCGTCAAGCCGAATGGTCACCGGCTGCTTTAGTGGCCGGTAGAGGTGCCCTCGGCGAGCATGAACCCAATTCTCGGCCGAAGTTTCCGGAATGTCGGACGTGTCAATTTCGCTGTCAGGCAAATCTGCCAAATTGGCGAGCTGGTTGCGCTGATCTTGGCTAAGTTCCTTCCTGCTCATAGCGCCTCCTTTCATGCGGCGTTGCTTTCCGGGCACCGACAATCCGAATTCGTTCCTCATCTTCGAGATCGGGATAAGTGTGAACAACGAGCAGTACCACCAGCCCTTGGATCATCCCGATCGCATGCCACCTTTGCTCGCCATCTTCAAACCGGTCAGGCACAATCAGATGAAGCGGATCCTTGAAGACATCTTCGGCGAGATCGAACGCAACACCATGCTTGGCACGGTTGCGCTTGGCCTTCTCGGGATCCCATTCAAATCGCAATATGGCGGCACCGTTATTTACAAAATTGTACGCACAATTCTGTAAGAGTCAAGTCAATGCCCGCCCCCGCCCTTTGCCTTCTTCCGCCGCCGAGCCAGCATGTTGAGCCCTTCGACCAAGGCCGAAAAACCCATGGCGGCGTAGATGTAGCCTTTCGGCACGTGGTAACCCATGCCGTCGGCGATCAGCGTCATGCCGATCATCAGCAGGAAGCCGAGCGCCAGCATGACGATGCTGGGGTTCCTGGCGATGAAATCGGCCAGCGGCCCGGCCGCCAGCATCATCACGCTCACCGCCACGATCACCGCGATGTACATGATCGCGATTTCGTCGGTCATGCCGACGGCGGTGATGATCGAGTCGATCGAGAAGACGAGGTCGAGCAGCAATATCTGGAAAATCGCGCCGGCCAGCGAAAGCTGCAGCGTCTCGCCCATCATGGTGTCCTGGTGATCATCGAGATCGACCGTGTGGTGGATCTCCTTGGTCGCCTTCCAGACGAGAAACAGGCCGCCGGCGATCAGGATCAGGTCGCGCCATGAAAACCCGTGGCCGAAGGCGGTGAATATCGGCGTCGTCAGTTGGACGATGATCGAGATGGTGGCCAGCAGGATCAGCCGCATCACCAGCGCGGCCGAGATGCCGAGCCGCCGGGCGCGGGCCCGCTGCGCTACCGGCAATTTGTTGGTCAGGATCGAGATGAAGATCAGATTGTCGATGCCGAGCACGACTTCCAGCACGATCAGCGTCAGCAGCGCGACCCATGCCGTCGGGTCGGAGACAAAGGCGAGATGCGGCGCCAGGAATTCGACTAGCTGCATGGAGGTCGTCCCCTCTACGATCTAGAGCAGTTTCGCCGGCAATTGGGTATTGCAAGCGTCTATATCAATGTCACGACCAGAAGGATGGAGCCGTTTCCTCCAGCCGCGGGCCGCGGCGAAACGGCGCGATCCGTTCGGTCAGGCCGCTACGGTCGGAAATGTCGACGCCGACGCCGCACAATGTCGCCGGTCCGGTCGACGCCTCGAAGCGGCCTTTCGGCACCTTGGACAAGAACCGGTTGAGCGGCTCCTCCTTGTCCATGCCGAGCGAGGAATCGTAATCGCCGCACATGCCGGCATCGGAAATATAACCGGTGCCGCCATTGAGGATCTGGTGATCGCCGGTCGGCTGATGCGTATGGGTGCCGACAACAAGGCTGGCACGGCCGTCGACGAAATGAGCGAAGCACATTTTTTCCGAGGTCGCCTCGGCATGGAAATCGATGACGATCGCATCGGCCTGCTCGCCAAGCGGACAAGCGGCAAGTTCGCGCTCGCCGGCCTGGAACGGATCGTCGAGCTCGGGATGCATGAACACCCGGCCCATGATGTTGGCGACCAGCACGCGCGCGCCGTTCCTGGCGATGTAGACGCCTGAGCCGCGCCCCGGCGTACCCTTGGGGAAATTGGACGGACGCAGGAAGCGCTCTTCGCGCGGCGCGAAAATCAGCGCATCGCGCTGGTCCCAGACGTGGTTGCCGGTGGTGACGACATCGGCGCCGGCCGAGATCGTCTCACGAAAAATTTCCTCGGTGATGCCGAAGCCTCCGGCGGCGTTCTCGCCATTGACGATGACGAAGTCGAGCTTGAAATCCGAAATCAGGCCGGGCAGCTGTTCCCACACCGCCGTACGTCCTGTCTTGCCGACCATGTCGCCGAGAAAGAGAAGTCTCATGCGCACTTCTATCCAGAGCCATGGACGCTAGGCAAGCGGTACCCGCGATTGGTTCTAATGTCGGCCGAAAGTGGCGCGCTGCCGTTGCGGCTTTGCGCTCGCGCCCGCTGCGCGAACGGGCGATGGCGTCATAGGCGACGGCGGATTCCGTCCGCGTAGCCAGAAGAACCAGACGTAGAAGGCGATGAAACCGCCGGTGACGACAAGCAGCAACAGCCCGCCACGCCAGCCTTTCATTGCGGCGGTATCGAGGTTCGATGGATCGGCAGGGTCGTAGTACAATTCTACCTTGTCGCCCATGGACGCACTGTAAAGACCGATAATTTTTCCCTTTCCGGACCAGGTCATCGGCGCGTCGTTGACCACATAGGTGACGGCGACATCGATGCCATCCGTGGTGAGGCCGTTTTCCTGCGTTTCGGTGTAGGGATCGACATCCGTCACCGTGGCGACCGTCTGATGCCAGGCGGCTTTGTGATGCAGCGTGGTCCCGATGACGTGCAATCCCATCGCAAACAGCGCTACCGCGATCAGGGCGAACGGCATCAAGAGGAATCGCATAAAGACAAAAGCCATCGCGCCATCGACCCGGATTGTATTGCAGAAACACTATCCTGATATGTCTTGAAAACGCGTTAAGCGGATCGGAACATTTTAAGGGATACCGAACCGGCGCAACCCGCTCTCGGTGAGTATTTCCGGAATGATCACGTCATGCGGCTCGTCCGGCACCAGGGCCACCTCCTGGCAGTCGAAGGCAATGCCGATCAGCCGCGGCTGCTGCCCCTTGTCGGCCAGCCGCGCGATCGCCCGGTCGTAATAGCCGGCGCCGTAACCGATGCGGTGGCCGCGCGCATCGAAGGCGGCGAGCGGCACCAGCATGACCTGGGGGTCGAGTACCTCGGCTTCCTCATGCGGCCCGACGGTGCCGAAGCCCATGTCGATCATCGGCGCGCCACGCACCAGCTCGCGAAAGACGATGGTGGTCTTGTCCAGAATGGCCGGCAGGCAGAGCCTTGCCCCCTTCTCGCGCAAGGCAAACATCAGCGGCCGGACGTCGACTTCCGAGCGCATCGGCCAGAAGCCTGAGACGATCTGGCCCGGCTCGACCGTGATCCGGTCGCGCGCCGTCTCGGCCATTTCGAGTGCTGCCTCCACCCGCCAGAAAGGATCGAGCGCGTCGCGGCGCCCGAGGGCTTGGTTGCGGAGATTTTTTTTCAGGTCTTTTGGGGATGTCATGCGCCGACGCTAGAAAAGGTCAGATTTGAATGGAGTTTTACGAGCGACGTTTTGGAGGAGCGGGGCGAACTTTTCGTTCGTGAGAGCACCGCACAAAGCGGCGCGACGACAAGATCCGCCAGACATGGCCTTTTCGATAGGTGACGATCCACACAACCGGTGGAGAGAGCGATCCCGGGAACCTACAAAGTAGGTGGGCGCCGTATGAGAAAACCCACGGGTCTTCCCAGGGACAGCTCCCTAGGGATCATTAAGGCCCCGGGGAAAATGTTCTCCTGCCGGGAAGCGCAGACCGTCTCCGCCAATATAGGCAGACGGCAGACCAAGCGCCAGAGAGACGACATGTTTCGAGTCTTAAATCGACGCAGAACCGCTCGACGAGGTCGCGCCGGCAAGATCCCCGCTTTGCCAGCGGCGCCTTGCACAGCGAAGGCCGCGTCCTTAGGGTCGCGCGATGAACCCGGGAGCAAAAATGCGTTTCGAAGGCACGGCAGCCTATGTTGCCGACAAGGATCTGATGGTGGCGGTCAACGCGGCGATCGCGCTGGAGCGGCCGTTGCTGGTCAAGGGCGAGCCCGGTACCGGCAAGACCGAACTTGCCCGCCAGGTGGCGGCGGCGCTCGGCCTGGATCTGATCGAATGGCACGTCAAATCGACCACGCGGGCGCAGCAGGGCCTCTATGAATATGATGCCGTCTCGCGGCTGCGCGACAGCCAACTCGGCGACGAGCGCTTCAACGACATCCGCAATTACATCAAGCGCGGCAAGCTGTGGGACGCCTTTGCTGCCGGCAAGAAAGTCGTGCTTCTGATCGACGAGATCGACAAGGCCGATATCGAGTTCCCCAACGATCTGTTGCAGGAACTGGATCGGATGGAGTTCTTCGTCTACGAGACCGGCGAGACCATCCGTGCCACCGTCCGGCCGATCGTCATCATCACCTCCAACAACGAAAAAGAGCTGCCGGACGCCTTCCTGCGCCGCTGCTTCTTCCACTACATCCGCTTTCCCGACGTCGAGACGCTGCACAAAATCGTCGACGTGCACTATCCCGGCATCAAGCAGAACCTGGTGCGCGCCGCACTCACGCAATTCTATGAAATCCGTGACGTGCCGGGCCTCAAGAAGAAGCCGTCGACCTCCGAGGCACTCGACTGGATCCGCCTGCTGGTCGCCGACGACATCGCGCCCGAAGACCTGCGCGCCGACCCGAAGAACGCGCTGCCGAAACTGCACGGCGCCTTGCTGAAGAACGAACAGGACGTGCATCTGTTCGAGCGCCTGGCTTTCATGGCGAGACGGCAGGGGTGAGGGGCCGGTCGGCCGGAAGCCCACGAAGTCACCGGACAGCGCTTTCCCGGTGCTGGACCGTTGCCTCTAGCCGGGCACGGAGGCAGCTTCGGGTTGCCGAGTTCAGAGGGAAACGAAATGACCGAGATCACCGTCCGCCCATTGGCGCAATCCGACCATACCAACTGGCGGCGTCTGTGGACCGCCTACCTCACCTTTTACGAAACCAAGCTGCCGGAAGAGGTTTACGCCGTCACCTGGAAGCGGCTGTTCACGGCGGGCGAGTTCGAGCCGAAGGGTTTCATCGCCACCCTCGACGGCAAGGCCGTCGGCCTGACGCACTATCTCTACCATCGCTCCTGCTGGTCGCAGATAAACAACTGTTATCTGCAGGACCTGTTCGCCGACCCCGATGTGCGCGGCAAGGGCGTCGGCGCCGCCCTGATCGAAGCGGTCAAGCAGGAAGCCGGCAAGATCGGCGTCAAGAACGTCTACTGGATGACCCACGAGACCAACACCACCGCACGCAAGCTCTACGACCACGTGGCGCGCAGGACCGGCTTCATCGAATACGATCTGTTGTGATGAGAGCGCATACTGTCAAAATTCTAGATCATCGATGTCAAAATCAACATCATCGTCATCGTCGTCATAGCCGTAGCGAGAGCGGCTAATCGCCCGCACCTTGTTTACACGGACAGCCTCGATATGCTTCTCAAAATCGATTAACCGGAGGTTTCGATCCGACAGATGCTCAAATTCTGGCGCCAATGATCCGCCAAAAGGCGCCTTAGAAACACCAGAAGTCCGGGAAACAATCGCAGATAGCCAATTTTGATCGTCAGATGGCAATCGAGCGCCCAAATTGATTCCAGGACCATAAAGGCATCTGCCGTCGCCATACGCGGCAATTATTATCGCTCTAATATGAGCATTTTCCAGCTTGCCGGTTCTCTCTATAAGATCCTTGCTATGCTTAAGGCCGCACGTAAAAAGGAGCCAAAGGCACCAAACAATTTCATGATGATGGCTATAAGACGAATGCTTTGCGATTAACGTCGATATGACCTCTGACCAGCCGTCCACATCTAAATCTTCACCAATAGCATAACGCTTTGCTACAAGTAAAAATGCATAATCTATTGAATGCGGGAAATGCTGAACTATTCTTTGAAGCTTTGGCTCTATTATGTTCCATGTATCTTTCTTGTAAACTTTCGCTTTATCTAGTTTTCGTAAAGCGATTTTAAGGGGGCTTTCGGAGCCCATGTCCTTTGACATCTGATAGGAACTGTCGAGCAGGTATGCTACCTTATCCGATTCAAGCTCCCCCCACTTTTCAACACCGAACCCTCGTAATCTTTGTGCCCACAGGTCGTCAATTGGAGACAGGCCGTTCAAAATTCCGGTTTTTGGATCGTTAAGTTGCAATTCATAGTCCAGCAATACCTCTCTTAGATGAGATAAGACAACGCTGGCGTCAGACTCGCTTCTAACTCCAATATAAAAATCATCGACATGCCGAATGGCCCCGACAATTAGATGCTGAGCTCGCTCGTTAAGGCTTTTGTCTATCTGACATCCAATGAATTCGGCTATCAAACGATATGCGTCCGGGCCAATTAGAATACCGCGCGTCTGCTCCCTTTGAGATTGCTGCACGAACCAGTCGAGTGCATTGAACCTATTTTTCTTTGATTTTGGGTCCCTATCCAGCTTAGACGCCTCTGTCCCATGCGCGATCCACGGTATTGAGTGCGTGTATATGCTGGAAAAATACTGAGATATGTCAGTCTTAAGGATGTATGGAGCGTATCTAATTCGCTTAGCGGTCTGGTCTGATAACTCGCTGAGAGAGGCTACTATGACGGATCGATCGTCATCCTTGCCCCCAATCTTTGGGCTACTCAGGCTATATGGAGAAAGGTTGAATTGTTTTTCAAACTTTTTCCAGTTTGCAGAGACAAACTCACAAATACTAAAGTACGTTATAGGATTTGGCGTCGCATAAGCCCGACGATTTCGATCGTGTTTCGTGCCGACATACCGAATATAGGCGGTGGACCGCTTTTTATAAAATTTTCTAGTATTAAGCTCTCCCACCAATCCAATTAGAGATCTATTTAAGTCCGCACTATCGAAGCAAGGCGGAAGGGTTTCAGGGAAAAGGCCTTTGCTCAGTAGGGTTCTTCTCAAAGACATGAATTCACGACAAAATGCCCTATAACCGGATAGCCTCGTTCGAGGTTATCGTAAATGACAGCCAGCATTCAATCTAATACATTCATTTTCATGTTCATCCCCTTCTTCCTCGAACTGAAGGCAGCGCGGGTTCCGGTCTCGCTCCGCGAATATCTGTCGCTGCTGGAGGGGCTGGAGGCCGGGCTGGTCGACTATGATGTCGAGGGCTTTTACTATCTCGCCCGCGCCGCTCTGGTGAAGGACGAGCGCCACATCGACCGCTTCGACCAGGTCTTTTCGCACATCTTCAAAGGTGTCGAGGCGCTGGCTGGCGAAAACGCGGTCGATGTCGCAAACATCCCGGAGGAATGGCTGCGGAGGCTCGCTGAAAAGCACCTCTCCGACGAGGAAAAAAAACTTGTCGAGGCGCTGGGCGGCTTCGGAAAGCTGATGGAGACGCTGAAGAAGCGGTTGGAGGAGCAAAAGGGCCGGCATCAGGGCGGTTCGAAATGGATCGGCACCGGCGGCACCTCGCCCTTCGGCGCCTATGGCTACAATCCCGAAGGCGTGCGCATCGGCCAGCACGAGAGCCGCAACCGCCGCGCGGTAAAAGTCTGGGACAGGCGCGAGTTCAGGAATTTCGACGATGCCGTCGAACTCGGCACCCGCAACATCAAGGTCGCGCTGAAGCGCTTGCGCCGCTGGGTGCGCGAAGGCGCCGAAGAGGAATTCGACCTGTCCGGCACCATCCACGCCACCGCCGAACACGGTTATCTTGACGTTAAGACACAACCCGAACGTCGCAATGCGGTCAAGCTTCTGATGTTCTTCGATGTTGGCGGCTCGATGGATGACCACATCAGGAGCGTCGAGGAGCTGTTTTCGGCTGCCCGCGCCGAATTCCGCCAGCTCGAATATTTCTACTTCCACAACTGCCTCTACGAAGGCGTGTGGAAGGACAATCGCCGCCGCCATGCCGAGGTGATTCCGACCTTCGATCTCCTGCATAAATATGGCCCCGACTACAAGGTGATCGTCGTCGGCGACGCCTCGATGAGCCCCTATGAGATCGCCCATCCCGGCGGCTCGGTCGAGCACTGGAACAAGGAGGCCGGTGCCGTCTGGCTCGGCCGGCTGCTGCAGCAATGGCCGAACGCCATTTGGCTCAATCCGGAAGGCGCGAAGAACTGGGGCTATACCCATTCGATTGCCATGATCCGCGATATCTTTGGCGGCCGCATGTTTCCGCTGACGCTCGCCGGCCTCGAAGCCGCGACGAAGCAACTTTCAAGGAAGCACTGAATGGATCCACGCAAAACAGGACGGTCGACCTGTTTCCTTTGCCTGCAATGCGGTGTCCAGTTCGCGGCAACAGCGACGCCGCCGCGACATTGCCCGATCTGCGAGGACGAGCGGCAATATGTGCGCTGGGAGGGCCAGGCCTGGATCACGCCGGAAGAGCTCGCCGCCGGCCATCGGATCATGATGAGGGATGACGCCGGCGTGCTCGCCTTCGGCATCGAGCCGCGCTTCGCTATCGGCCAGCGCGCATTGCTGGCGCAAACGCCGCACGGCAATGTGCTGTGGGACTGTATCTCGATGGTCAGCGACGAGGCGGTGGCGGAGATCAACCGCCGGGGCGGCCTGGCCGCCATCGCCATTTCGCACGGCCATTATTATTCGGCAATGGTCGAATGGAGCGCGGCGTTTGGCGGCGTGCCGATTTATCTGCACGCCGATGATCGTCAGTGGATCATGCGGCCGCATCCGGCAATCATCAGTTGGGAGGGCGAGATGCGCGCCATAAACCCGTCGCTGACGCTCATCCGCTGCGGCGGCCACTTTGCCGGTGGCCAGGTGCTGCACTGGAAGCGCGATGCCGGCAATGCCATCCTGGCCGGCGACATCCTGCAGGTGACGCCGACCCGCCGTCATGTCAGCTTCATGTACAGCTATCCGAACTATATCCCGCTCAACGCGACGAAGGTGCACGGCATCAAGGCCGCGCTGGAGCCTTTCGCGTTCGACCATATCTACGGCGCATGGTGGAACCAGAACGTCATCGGAGATGCAAAGGCGGCATTTTCAGCATCGGTTGCGCGCTATCTCGCGGCCATCGCCTGAGGAATTCTTTGCAACGGGATTGGAAATACGGGCAAACGCCGTAACAAATGCCTATTTCAGGCGAAGTTGGGAAGGCAACCCAAATAGCGAGATAAGCTAAGAGGAAAAAATGGACAGCCACACCTACCCCGTTACCCGCACCGATGCCGAATGGCGCGCCCGGCTGACGCCCGAGCAATATGCGGTGATGCGCAACCACGGCACCGAGCGGCCGGGAAGCTGCGCCCTGCTGCACGAGAAGCGCGCCGGCACCTTCTCCTGCGTCGGCTGCGACCAGCCCTTGTTTGAATCCAAGCTGAAATTCGAGAGCGGCACCGGTTGGCCGAGCTTCAACGACCCAGTGCCGGGTTCGCTCGAGACCACCGTCGACCGCAGCTATGGCATGGTCCGCACCGAGTGCCATTGCGCCCGCTGCGGCAGCCATCTCGGCCATGTCTTCGACGACGGCCCGCCGCCGACCGGTCTGCGCTATTGCATCAACGGCGTGGCGCTCAAATTCGATCCGGCCGCCTGATCGTCAGGCCACAACCACCAGGATCAGCCACAACGTGGCGCCAAGCGTCATCAGCGAGGCCATGACGCCACTCGATTTTCCGGCAGTTCGCCAAACGGCAAAGGTCAGGAAGATATTGTAGGGCACCGGCGCGAAATGCACCGCCAGGACTAGCGCAAGCGGCAGCTTCAGCCCGAGCAGAATGAGTGCCGCCACCGACGACGCGACGTTGATCGCTGTGCCGACAACGACCAGGTCGCGCCAGAACAGCCGATCGAGCGGCACGCCGCCGAACCAGCGTGAGCGGAAGAAGGCGGCAACGCGCGACATGATCGTCATCGATCGACCGGCTCCCTCGCTCTGCTCACCAGAGCGATTCTAAGGATTGCGTCTGGAAACCCTGCTTTATTCCTGACCCAGAACTTCGGCAATCGCGCGCTCGAAACGCGAGGCTTCCGTCACCAGCCAGTCGGTCATCGCCGGCCAATTGTCTTCGGCAAGACAATTCACCCGCCACATCGAATTGATGCCGAGGCCGTCGCAACTTTGTTCTGGCCTGAGCTTCAGCCTGTCTTCGATGGCCGGCTGGAACGGCTTCAACCGCGACCAGGCTTGCGTGGCACCGAACTTCTCGTTGCGGCCGAAGAAGACGCCGACATGATTCTGCGCAGGCGCGACGTACATGGAAAGGACCAATGCGAAATCGGGCAGCCCACGCTGCCAGAACCACGGTCCGCGCCTCGCCAGCAGAGCCCTTTCATCCGGATGCCGTTCCGCGAACAGCGTCCAGAAGCTGCGTTGGCGGAATTCAGAGGCGCGGCGGGCGCCAAAATCGAATTCGCTCATGGCTGGAATCCATGGTCAGAACCGCTTCTCCCGCGATCGTCTCCGGCGCCGAGGCCGGCCTTTACACCATGCCGAGCGCAGCCTTGTACAGATCGAGGATGGATTCCTCTTCCTGCCGCTCGGCCTGGTCCTTCTTGCGCAGCCGGATAATCGACCGCATCGCCTTGGTGTCGAAGCCGGTGCCCTTGGCCTCTGCGAACACTTCCTTGATGTCGTCGGCAATCGTCTTTTTCTCTTCCTCGAGCCGCTCGATGCGTTCGATGAAGGCGCGCAGCTGGCCGGCGGCAACAGTCTGGCTGGTCTCGATGATGTCGTCGGCCATAGTCTTCTCTCCGCGTCGTTTTCTCACCGCGACTCGGGGTGACCCGAGCGGCGAATTGCAGCGGTTCGATGCCCGACCGGGCGCGGCGGGTCAAGGTGCTATCGATGCGGCATGAAGGGTTGCTGCCAGGCGCCGACAAGGCTGTCTGATGCCGGCCTATTTCACCCGAACGCGATCAGCAGATCCTTGGCATCGATCTGGTCGCCGGCCTTGACCAGCACCTCGGCTATGGTGCCGTCGCGTTCGGCATGCAGCGCCGTTTCCATCTTCATCGCTTCGATCGACAGCAGCACGTCGCCGGCCTTCACCGGCTGGCCGGCAGCGACCGCAAGCGCCGAGACGACGCCAGGCATCGGCGCGCCGACATGCGCCTCATTGCCCAGCTCCGCCTTGCGCCGTGCCTTGGCAGCGGACGCGCCATGCGCCCGGTCCGGCACCTTCACCCGGCGCGGCTGCCCGTTGAGCTCGAAGAACACGGTGACCATGCCCTTTTCGTCGACATCGCCCATGGCAAGGCAGCGCACCACCAGCGTCTTGCCTTTTTCGATGTCGACGAAAATCTCGTCTTCCGGCTTCATGCCGTAGAAATAGGTCGGCGTCGGCAGCACGCTGACCGGCCCGTAGGTCTCCTGCGCGGCGGCAAAATCGGAAAACACCTTCGGATACATCAGCCACGACGCGAACTCGAACTCGCTGAGCTTGCGCTCGAGCTTTTCCTCGACCTCCGCGCGACTGGCCTTGAGGTCCGCCGGTTTGAGCAGCGAACCCGGCCGCACCGTGATCGGCTTTTCGCCCTTCAGCACCTTCTTCTGCAATGGCTTTGGCCAGCCGCCCGGCGACTGGCCGAGATCGCCGCGCAACATCGACACCACCGAATCCGGGAAGGCGATGTCCCTCGCCGGATTCTCGACGTCGGCGACGGTCAGGTCCTGGCTCACCATCATCAGCGCCATGTCGCCGACGACCTTGGACGACGGCGTCACCTTGACGATGTCGCCGAACATCAGATTGACGTCGTGATAGGTCTGCGCCACTTCGTGCCAGCGTGTCTCCAGCCCGAGCGAGCGCGCCTGTTCCTTGAGGTTGGTGAACTGACCGCCCGGCATTTCGTGCAGATAGACCTCCGATGCCGGCCCCTTCAGGTCGCTTTCGAAGGCTGAATACTGGTTGCGCACCGCCTCCCAGTAGAACGAGATGTTCCTGATCCACTGCGGGTCGAGGCCCGGATCGCGCTCGGTGCCCTTCAGCGCCTCCACGATCGAACCGAGGCACGGCTGCGAGGTGTTGCCGGATAGCGAATCCATCGCCGCGTCGATGGCGTCGACGCCGCTCTCGACCGCCGCCAGCACGGTTGCCGCCGACAGGCCGGATGTGTCGTGGGTGTGGAAGTGGATCGGCAGGTCCGTCGCCTCGCGCAGCGCCTTGAACAGCACGCGGGCAGCGCTCGGCTTTAGAAGCCCAGCCATGTCCTTGACGGCGATGATATGGGCGCCTGCCGCCTGCAATTCCCTGGCCAGGCCGACATAGTATTTCAGATCGTATTTGGCCCGCGCCGGATCGAGTATGTCGCCGGTATAACAGATCGCCGCTTCGATCAGTCTGCCCTCGGCGCCGACCGCATCCATGGCGACGCGCATGTTCTCGACCCAGTTCAGGCAGTCGAAGACGCGGAACAGGTCGATGCCGCCGGCAGCGGCCTGGCGGACGAAATGCTGGACGACGTTGTCGGGATAGTTGGTATAGCCAACGCCGTTGGCACCGCGCAGGAGCATCTGCAGCACAAGGTTGGGTGCTGCCTCGCGCACCAGCGACAGCCGCTCCCATGGGTCTTCGGTGAGAAAGCGCATGGCGACGTCGAATGTGGCGCCGCCCCAGCATTCGAGCGACAAAAGCTGCGGCAGAGCACGCGCATAGGTGCCGGCAATTCCGGCGATGTCATAGGTGCGCATACGCGTCGCGAGCAAGGATTGATGCCCGTCGCGCATTGTCGTGTCGGTGACCAGCACCTCTTTTTGTTCGCGCATCCACGCGGCGAATTTCTCCGGCCCGAGCACGTCGAGCTTCTGCTTGCTGCCTTGAGGCACATTGCCGTTGAGATATGGCACCACCGGTGGCGCCGCATCGGCCTTTGGCTGCGGCCGGCCGCGCGTCTCGGGATGACCATTGACCGAAACGTCGGCAAGGTAGTTGAGCAGCTTGGTCGCGCGGTCCTGCCGCTTCACACTGGCGAACAGTTCCGGCGTCGTGTCGATGAACTTGGTGGTGTAGGAATTGTCGGCGAAGCTCGGGTGATTGATGATCGCCTCGAGGAACGTGAGGTTGGTCGCCACGCCGCGGATGCGGAATTCGCGCAGCGCCCGGTTCATGCGGGCGATGGTCTCGGCCGGCGTCGGCGCCCACGCCGTTACCTTTTCCAGCAGCGGATCGTAGAAGCGGGTGATGACCGCGCCCGAATAGGCGGTGCCGCCATCAAGGCGGATACCGAAGCCGGTGGCGCCGCGATAGGCGGTGATGCGGCCATAATCGGGGATGAAATTATGCTCGGGGTCTTCGGTGGTGATGCGGCACTGCAGCGCGTGGCCGTTGAGCCTGATGTCCTTCTGCGCCGGCACGCCCGATTCCGCTGTGCCGATGGCAAAGCCGTCGAGGATGTGGATCTGCGCCTTGACGATGTCGATGCCGGTCACCTGTTCGGTGACGGTGTGCTCGACCTGGATACGCGGATTGACCTCGATGAAATAGAATTTTCCGGTATCGGCATCCTGCAGGAACTCGACCGTGCCGGCGCCGATATAGCTGGTTTCGCGCGCGATCCTCAGCGCGTAGCCGCAAAGCTCCTCGCGCTGTGACATTTCGAGGTAGGGCGCCGGCGCCCGCTCGACCACTTTCTGGTTGCGACGCTGGATCGAACAATCGCGCTCGAACAGGTGCACGGCGTTGCCATGTGTGTCGCCCAGCACCTGCACCTCGACATGGCGCGCGCGCTCGATCAGCTTTTCGAGATAGACCTCGTCCTTGCCGAAAGCGGCCTTCGCCTCACGCTTGCCTTCCATCACCTCGCGGGCGAGATCGGCCTCGGAGCGGATGGCGCGCATGCCCCGGCCGCCGCCGCCCCAGGACGCCTTGAGCATCACCGGGTAGCCGATCGTCTTGGCGAGTTCCTTTACCGCCGCCATGTCGTCCGGCAAGGGATCGGTAGCGGGAATTACCGGCACACCGACTTCGATTGCGAGATTGCGGGCGGCGACCTTGTTGCCCAGCCTGCGCATCGTATCCGGCTTTGGCCCGATGAAGATGATGCCGGCCTTGGCGCAGGCTTCGGCGAATTCCGGGCTTTCCGACAGCAGACCGTACCCTGGATGTATGGCATCGGCGCCCGATAGCCTGGCGACGCGGATAACCTCCTCGATCGACAGATAGCTTTCGATCGGCCCCATATCCCTGGCCAAATGCGGCCCGCGCCCGACCTGGTAGCTTTCGTCGGCCTTGAAGCGATGCAGGGAGTATTTGTCCTCCTCTGCCCAGATCGCCACGGTTTTGAGGCCGAGCTCGTTTGCCGCGCGGAAGACGCGGATGGCTATTTCGGAGCGGTTGGCGACAAGGATCTTCGAGATTGCCAAGGACAGGGCTCCGGACGCGGGGAAGGGAACTGCCGGATATGATTAGCGCGAAAATGCTGCAGTGCAAACAAAATCGAAAAGAGGATTAAACCGATTTAATTTGATCTATCGCGCTGACACATTGCGTGTCGATCCGAAGAACGCCTGGGCAGTTCCGATCCAGGCTTTCGGGAACTCTCATAAAAAATGCCCGGCGCGAGGCGCCGGGCATTCTCATGTAGCAACGTCCGGTTATTTGCCGGGTGCGTTCTCGACATAGGTGTACTTGCCGTCGTCACCCTTCTTCCAGGTGTACATGACGTAGTCAGGACGGGTGATATCGCCCTTCGCGTCGTAGCCGATCTCGCCGATCGCGGTCTTCCAGGGGCCGGCCGACTTGATGGTCTCGGCTACCTTCTGAGCGTCATCGGCTGAACCGGTCTTGGTGATGGCGGCCGCGATGATTTCCATCGCTGCGTAGGAATAGAGGGTATAGGCCTCGGGCTCGAAGCCGGCCGCACGGAACTTCTCGACGAGTTCCTTGGCGTTCGGATTCTTGCGCGGATCCGGAGCGAACGTCATCAGCGTGCCCTCGACGGCGTCGCCGGCGATGGAGGCCAATTCGTTCGACACGATGCCGTCGCCGGACATGAAGGTTGCCTTGAGGCCCTGGTCAGCGAGCTGGCGTATGATCAGGCCGGCTTCGGTGTGCAGGCCGCCATAGTATACGACCGAGACGCCCGCGTCCTTCATCTTGGCGATGAGGGCCGAGAAATCCTTGTCGCCGACATTGATGCCTTCATACATGGCCTCAGTCACGCCGTTGGCTGCGAGCGCCTTCTTGGTTTCGTCGGCGAGGCCCTGGCCATAAGGCGTCTTGTCATGGATGACAGCGATCTTGGCATCCTTGAAGTTCGCGGCGAGATAGTCGCCAGCGACCTTGCCCTGCTGATCGTCGCGTCCGCAGGTGCGGAAGGTGTTCCACATGCCACGTTCCGTCAACTTCGGATTGGTCGCGGCCGGCGTGATCTCAAGGATGCCGTTCTCGGCGTAGACTTCCGACGCCGGGATCGAGACGCCGGAGTTGAAGTGGCCATCGACATACTTGACGCCGTCGGCGACGAACTTGTTGGCGACCGAGATGCCTTGCTTGGGATCGGAGACGTCGTCGCCGACTTCAAGCTTGAGCTGCTGGCCAAGAACGCCGCCGGCCGCATTGATATCGGCGACTGCCTGTTCGGCACCCTTCTGAAGCTGGGCGCCGAACGCTGCGTTCGGACCGGTGATCGGACCGGCAACGCCGATCAGGATGTCAGCCCACGCGTTGCCGCTGAACGCGACAAGCGCGGTCAGGGCGACGGCGGACAAAAGTGACTTTTTCATTGAAACGCTCCCATTTACCGAGTGGGCGTGGATGTTGCTTTCATGCGATGCCCACTCTTGCTCGCAGAAAGAGTACTTTGCCGATTTTCAGGCACTTGTCACGCCGATTCATCCCTGAAACGCCGTTAATGATAAATGTCAACCTTTTGGTTTCCAGCTCAAAAGAGAGGCTCTTTCGTAAAGCCAATTATACTGCGTTACCATCTGGTTGGTGCGCGTGTATTGGTAGCCGATGAAGCCCAAGATCATCAGCACAATGGTATCGACGATGTAGTAATGCAGCGAGAACATCGTTCCGCCGAACAGCGCGTGATGAATGAACCTTATGCCGATGCCGAGCCCCAGCATGAAGGCGAACAACTGGGCGAAGCTGCGCCACGTCTGCGCACACGCCTTGCCCGTCATCCACGCCGCCCAGCCGCCGAGCAGGCAGGTGACGAAGAAGAACTGCCAGATCGAGGGTTCCTCATAGAGAATGCCCTGCATGATTGATGCCTCCTGAAACTCAGTGATGGCCGCCTTCGAGATAGGCGGCGCGCACTTCCGGATTGGCGAGCAACTCCTTGCCGGTGCCGCTCATCGTCACATTGCCGTTGACCATGACATAGCCGCGCGTGGCGAGTTTCAGCGCGCCGAAGGCGTTCTGCTCGACCAGGAACACGGTCAGGCCTTGAGTCCGGTTCAGCTCGCGGATTGCGTCGAATATCTGCTTGACGATCAGCGGCGCCAGGCCGAGCGACGGCTCGTCGAGCAAAAGCAGCTTCGGCCGTGCCATCAGCGCGCGCCCGATCGACAGCATCTGCTGCTCGCCGCCGGACAGCGTGCCGCCACGCTGGGCAATGCGTTCCTTCAGGCGTGGAAACAGCGTGAACACCTTCTCGACGTCCTCGTCATAATGCTCAAGGTTGTCGAGGCTGGCGCCCATTTGCAGGTTTTCCATCACCGTCATGCGCGGGAAAATGCGGCGCCCTTCCGGCGACTGGGCGATGCGCATGCGCGCGATCTCGTGGGTCGGCAGTTGGGTGATGTCGGTACCGGCGAATGTGATGGTACCCGCGCGGGCGCGGGGAGCACCGAAGATGGTCATCATCAGCGTCGACTTGCCGGCGCCGTTGGCACCGATCAGCGCTACGATCTCACCTTGCCTGACGGTGACGTCGACACCGTTCAGCGCCCTGATGTTGCCGTAGTAGGTCTGAACGCCCTTGATATCGAGCAGCGTTGTGCCGGCCATCACTTGCGCCCTCCGCGCCGATTGGAGACGCGCGGCGTCTTCGGCTTCACCGGAGCCTTGGTGGCCGGCTTTGCTGCAGAGGATTTCGCGGCAGAAGATTTCGCCGTCGGTTTGGCTTTGGCCTGCGCTGCCGCCTTGCTTGCTGCGGCACTCGACCTCGCATCGAACTGCCCGGCTTTCGAGGCACCTTTCGACACGGTGACGCGCTCGCCCTCGCTGTGGCCGACCGTGTCGGCAACCGGTCCGGCGAGATAGGAAGACGATGTGCCTGGGCCGTGGGCGGCATCCGGGCCCGTATCCAATTGCTCGATGACATCTTCGTCGCCGACTTCGGTGAGCACCGTCTCGACCTCCTCGTCGTCGACGCCAAGATAGGCGGCGATGACGCGCGGGTCGGTTCGCACCGATTGCGGGTTGCCGTCCGAGATTTTGCGCCCGTATTCGAGCACCACGACGTGATCGGAAATCTGCATCACCACCGCCATGTCGTGCTCGATCAAAAGGATCGACGTGCCGGTGTTGTCCTTGATGTCCATCAGCAGCGCATTGAGCCCCGCCGATTCTTTCGGATTGAGACCAGCGGCCGGCTCGTCGAGGCACAGAAGCTCAGGCCCGGTGCACATGGCGCGAGCGATTTCGAGCCGCCGCTGCGCGCCATAGGGCAGATCGCCGGCCGGATCGTCGGCGCGGTCGACAAGATCGGCCTTCTCCAGCCAGTGCTCGGCCAGTTCAACCGATTCCGCCGAGGCCTGTCTGTAGCCGCTAAAGCCGAACAGGCCGAGAATGGTGTAACCGGAGGCCTTCATCAGCTTGTTGTGCTGGGCGACGAGAAGGTTCTCCAGCAGCGTCATGCCCGAGAACAGGCGGATGTTCTGAAAGGTGCGCGCCACCTTGGCGCGCGCCGGGATCTCATGGTTGGGCAAGCGTTCGAGCAGGAACGTCGAGCCGTCGCGCCGGTTGAGCGTGATCATGCCTTCCGACGGTTTGTAGAAACCGGTGATGCAATTGAACACGGTGGTCTTGCCGGCGCCGTTCGGACCGATCAGCGCGGTGATCTCGCCGCGCTTGGCCTGGAAGGAAAGGTCGCCGATGGCGACGAGACCGCCGAACTTCATCGACAGATGCTCGACCTGCAGGATGGCATTGTTCATGGAGGGGCTCGCGTTCATCAGCCGTGTCCCTCCTTGGTGAAGGACCCGGACACCGCCCTGCGCACCTTGAGGAAAGCTGTCGGCTCGCGGCTGCCGACGAAGCCGCGCGGCTTCCACAGCATGACGATGACCATCGCCATGCCGAACAGCAGCATGCGATACAGTTCCGGCGTGAAGCCGGACCCGAAACCGGGTATGACCGTAGTGTTGCCCCACCTGAGGCCGGTCTTGAGGAAATCCAGTTCGCGCAGGACTTCGGTGCCGCCGATCATCACCATGGCGGCGACGGCAATGCCGACCAGCGAGCCCATGCCGCCAAGCACGACGATGGCGAGGATGATCGCCGATTCCAGGAAGACGAAGGATTCCGGGCTGACGAAGCCTTGCCGCGCGGCAAAGAACGAGCCGGCGAAGCCGCCGAACATCGCGCCCGTGGCAAAGGCGGTGAGCTTGGTGGTGGTGGTGTTGATGCCGAGCGAACGGCAGGCGATCTCGTCCTCGCGCAGCGCTTCCCAGGCACGGCCGACCGGCATCCGCCTGAGCCTCACGGTGACGAAGGCCGTCAGCAGGCAGAGCCCGAGGATCAAATAGTAGAGGAATATCTTGTAGTAGGCACCCGATTGGGCGATGCCGAGCACCTTCGAGATGTAGTTCGGATCGGAGACGTTGAACGACATCAGGCCGAAGAAAGAGACCTTCGGGATGCCGGAAATCCCGGCCGAGCCGTTGGTCACCTCGCGCCAGTTGATGATCACCAGCCTTATGATTTCGCCGAAGGCGAGCGTCACGATCGCCAGATAGTCACCGCGCAAGCGCAGCACCGGGAAGCCTAGCATCACCCCCCAAAACGCAGCCATTAGGCCGGCGGCGGGCAGCAGGATCCAGAAGGAGAGGCCAAAATGCGTGCCGAGCAGCGCATAGGCGTAGGCACCGACGGCGTAGAAGGCGACATAGCCGAGATCGAGCAGGCCGGCCAAGCCGATAACGATATTCAGCCCCCAGGCCAGCATCACGTAGATCAGGATCTGGATGCCGTAATTGTCGACATATTTCAGCGAGCCCTGGAAACCGGCGGCCATCGACCCGGCATATAGCGCTAGCACCAACACCACCACGATCGGGTAGAGCGCCAGTGCAGTTATGCCCAATGCCGAGAAATGAGCATGAATGAAGGCCCGGAAATGATAAATCAGCCAGGCCAGCGCATAGATGATTGCAAGCGCCCGCACGAACCGCACGAAATCGGAAAGTTCCGGCCCTAAGGCCTCGGTCAGAAAGCCGCTGAGTGCGAGCAGAATAACGGCGACGGCGAGCGCCACGATGAACGCGGGAAAGCGGAAGAATCGCGAAGCCAGGCTGACCGGCAGCAGGCCGGTGGCGACGTCGACGATCTTCTGGTTCGCCAGGAAGGGTTGGCCATAGGCGACGTAAAGGAAGCGTCCGGCCATGGTGGCGATCACGACGCCGGCGAGCAAGCCCCAGCGCTGCACCAGGATCAGTTCGTTGGAGATGTTCTGGTCGGTCTTCAGGCCGATGAACAGCACGAACAGGCCAAGCGAAATGGCGCCGGCATAGAGCGCTTCGCGAAAGGCGCGCTGGACCGGGGTGGCGACGACGGTGCTTTCCGGAGACACGGTAACCGCCATGATCTCAGACCTTTTCGACTTCTGGCCGGCCGAGAATGCCGGAAGGCAGGAAGATCAGTACGATCGCCAGGATCGAGAACGCCGCGACATCCTTGTAGTCGATCGAGAAATAAGCCGACCACATGCTCTCGATGAAGCCGATCATCAGCCCGCCGAGCACGGCGCCGGGCAGTGAGCCGATGCCGCCGAGCACCGCGGCAGTAAATGCCTTCACACCGGGCGTAAAGCCGTCGGAAAACACCACCACACCGTAGTACATCAGGAACAACGTGCCGGCGACGGCGGCAAGGGCGGCGCCCATGATGAAGGTGATCGAGATGGTGCGGTCGACGTCGATGCCAAGCAGTGCGGCCATCTTGCGGTCCTGCTCGCAGGCGCGCTGCGCCCGGCCGAGCGAGGTCTTGTTGACCAGGTACCAGAACAGCGCCAGCAGGACTATGGTGACCAGGACGATGATGATCTGCTTCAGCGAGACGCTGATGCCTTCGATGTTGTAGACCTTGGACACCATTGGCGGGACCGGCTTGTTGCGCGGCCCTTGGGTCACCTGGACGAAATTGGACAGCGCAATCGACATGCCAATCGCGGTGATCAGCGGCGCCAGCCGGAATGAACCGCGCAAAGGCCGGTAGGCCACCTTCTCGATCGTCCAATTATACAGGCTGGTCAGCAGCATTGCGACGATCATCATGATCAGCAGCGCAACGACGATCGGCAGCGAATAGAACAACGCACCGAGGATAAGGAAAACGATGAGCGCGGTGAAAGCGCCGATCATGAAAATGTCGCCATGGGCGAAATTGATCATGCCGATGATGCCGTAGACCATCGTATAGCCGATCGCGATCAGCCCATAGATCGATCCCAGCGTCAGCCCATTGATAAGCTGCTGGACAAAATACTGCATGCTGTCGTGGCTCCCCTGGAATGTCGCCCATGCAGACGCATTCCTTTTCGTATTTCCCCTAGTCGTAAAGTTTCGAGCCCGGATTGCAACGTGATTTTTCGATCATTATGCGTGTTTTCGCCGCACGCCGTTCGATTGCCCGTTTTGTTCCCGTCCGCCCCCTGGACCATCGCGGACCCTACCATTGGCCTAACGCAATGTCTTTGACGATTCAATCGCAGCATGCGCTCCATTTCGAAGAAATCGCCGTCAAAATAAGTTGATGAGCGGGATCGTTGCGCCGTTGACGTCAATCCGCTTGCGCTCTCTCTTTCCCTTGCGTCAGTGTTTTTTCTATTTGACGACGAAGCCGTGCGCGAACGGGTCGCGGTCGTAGATGAAGATCGTGTTCAATCCGGTCATTCGTGCCCAGCCGCCGATCGACGGAATGATTGCCGGCTTGCCGGCGACGGTGACCTCTTCCTCGACCCTGCCCTTGAACAGCGAACCAATGATCGATTCGTGGACGAAGTCGTCGCCGACCCCAAGCTTGCCCTTGGCGTGAAGCTGCGCCATACGCGCCGAGGTGCCGGTGCCGCAGGGCGACCGGTCGATTGCCTTGTCGCCGTAGAAGACGGCGTTGCGGGCATCGGCTTGCGGGTTGGTCGGCGCGCCGGTCCACAATATGTGCGACAGCGTATTGATGCCGGGATTCTCCGGATGCACGAAGGTATATTTTTCGTTGAGCCGCTGCCGCACCACCGGGCTCCAGGCGATCAGTTCGCCGGCCGAATGGTCGGCCATGTCGCGATAGGTCTTTTGCGGTTCGACGATGGCGTAGAAATTGCCGCCATAGGCGACATCGACGCTGATCTCGCCGAGCCCGGGGCATTCGACCGTCAGTGCCTCGGCATAGAGGAAGGAAGGCACATTGGTGATGCGCACCTCCTCGACATAGTCGCCGACTTGGCTGTACTCCGCTACGACCACGCCCGCCGGCGTATCCAGCCTGAGCACGCCCGGTGTCTTCGGCTTGATCAGCCCATGCTCGACGGCAAAAGTTACCGTGCCGATGGTGCCGTGGCCGCACATCGGCAAGCAGCCCGAGGTTTCGATGAACAGGATGGCGATGTCGCAATCTTCACGCGTCGGCGGATAGAGGATCGAGCCGGACATCACGTCATGGCCGCGCGGCTCGAACATCAGCCCGGTGCGGATCCAGTCATATTCGGCCAGGAAATGCGCTCGCCGCTCCATCATCGTTGAGCCCTTGAGCAAAGGCCCACCGCCGGCGACCAGCCGCACCGGATTGCCGCAGGTGTGGCCGTCTATGCAGAAGAAGGAATTCTTGGCCATGCCGGCTCCCAACTGAATGTCTTCGAACTCAAAACCGTTGCGGGCTGAACGGGCCGAGATCGAGCGATGGATTCTGCCCGAGAACGAGCTCGCGGATCAAGCGCCCGGTCGCCGCAGCCTGGGTCAGGCCGAGGTGACCGTGGCCGAAACCATACACCACCGACGGCGTTTGTTGCGACCGCCCGATCACCGGCAGCGAATCCGGCAGCGACGGCCGGAACCCCATCCATTCGCGTCCATTGGCCGGATCCAGTCCCGGCAGGAATTTCTGCGCCTTTTCGAGCAGCGCTTTCGAGCGCGCATAATTGGGCGGCCGCTCAAGGCCGCCGAGTTCGACCGCGCCGCCGACGCGCAGGCCCGTCTCGAGCGGCGTGATGACGAAGCCATGCCCGGAGAAGATCAATTGCCGCCTTACATCGAAGGCAGTCTTCGGCAACGTCGTGTTGTAGCCACGCTCGGTCTCCAGCGGGATTCCGTCGCCGAGATGTCTCGCCAGCAGATGCGACCAGGCCCCGGCAGCGATGACGACGTGCTTCGCCCGTCGCCGCGTGCCGTCGGCCGTGGTCAAGATCGCGCCGTCCTGTCCCGCCTTGACACGCTCGATCCGGGCCCTTTCGAACCCGGCGCCCAACCTCTCGGCATAGGCCCACAAGGCCTTTCCAAGCAGCTTGGGATCGGCAACGGTTTTCCACCCCGGCACGAACGTTCCCTTGACGAAGCGCGGCGACAGACCGGGCTGCAGGGCTGTGAGAGCGCTCCCCTCGACATGGCTGAAGCCGATGCCGAAGCGCTGCCTTGCCGCCCAGCCGGTCAGCGAGGCCTTGAACTCGGCCTCGCTGTCGTAGAGTTCGAGCGAGCCGTCCTCATGCAGCATCGGCCGTGTGCCGGAACGGTCGAGCAAGCCCATCCATTCCGCCTCGGCGAGCTTCATCATCCCGGCCTGCGCGGCAAGGCCGGCTTCATAGCGGTCGCTTCGGCCGGCGCGCCAGAAGCGGACCAGCCAGGGCAGCAGCTTCGGCAGATACGCGGGTGGGATGCTGAGCGGGCCGAGCGGGTCGGCGAGCCATTTCGGCAACTGCTTGATCATGCCCTTGTGGGCGAGTGGCAGCACATCGGAGAAGGCAAAGGCAGCGGCATTGCCGGAGCTGGTTTCCTCACAGATCCCCGTCCGATCGAAGATCGTGACATTTTGGCCCGCCTCTGCCAGAAAGGCGGCGGCGCAGATGCCGATGATGCCGCCACCAATGATGGCGACATCGAGCGTAGCATTATCATTCATTGCCATGCGCCGCGCTGCACATCTGCAAATGCCTTCAAAGCGACTGGATCAGAATGTCGGCAGCTCTGGCCGCACCGCCAGCGCATCCCTGACGATCTTTTCGACTGCCTTGCGCCGCTCGCCCGACAATGGCTGGCGCGGCATGCGCACGCGGTCGTTGGTGTTGATCGCCAACACTTCGGCGAGCTTGATGTTCTGCACCAGATAGGTCGAGACGTCGAGGTCGAGCAGCGGCCGGAACCAGCGGTAGATCTTCAGCGCCTCCTCGCGACGGCCCTGTCTCATCAGCTGGTAGATGGCGACCGTCTCGCGCGGGAACGCGGTGACCAGGCCCGCCACCCAGCCGATGGCGCCGACCGACAGCGCCTCGAAGGCGAGATTGTCTACGCCGGTGAACAGGTCGTAGCGGTCGCCGAGGCGGTTGATGATCTCGGTCGAGCGGCGGATGTCGTCGGAGGACTCTTTTATGGCGACGAAGCGTTGGTCCTTCGCCAACTCCTCCATCTGGTCGACGGTGACGTCGACGCGGTAGGCAAGCCGGTTGGAGTAGATCATCACCGGCAGGTCGCCGGCCGCGGCGACGGCGCTGAGTGCCGCGACCGTCTCTTCGGCATTGGTATGGTAGATCGGACTCGGCACCACCATCAAACCGTTGGCGCCCGCCTTGGCGGCGCGGCGCGCGATCGCCGCCGCCTCGCGTGTACCGGCCTCGTTGACCGTCAACAGCACCGGTTTCTTGCCGGCGATCTTCTGCGCGTTCTTCAGCACCGCGATCTTCTCGTCGTGCGACAGCATCGGGCCTTCGCCGAGCGACCCGCAGACGATGATGCCGTCACAGCCGGCCTCCATCTGCAGCGCAAAGCAGCGCTCCATCTCGGCATGGTCGAGGCCGTCGTCCTCGGTGAATTTGGTCGTAACGGCGGGGAAGACTCCGGCCCACATGTCGATCGCTCCATCTGATATATCAGTCGTATATTTCTTAAGAAGCCGGCTGTCAACATTGAATCTGATATGATATATCAACAATATATCAGGAGAAGTCGCATTGGTATATGACAGACCGGGCTCCGAGCCGGCGACCGCGAAGGCCTACCGCAGGCTCGAGCACATGATCGTAACTCTCGAACTGGCGCCGGCGAGCTTCATCACCGAGGGGGCGCTGATCGACAGGCTCGGCCTCGGCCGCACCCCGGTTCGCGAAGCAATCCAGCGGCTGGCCTGGGAGGGGCTGCTCGAGGTCCGGCCGCGCGCCGGCATCGCCATCGCGCCGCTCCACCCCGGCGACTGGCTGCGTGTCCTCGACGCCCGCCGTGGCGTCGAGGTGGTGCTTGCCCGCTCGGCCGCCCGCTTCGTTACCCGCGAGGCCGCCGACCTGTTCCATGACGCTGCCCTTGCCATGCAAAAGGCAGTGATTTCGGAAAATGTGTTCTACTTCATCCAGGCCGACAAGGCGCTCGACGAGGCGCTGGCGCTGGCTGCCGACAACCCGTTCGCCGCGCGCCTGGCGGCACCCTTGCAAACCCACAGCCGTCGCTTCTGGTTCCGCTACAAGGCCGATACCGGATTGGCCGAATCGGCCGAGCATCATGTCGCGCTGATCCGTTCGATCCTCGCCGGCGACGAAGAGGCCGCGGCCAAGGACGCCAAGCGGCTGATGGCGCTTTTGCGCGGCCATGCCGAGGCGGCTGCTACGCGCTGAGCCTGCCATTTCGTCATGCGCCCTGGCCGGGCAGGGCCATCACGTTTTCCCAATTGTCGCCGGCCGCGACGATGCAGCTTCTGCCAGCGATATCGGTGACGACGATGGTCCAGGTTCCGGTCTCGGCGACAAAGACTTCCATGACCGCCTCATGACCGATCAGCCCCAAAGCAAACTGCCTTTCCTGGAACTTCTCGCTCAAATGGGCGACGATCTCGCCATGTTCAACGCAGTATTGATATTGCGCGCCTGCGGTGTTCGTACCCACCGCCAATGCGCCAGCAAAAACCAGGGTTTTCACCCATCTCAACAGCGATTTGCGTGCCATAGGGCACCTCCTTTGCCATCACGTTCCGGCAAAGGAGGGGTTTGATTGCCTCATTTTGCCGGAGCGATCCAGGCCGGTTCCGACGTCATCATCATCGCGTCGTTCCTTTCTGTGTTCCGGTCTGCCATTGGTGGGAACGATTCCAGATGTTCCCATTATGTTCTCGATATATGGTATCGGCAATGGAAAAGCGCAAGCAGGCGCCCAAGCGGGCGCCTGCAGATCCGTTTTACGGTTGTCGCCGAAAGAATGGGCCACAGGCCGCGCGGCCATGCCGAGGCGCGCAGACCCGTGATAAATCGTTCAGATGCCTGGCAGCGCCGCTGTCGTCATCGCGCTTTCCCAGCCTTCGCCGACTGAAATCACGCAGCTTTGACCTTTTGTGTCGCTGGCGAGGATGGTCCAGGTGCCCTTGTCGGAAACGAAGACTTCAAGCACCACATTCGGATTGACGACGCCGACCGCGCTCGGGTTTTCATGAAACTTCTCGCCGAGCGCCTTGACCATATCGGCGCGAGCCGCGCATTGCTCGGCAGCCATTGCCGGGACGGCGGAAAGGGCCATCGCAGCGCAAGCTATAGTCGCCATGAGACGTGTCATCTGACACCTCCTTTGCGCCGGACATTTCCCCCGGAGCCGTCACCAGCGCCGTTGGTTGATCTGCCAGCGTCTCCTTCGCGGCAGGACTGCAACCTAAGAAGATTGCTGCCTTCTTGGTTCCATCACATTAACGTTCAAACGAAAAGGCCCGGGTCCGAGCCCAGGCCTCGTTCAGTGTTTGCGATCTGGATCAGTTCATCGTCGGGATGACGAACTCGGCACCGTCCTTCACACCGGACGGCCAGCGCGACGTCACCGTCTTGGTCTTGGTGTAGAAGCGGAACGCGTCCGGCCCGTGCTGGTTGAGGTCGCCGAAGGAGGACGCCTTCCAGCCGCCGAAGGTGTAGTAGGCGATCGGCACCGGGATCGGCACGTTGATGCCGACCATGCCGACCTGAACCCGCGAGGCGAAGTCGCGCGCCGCGTCGCCGTCGCGGGTGAAGATGGCGACGCCATTGCCCATCTCGTGCTCGTTGGCGAGCTTGATGGCGTTCTCGTAGGTCGGTGCGCGAACGACCGAGAGCACCGGCCCGAAGATCTCTTCCTTGTAGATGCGCATGTCGGCGGTCACATTGTCGAACAGGCAGCCGCCCATATAGTAGCCGTTCTCGTAGCCCTGCATGGAAAAGCCGCGGCCGTCGACGACCAGCTTGGCGCCTTCCTTGACGCCGGTGTCGACATAGGACTTGACCCGCTCCAGCGCCTGCGCCGTGACCAGCGGGCCGAAATCGGCGGAAGAATCCGTCGACGGACCGACCTTCAGGCTCTCGACGCGCGGCACCAGTCTTTCCATCAGCCGGTTGGCGGTGTCGTTGCCGACCGGGACGGCCACCGAGATCGCCATGCAGCGCTCGCCGGCCGAGCCGTAGCCGGCGCCGATCAGCGCGTCGACGGTCTGGTCCATGTCGGCATCCGGCATGATGATCATGTGATTCTTGGCGCCGCCGAAGCACTGCACGCGCTTGCCGGCCGCGCAGCCGCGCGAATAGATGTACTGGGCGATCGGTGTCGAGCCTACGAAACCGATGGCCTTGATGTCGGGATCGTCGAGGATGGCGTCGACCACTTCCTTGTCGCCGTTGACGACATTGAGGATGCCCGCCGGCAGACCGGCCTCGATGAACAGTTCGGCAATGCGCATCGGCACGCCCGGGTCGCGTTCGGACGGCTTGAGAATGAAGGCATTGCCGCAGGCGATGGCCGGCGCGATCTTCCACAACGGGATCATCGCCGGAAAATTGAACGGCGTGATGCCGGCGACGACGCCGAGCGGCTGGCGCATCGAATAGACGTCGATGCCGGGGCCGGCGCCATCGGTGAACTCGCCCTTCATCATATGCGGCGCACCGATGCAGACCTCGACCACTTCGAGGCCGCGCTGGATGTCGCCCTTGGCGTCGGCGATGGTCTTGCCGTGTTCGCGCGCCAATATCTCGGCCAGCGCGTCATACTCCTTGGCGACCAGCTCGAGGAACCGCATCAGGACGCGTACGCGTCGCTGCGGATTGGTCGCCGCCCAGCCGGGCTGTGCGGCCTTGGCGTTTTCGACCGCCGCGCGCAATTCCGCCTGCGAAGCCAGCGCCACCGTGCCGCGCACCGTGCCGTCCATCGGCTGCATGACGTCCTGCTTGCGGCCGCTGGTTCCGGCGACGCGCTTGCCGCCGATGAAATGACCGTATTCGATCATGGTCTCTCTCCCTGGTTCGTGATGAGGCATTGTCCGCCTTTGCGGGAGCGATGGCAACGCGAGCGAAAACGCAACCGTTGTGCGGAGAATAGATAGCGGTTGACGGCAGAGCATCAATTCTCGCAAATAGGAAGAATGCAGGTCCCCAGCAGCAAGGATTGAGATTGAGTTCCTTCACCGCCCCCCTCTGTCCTGCCGGACATCTCCCCCTCAAGGGGGGAGATTGGCTGTCACGCCCGCCTTCGGAAATCTTCACCGCGGCAAGAAAGACGCCTGCGGCGAAACTGCCAATCTCCCCCCTTGAGGGGGAGATGTCCGGCAGGACAGAGGGGGGCGCGAAGGAACGCGGTTTTGATCGTTATCGCCAGGACCACCCTCATGAACTGGGATGATGCCCGTATCTTCCTTGCCGTAGCGCGGGCCGGCCAGATCCTCGGCGCCGCCAGGCGGCTGGAGCTTAATCACGCGACCGTCTCGCGCCGCATTGCCGCCCTCGAGGATGCGCTCAGGACAAAACTGTTTCGCCGGCTTACCACCGGCAGCGAGCTGACGCCGGCGGGCGAGCGTTTCCTCGAGATTGCCGAACGCATGGAGGGCGACATGATCGCCGCGCGCTCGACCGTTTCAGGCGAAGGCGACGACGTCTCGGGCACCGTGCGCATCGGCGCGCCGGATGGCTTTGGCGTCGCCTTCCTGGCCAGGCGCCTCGGCGCGCTGACCGCTCTGCACCGTGAGCTCACCATCCAGCTGGTGCCGGTGCCACGCTCCTTCTCTTTGTCCCGGCGCGAGGCCGACATTGCCATCACCGTCGAACGGCCGACGGAAGGCCGCCTGGTGGCGGGAAAGCTGGTCGACTACACGCTCGGCCTGTTCGCGTCGCGGGCCTACGCCGACACCCATGGCCTGCCCGGAACCGCCGCCGAGCTAGGCCAGCATACGCTGATCGGCTACGTGCCGGACCTGATCGTCAGTCGCTCGCTCGACTACGCGGCCGAATTCAGCCCCGACTGGCGCACCAGCTTCGCTATTTCCTCCGCGCTCGGCCAGGCCGAAGCAGTGCGTTCCGGCGCCGGCATCGGCATCCTGCACACCTTCGTTGCCCGCTCGATGCCGGAGCTGGTGCCTCTCGATATCGTCGCACCCATACGCCGCGCCTACTGGCTGGTCTATCATGAATCGGTCAGGCCGCTGCGCCGCGTCCAGGTCGTCGCGAGCTTCATTACCAAGGCCGTCGAACGGGACAGGGGTTTGTTTGCGTGAGCCTGCCGGCCGCTGGCTGTCTTAGCTGGTGGGCGTCTTACTTGGCGTATCGTCCGGGCCCGAGATCGCCGACGTCGATGTCCGGCACCCGGCTGGAGATGATGTCGGCCAGAACTTTGGCCGAGCCGCAGGCCATGGTCCAGCCGAGTGTGCCATGGCCGGTGTTGAGATAGAGATTGGAGAAATCGGTGCGGCCGATCAGCGGCGGCCCGTCGGGTGTCATCGGCCGCAGCCCGCACCAGAAGGTCGCCGATCGCATGTCGCCGCTGCCCGGAAACAGGTCGCCGACCGAATGTTCGAGCGTGCGCCGCCGCGATTCGTGCAGCCGCAGGTCGAAGCCGGAAATCTCCGCCGTGCCGCCGACCCGGATACGGTCGCCGAGCCGGGTGATCGCTACTTTGTAGCTCTCGTCCATCACGGTCGAGACCGGTGCGGCGGCGGCGTCCTTGATCGGCAGGGTGATCGAATAGCCCTTGACCGGGTAGACCGGGATGGGCCGCTTCAGCATGCGCATGAACCGTGCCGAATAGCTGCCCATCGCCATCACATAGGCATCAGCGACCATCCAGCCCTTGCTGGTGCTGACGTTGGTGATGCGATCGCGCTTCTTGACGACGCGCCGTATCTCCGTGTCGTATTCGAAGGTGACGCCGCGTACCGCGCAAAGCTTGGCAAGCCTGTCGGTGAACATCTTGCAGTCGCCGGTTTCGTCGCCGGGCAACCGCAGGCCACCGACGAATTTTTCGCGCACGCCGGCCAGCCCAGGCTCGGCCGCAATGCAGCCGTCGGGGTCGAGGACCTCGTAGGGGACGCCATAGGCCTTCAGCACCTCGACATCGCCGCCGACGCCGTCGAGCTGCTTTTGCGTTCGGAAGAGCTGCAGCGTGCCCTTGGCGCGCTCGTCATAGGCGATGCCGGTCGCCTCGCGCAGCGCCTTCAGCGTGTCGCGGCTGTACTCGGCCAGCGGCACCATGCGCGCCTTGTTCAGCGCGTAGCGTTCAGCCGTGCAATTGCGCAGCATCTTGACCAGCCACATCCACATATGCGGATCGAGGGCCGGTCGCACCACCAGTGGACCGTGCTTCATCAAAAGCCATTTGATGGCCTTCAGCGGAACGCCGGGCCCGGCCCAGGGCGAGGCATAGCCGGGCGAGATCTCGCCGGCATTGGCAAAGCTGGTTTCCAGCGCCGGGCCTTTCTGGCGATCGATCACCGTCACCTGATGACCGGCCTCGGCAAGAAAATAGGCGGTGGTGACCCCGATCACGCCGCCGCCCAGCACGAAGATCTTCATCGTTTGGTTCTCCGCGGCGGCATCTCGTCGGGATTCGAGACCGGGATCATCGCCGCCTCATGTCTGCCGGATTCTGTGGCGTCAGCCAAGTGCCGATGCTTAGGGAAAAGACATGCGTGAGGACAACAACCTTGCGTCCTAGCCATTCACATAGCGCCGGTGGAAACGGTGGCCGAGGCTGGTCAAGACCTCATAGCCGATGGTGCCGGCTTGGCCGGCTACCTGGTCCACCGTCTGCGACGACGGTCCAATGAGTTCGACGAGGTCGCCGGCCTTCAGCCTGCCGGGCGGCAATGCGGAAATGTCGAGGATGATCGAATCCATCGAAACCCGGCCGACGAAGGGCAGCCGCACATTTTCGAGCCAGGCGGAGGAAGCGGCGCGTCGATGCCAGCCATCGCCATAGCCGAGCGAAATCGTAGCCGCGGCAAGCGGAGCCTTGGTGTGGAAAGTGTGACCGTAGCCGACACCGGCGCCGGCCTCCAATATCCGCGTCTGGATGACCTTGGCTTGCAATCGCACCACCGGCAGCATCGGATTGTCCTTCGCCGGCGTCGGATTGACGCCATAGAGAGCGGCACCCGGACGAACGAGGTCGTAGTGATAGCGCTGCCCGAGAAAAATGCCTGATGAATTGGCAAAGGAAGCCGGCGCTTCCGGCAGCATCCGGCGCAGCCGTTCGAATTCCAGCCGCTGCCGCTCGTTGGCCGGCTGCTCGGGTTCATCGGCGCAGGCGAGATGGCTCATCACGAACGTCAGTTCGACACCGTCGAAAGCCTGCGGATCCTGCGCGACTGTCTTCACCTCGGATGGCGTCATGCCGAGCCGCGACATGCCGCTGTCGACCTGGACGGCGGCTGGCAATTTGCGGCCCACCCGCCCCGCCGCTTCACGCCATGCCGAGAGCTGGCTGGCGCTGTTGAGTACGGTGCAAAGCCCTGCCGCAACCGCTTCCCTTTCCGCACCCGGCGGAATGCCGTTCAGCACATAAATGGCCGGGTCTGAGCCGAGCGCCTTGCGCAGCAAGATGCCGCCGGCCAAATGCGCAACAAAGAAAGTATTACAGCCCTCACCCATCAGCGCCGCCGCCACCGGCGCCGCGCCAATCCCATAGCCGTCGGCCTTGACCACTCCAGCACAGCCGACGCCGCCCAGCCGCGCCTTCAGCCGCCGGTAGTTCTCACGGACGGCGCCGAGATCGATGGTCAGGATCGCCCCTGCCGCGGCTTCGCTGATCGGTTCGCCCAGGGTGACGGTCGGCGGAAGAGATTTGCTGGAGATGTCGTTCATGCCGACCTGTTTTAACGGAAGGCCGGCGGCTACGCCACCAGGTGCCGGAACGCCGCCACCACGTCTTCGTAGACCTTGCGCTTGAACGGCACGATCAGGCCCGGCAATTCCAGCATCGGCCGCCACGCCCACCGGTCGAACTCGGCCTTGTGGCCACCCGGCGGCGGATTGATCGCGATCTCGGTTTCGTCGCCGTGGAAACGGAAGGCAAACCATTTCTGCGTCTGGCCGCGATATCGTCCCTTGAAGGCGACGCCGACCAGATGCGCCGGCAGGTCGTATTTGATCCAGTGCGGCGCCTCGGCCAGCAGCGACACCGAGCGCATGCCGGTCTCTTCGTAAAGTTCACGCGCCGCCGCGGGCAGCGGCTCCTCGCCATCATCGATGCCGCCCTGCGGCATCTGCCAGAGCTGCGTCGTTCCAGCGAATTCGCTGTCCGGCTCGGCAATGCGACGGCCGACCCAGACCAGGCCGGCCTCATTGAGGACCATCACCCCTACGCAGGGCCGGTAGGGCAGCGTCTCGGGGTCAACGAGCTTGTTCTTTGCCATCTCAGCCTTTTTCCGGATCTATGGCCACCGCCGAAACCGGCACGATCTCGATGCCACGCTTCTTGGCCTCGGTCACCCAGGAAGACACGGTATCCACCGTCAGGTCGAAAGCCGAGCCGATGCCGACGGCAAACCCTTTCGCCCGTGCCGTCGCTTCCAGCCCATCCAGTTTCTTCAATATGGCGCCGCGGTCCTGCACCGCATCGATCGCCGTATCGCCGCCGACGAACGGCACGCCGTCCTTCTGCGCCAGTTCGGGTGCCAGGCTGCGCGCCGACGAACCGTCGTCGACATAGGCCAGACCACGCTTGCCAAGCTCGGCCATCAACGGCCCCATCGCCGTCGCGTCGGCCGAAAAGCGGGCGCCCATATAGTTCATGACGCCGGTGTAGTTGGTCGTTCGCGACAGCGCCCAGCGTAAATTCTTCAAATTCTCGTCCGGCGTTGCAGCCACGGTCAGCGTGTTACGGCCGGGATTGACGTTCGGATAATCGAACGGCTCAAGCGGTACCTGCATGATGACCTCATGGCCGCTCTGCCGCGCCACCTGCATCCAGCGGCCGATGCTGTTGCCTTGCGGCGCGAAGGCCAGCGTCACTTCCGCCGGCAGCTTGGCGATGGCTGCCTGCGTGCCGGTCTGCGACACGGCAAGCCCGCCGATGACGAGCGCCACGCGTGCACCGCGAGCCCCGGACCACGGCCGCGCATAGACATCGAACGGGCGCCTGCCGTCGGCGGCGCGGATCGGCAACGGACCGGTTTCGCTGGCCTCGACCAGCGCCTTGTCGGGAATATGCGCGATCCTGAGGTTCTGGCCGATCGTCGAAGGGTCGCGGATGACTATGGCCTCGGGTGGACCGTCGCCCCCCTCGGTCTGGACATGGATGATCTGCGGACCGCCCGTCTTCGGCCCGCTTGCGTTGGCCCCACTTGCGTTGCTTGGCGCAGCCATTTCGGGCGTCGCCTTGGCGGGCGCGGCGGCGGTATCCGCCGCCGGCGTCTTCGGCGTCGAAACGACTACTTCTTGCAGCTTCCGGAACGGCTTGTCTCGCAAGGCGATGGCGCTGGAGACGCCGACCACGGACAGCACGACAAGCGCGGCCGCGACCGCACCGGCGCTGATCCCGCTGCCTGAGCGCGGCAGCCGGATCGCCTGTCCGAGAGGTCGTTCTATGTCCTTGCCGATATCAGCCAAGCCCGCACCCCCGGCGTGCATCCCCGAAGTAAACCTTCTCCGGAGGCGCAAAATCCAAAATGTCGGCGCGTCCCCTTGCTTCACTGGACGCGCAGCATGCCGGCCGCGGCCCCCGAATCAAACTGCCGGAGCCTCGCGGCCCCGGCAGCATCGCATCGCTTCGTTCAGGCAGCCAGACCTGTTTGGCCCGGCTTGCCCGCCCTTACTGGTTCAACACGGCCTTTTGCGGATTCGGCGGGAACGCCGGATCGGTCTTCTGGCCGCGCAGCAGCTGCTCGGCATAGATGAGCTGCAAATCGTCCTTCGGTTCCGGCGGCACATAGGCTGCCGAACCCGAACCGGTCGTGCTTTCGTCGGCGCCCTTGATATGGCCCTTGAGGTCCGATTCGCCGCGCGTCAGGTCCCTGCCCTGCAGTTCCGCCGGCAGCGGCTGGTCGACCTTGATGTCGGGCGTGATGCCCTTGCCCTGGATCGACTTGCCGGACGGCGTGTAATAGAGCGCCGTCGTCAGCCGCAGCGCCCCGTTCTCGCCAAGCGGGATGATGGTCTGCACCGAACCCTTGCCGAAGGATTGCGTGCCTACCACCGTGGCGCGGCGCAGATCCTGCAGCGCGCCGGCGACGATTTCCGAGGCACTGGCCGAGCCGCCATTGACGAGCACGATCAGCGGCTTGCCGCCGATGTCGTCGCCGGCCCGCGCGTCGAAGCGGGTGACGTCCTTCGGGTCGCGGCCGCGCGTCGAGACGATCTCGCCACGGTCGAGGAAGGCATCCGACACGCTCACCGCCTGGTCGAGCAAACCGCCCGGATTGAGGCGCAGGTCGAGCACGTAGCCCTTGAGCTTGTCGTTCGGCACCTGCTTCTTGATGGTGTCGATGGCATTCTCGAGGTCGTCATAGGTCTTTTCGGTAAAGGAGGTGATCTTCATGTAGCCGATGTCGTTTTCGACCCGGAACTTGACCGCCTTGACCTTGATGATGTCGCGCACGACGGTCAGTTCGATCGGCTTGTCGGCGCCCTGGCGCAGGATGGTGAGCTTGATCGGCGTATTGACCAGCCCGCGCATCTTCTCGACAGCATCGTTGAGCGTCAGGCCGCGGACCTCCTCGCCGTCGATCTTGGCGATATAGTCGCCGGCGAGCACGCCTGCCTTGGCGGCCGGCGTATCGTCGATCGGCGTGATCACCTTGACCAGGTCGTTCTCCATGGTGACCTCGATGCCGAGGCCGCCGAATTCGCCCTTGGTCTGCACGCGCATGTCCTGCGCTTCTTCGGCATTCATGTAGGAGGAGTGTGGGTCGAGCGACGACAGCATGCCGTTGATGGCATTTTCGACCAGCGACTTGTCGTCGGGCGGCGTCACATAATTCGCCCGTACCCGTTCGAAGATATCGCCGAAGATCGCCAGTTGCTTATAGGTCTCGGAGCCCGCAGCTTTCGCTGTCGAGCCGGGCGCGCCATAGACCAGGCTCATCGCCGATGCACCCATCAGCGCACCGGCAAACAGAAGCGACAGTTTCCGCATCATTCACGTCCTTCCAGAAAAACGGTCCGCCCACCATGGGGCCGGATCGACGGGTTTTCCATCCTTGCGGAACTCGACATAGAGCTCCGGCGTGGCATTTCCATTCTTCGATGCCGAGGTGCTCGCCACCCGGGCCTCTCCCATCGCGCCGACCGGCTCACCTGCGAGCACCGACTGGCCAGACGCGACGCTGATTCTGCTCATCCCCGCCAGGACGACATGATAGCCGTCACCCGCATTCAGGATCAAGAGTTGACCGTAAGAGCGGAAAGGCCCCGCATAAAGCACATTTCCATCCGCCGGCGCTGTGACGATGGCTCCCGATTGTGTCGCAACCATGTCACCGAGCATCATCGCGCCGTTACCGTCGTTGGCCCCGAACCGCCGCTTGATCCTGCCGGTGACCGGCAGCGCGATCTGCCCTTGAAGCGCGGAAAACGGCGCGGCAGCGGTGAGCCTGTTGCTCTCCGGCACCGGCAGCGAGGCCAATTCCGTCGGCGCCGCAGCCGATGCCGGGCCCTTGTCGGCGTCGGCCGTCTTTTGCTCGGCTGCCTTGGCCGCATCCGCCGCCTTGCGGGCTCTGTCGGCCTCGAGCGAGGCGATCAGTTCTTTCAGGCTGCCGGCCTTGGCCGCCAGCATCGCGGACCGTTGCTTTTCGGCGGCCAGCGCGGTTTGCGTATCGGCGGCGAGCTTCTGCTTGGCTTCGAGCAGCATGCCGAGCCGCTTTTTTTCCGTCGCCTGCTCGCCGACAGCTGCCGTCAGCCGCGCCCGCTCGGCCTCGATCGAGGCCGTCACCCGCGACTGCTCCTTGAGGTCGGCCAGCAACATGTCGGTCTGCTGGCGCAGTTCCGGCACCACGGCACCGAGCAGGATGGCGCTGCGCACCGACGACAATGCGTCCTCCGGCTTGACCAGGATCGCCGGCGGCGGATTGAGCCCCATGCGCTGCAGCGCGCCGAGCACTTCGGCCAGAACGTCGCGTCTGGCGGCCAGTGAGGCGCGGATCTTCTGCCCCTGCGCCTTCAGCCCCTCCAGCTTGCCGCCAATGTCCTCGATGTCCCGGCCGAGCTTCTGCTCGGTCATCGCCGACTGGATCAGCGCCGCGGTGATCGAGGCGTGGTCCTTCTTGACAGCCGCTATGTCGGCGGCGAGCTTGGCCAGCCGCTCGGACGACAGCGTGATCTCTTTCGAAACTTTTTCGTATTCGGCGCGGCTCTGGTCCGGGTCGGGCGCCAGGTCGAGCGTGTTCTCGGCCCGCGCGACGCCGAGCGAAAGCGCGATCGTCGCCACGGCGATGCCGTAGCGCACGCGCCAGGAGCCCGTTCGTGATTTCCAGTCTTCAGACATTGAAGCCTAACTCTATGCGCGGCTTCGTTAACGAACCATCAACCATGTTCGAGCCCCGGCCGCCATCCGCAAACCCCATGAGCCCAAACTGTCGATGAGCATTGGGGCAAAAATCCGGGCGGCTGGCATCAATTCGCCGACGGAGCCGACTTCATGAACGATGGTAGGGGTGACCGGAAAGGATAGTGGCCGCCCGGTAAAGCTGCTCGCCCAGCATCACGCGGACCAGCTGATGCGGCCAGGTCAGCGCGCCGAGCGACACCGTCAGATCAGCCAGGTCGCGCAGCGACTGGTCATGGCCGTCGGCGCCGCCAATGGCGATCACCAGCGCCTTGCGCCCGCCATCGCGCAGCGAACCTATGCGGCCGGCGAAATCCTCGGAGGAAAGGTTCTTGCCGCGCTCATCCAGCAGCATCAGCGCCGTGCCCGGTTGCAAGTGCGTCTGCAGCTTCTGGCCTTCCTCGCGCCGGCGCTCATTGGCTGTCTGCGCGCGACCTTCCGCAATCTCGACGATCCCGGCGAATTCGAGGCCTACGGCAGGACCGCTCCTGGCAAAACGCTCGAAATAGCGGTCGGCCAACTGCTTCTCGGGGCCGGCTTTCATTCGGCCCACGGCATGAACCGTAATCTTCATCCCTGCCTCGAAGAGCCGCTGATGCATGTCGAACGACGACATACATCAAGACGAATACGGCTCAGTGGAGGGTCTCCTCCTCGAGATCGGGCGCCTGCCACATCTTTTCGAGATTGTAGAAGTCGCGGACCTCGGGACGGAAGACATGGACGATGATGTCGCCCGAATCGATCAGGACCCAGTCGGCGCCAGCCAGCCCCTCGACGCGCGCCGTGCCGAGCCCGGCATCCTTCAGCGCCTTGAGGAGATGATCGGCAACAGCCGAGACATGACGGTGCGATCGGCCCGACGCGACGACCATGTAGTCGCCGAGGCTCGATTTCCCCTGAATGTCGATTGAGACGATGTTTTCGGCCTTGGAGTCTTCCAGACTGGCAAGGACTGTCTTGATGGCGCGGGACACGGCGTCGTTTACGCTGATCCCGGCCGGCGAAGGCACGATGTCGGCCTTCTTCCGCAGTGCTGTTCTCAGTGTATTTCCTTTCGCAGCAAGAACAACCAAATCACCTCTGAAATCAGGTGACACTGCTTAGATAGGCAGAGTTAGGTTGCAGTTTCAAGACACCGCTCGCAAGCAGGCACCCGGCAGCGGCCGAATATCCGGCTTTTCGGGCCAGAAAATCGGAACCGCCTCGCCCCGCAGCGGTTATCGGCTCATCCACGAACCGGAATCCCGACATGCCGATCGATCCCCAGAACGCCCTCCTCACCGTGCAATCCGGCCTGGCGCAACTCAGCACGCTGATCGTCTCCTACTCGCTTTCGGCGGTCGGCGCCGTCATCCTGCTGGTCATCGGCTACATCGTCGCCGGCCTCGCCGAGCGTTCGATCTATGCCGGCCTCGGCCATATCAGCGGCTTCGACGAAACGCTCCGCCATTTCTTCTCGCAGGTCGTCCGCTACGCCATCCTGGGACTGGTCGTGATCATGGTTCTCGGCCAGTTCGGCGTGCAGACGGCTTCGATCATTGCCGCTATCGGTGCCGCCGGCCTGGCCATCGGCCTGGCGCTGCAAGGCACGCTGCAGAACATTGCCGCCGGCATCATGCTCCTGGCGCTGCGGCCGTTCCGCATCGGCGAATATGTCGAAGTCGGCGCGATATCCGGCACCGTCGAGGAGATCGGGCTGTTTGCCACAACGCTGAGGACGGTCGAAGGCGTCTACGTGCTTGCACCCAACTCGACCCTGTGGAACCAGCCGGTCCGCAATTTCACCCGCAACGGTGTGCGCCGCGGCGACATCACGCTCAGCATCGGCTCCTGGAACGACATCGATTTTGCGCAGAAGACCATGCTCGGTGTCGCCGCCGCCGACCGGCGCGTCAGGCGGCAGCCGGCGCCGATCGCCTTTGTCGCGACTGTCGGCGACAGCACCGTCGCCATCACCTTGCGCTACTGGACGGCGGCTGCCGATTTCTTCGCCGCCCAGATCGACCTCACCAAGAGCGTCAAGCAGGCGTTCGATGCCGAAGGCCTTTCAATCCCGGCGCCGGCGCCGAAAGCGCCGCAGCCGGATGCCTCTGCCACGCGGCAATAGAGCATCTTAAGCCGGCCGGCAGATGGCCCTCAAAGCTCTCCGCGCCCGCGCTGATCTTCGGGCGCGAAGGCGAGATCGACAGGCAACGGCGCCTGCGCCGTCATCGGCGCGAAACTGCCGGTCTCGGTGGCGGGCACCGGCCGCACCATGACGACGCGCCAGAGAACGAACAGGCAGTAGGCGGTGGCAATGACGATTGCCACATAGATGAAGGCCTGCGTGCCGTAGACGGCGGAAAGTCCGGTCACAATGCCGGGTACGACGAAGCCGGACAGCGACCAGGCAAACAAAAGCGAGCTCGACAGCGCCACCATGTCGTCCTTGCCGGCGCGGTCGCCGGCATGGGCGCTGGCCAGCGAGTAGATCGATTCCGAGGCGCCGTCCCAGACCACATAGATGACAAGCAGCGCCGCCAGCGCGCCGCCGTCGAAACCGAGGGCAAACAGGCCCGCCGCGGCGGCAAGCGCCGACGCAGCGATCAGCACAAAGCGCCGGTCGGTGCGGTCGGAAATCCAGCCGAGCGGAATCTGCAGGATCAGCGTGCCGACCGGCATTGCCGAAAGCAGCAAGGCGACGTCGGCCTGGCTGTAGCCCTTGGCCGTGGCATGGATCGGCGCAAAACCCGAGATCGTCATCGACAGGCCGCCGACGGCAAGCATGCCGGCAACGCCGACCGGGGAGATCCGCCAGGCGCGGCCAAGCGCCACGGACGCCGCTTGCGGCGCCGGCGGCTGCGCAAGCCGCGTCAGCCCGACGGGAAGGATCGACAGCGCGGTGAAGGCAATGCCGATCAGCGGCGCGTCGGCCGCGCGGATATCGACCAACGCCAGCGTCGAGTAGCCGACGCCGAGCCCGGCGACGTAGGCAACGTAGAAGATAGCCATGACCCGGCCGCGGATGGCGTTGGCGACGACATCGTTCAGCCAGCTCTGCGCGACAATGAACAGGCCGCATATGGCAAAGCCGTAGAGTGCCCGTGCAGCGATCCATGGCAATGGGTGCGGCCCGGCGCCGACCGCGGCGTTGGACAGCACGATCAGTGCCGACAGCACCATGAACACGCGGGCATGGCCGACACGCCGCACCAGCGGCCCGGTCAGGATGCAGCCGGCGAGGCCGCCAGCCGAAAGGCCGGTGACGATCAGCCCCGCCCATGTCGGATCGAAGCCCTCGGCGCCGAGCCGGACTGGGATATAGGCGAACATCAGCCCATTGCCGACGGCGATCAGCGCCATCGACAAAAGGATGCTGGCAATGGCGATCGACGGCGCCGGCTGCCCTAGACCGTTCTTGTCCTGGTCGCGCTCGAGAATCGTCATGACCGAGGATCGCCCATCAAGCAGGTCAAGGCAGCGGCAAAAGCGACATCACCGGACTTGCCTTCTCCCCTTGTGGGAGAAGGTGGATCGGCGCGCAGCGCCGAGACGGATGAGGGGTGCTGGAAGAAATGCAGCGTAAAAAGACCGAGGGATTTTAAGTGCTTAGTTCTTCAAGATAGCGATCATTCCAGCACCCCTCATCCGACCGAGCTTCGCTCGGCCACCTTCTCCCACAAGGGGAGAAGGAGACTCCTATCCCTTTGCCACCTTGCGGATCGCGCTCGACGACAGCGACGAACGCGGGCCGTGGATGAAGGTCCAGGCCGGCGCGCCCATGCGGGCGAGCCGCGGCGCATCGCCCTCGTCGACGCGGGCATAGTCGAAGGTCTTGGCGACCACCGACGACAGGAACGACAGCGTCGCACCCGGCCGGTCGACCACCGCGATCGGAAACGTCATCACGATGCGGCGCCAGCGCTGCCAGCGGTGGAAGTCGCGAAGCGAGTCGGCGCCCATGATCCAGACAAAATCGACGCCCGGGTTACGCGCCTTGACCAGCGCCAGCGTGTCGGCGGTGAAGCGGACGCGGTGGGCCGCCTCGAATGCGGTGACCTTGATCTTCGGATTCTTCGCGATCTTTTCGGATAGCTGCAGCCGCTCGGCCAGCGGCGCCAGGTCTCCGGCATTCTTGAGCGGATTGCCGGGCGTCACCATCCACCACAGCTGATCGAGCGCAAGGCGTCTGAGTGCGATCTCGGCGACCAGCGCATGGCCGGCATGCGGCGGGTTGAACGAACCGCCGAACAGCCCGACCGCCACGCCTTTCCCGGCATGCGGCATCTTGAGATAGCGGGAGGATATGGCATGTTCGGACAAGGCAAGCATGCGTCAGGCACCCCCCTCTGCCGCGCCGGGCATCTCCCCCTCAAGGGGGGAGATTGTCAGCTTCATCCCTGGCGCCCTTAGTGCGACATCGAAGATTGGCGAAAGTCTATGCGACATCCGATCTCCCCCCTTGAGGGGGAGATGTCCGGCAGGACAGAGGGGGGTGGCTGGGCGCACGCCTCTCAGGCTCGGACTGTGGACGGATTCAAGGCCTCACCTGTCCCGACCCGCGCACGCGATATTTGAACGAGGTCAGTTGCTCGACGCCGACCGGCCCGCGTGCATGCATCTTGCCGGTGGCGATGCCGATCTCGGCGCCCATGCCGAACTCGCCGCCATCGGCAAACTGGGTCGAGGCGTTGTGCAGAAGAATCGCCGAATCGACCTCGTTGAAGAACCGGTCGACCGCTGTGGCGTCCTCGGCGATGATCGCCTCGGTGTGATGCGAGGAAAACGTCTCGATATGCTCGATGGCGCCGCCAATGCCGTCGACCAGCTTCACCGCAATGATGGCATCGAGATACTCGGTCACCCAGTCTGCATCGGTCGCGGGCTGGGCATCGGCATAAAGCCTCAGCGCCTCGGCATCGGCATGGATCTCGCAGCCCGCCGCCCGCAGGGCCTCGAGGATCGGCACCAGGTGCGTGCCGGCGGCGGCACGGTCGACCAGCAGCGTCTCGGCAGCACCGCACACCCCGGTGCGCCGCATCTTGGCATTGACCGCGATCTTGACCGCCATGTCGAGATCGGCCGATCGGTCGATATAGAGATGGCAGATGCCCTCGAGATGCGCGAAGACCGGCACCCGTGCCTCGTTCTGCACACGCTCGACCAGGCTGCGGCCGCCGCGCGGAATGATGACCTCGAGATTGCCGGAAAGTCCTTTCAGCATTTCGCCGACGGCGGCGCGATCGGTGGTCGGCACCAATTGTATGGCATCCTCCGGCAGCCCGGCTGGCTTCAGCCCCTCGACCAGGCAGGCATGGATAGCGGCGGAAGAATTCGCCGAATCCGAGCCGCCGCGCAGGATCACCGGATTGCCCGCCTTGAGGCAGAGCGCGCCGGCATCGGCGGTCACGTTAGGCCGGCTCTCATAGATGACGCCGACGACGCCGAGCGGCGTGCGCACCCGTTCGATATGCAACCCGTTCGGCCGGTCCCATGCGGCAATGACATCGCCGACCGGATCGCGTAACCCGGCGATCTCGCTGATACCGTCTGCCATGGCGCGGATGCGGGCGGGATCGAGCTTCAGCCGATCCATCGACGCTGCCGATAGGCCAGCCTCCCTGCCATTTCTGATGTCGATGGCATTGGCGTCGAGGATGTCCTGCTCATGCCGAAGGATCGCCTGAGCCATGCCGATCAGCGCCGCGTGCTTGCGCTCGGCCGCAGCTATGGCCAGCGGGCGGGCCGCGGCACGCGCGCGGCGGCCGATATCGGCCATCAGCGCCACGGTATCATCCCGGGATTTTTCATGCAGCGTCAGCATGGCTCATCCTCCGCTATGTAACCTGGTCACCGACTACTTGCTCACCACCGGCATGGCTCACCACAAGGTCGTCGCGGTGGATCATCGCCGAACGCGCCTCGTAGCCGAGCACGGTTTCGATCTCTGTCGTCCTCAGCCCAGCGATCCTTACGGCATCGGCGGCATCATAGGCAACCAGCCCGCGCGCGATCTCGCGGCCCTCGGGCGACAGGATCGCCACCGTGTCGCCACGCGCAAAATTGCCGCTGACCAGTTTGACGCCGGCCGGCAGCAGCGACTTGCCGGAGAGCAGCGCGCCGATGGCGCCGGCATCGACGGTCAGCCGGCCGGCCGGTTCGAGCTGCCCGGCGATCCAGGTCTTGTAGCCCTTGACCGGATTGGCGCTCGGCCGGAAGAAGGTGGCACGCTCGCCGCGCTCGATTGCCAGCAGCGGCGACAGCCGCGTGCCCGATGTGATGATCATGGCGGTGCCGGCGGCGGTCGCGATCTTGCCGGCGTCGAGCTTGGTGCGCATGCCGCCGCGCGACAATTCCGAAGCAGCGGCACCCGCCATCGCTTCGATGTCGGGGGTGATGCGGTCGACGACCTGAATGAACCGGGCTTGCGGGTCACGCGCCGGCGGTGCCGTGTAGAGCCCGTCAACGTCGGAGAGCAGCACCAAAAGGTCGGCGCCCATCATGGTGGCGACACGCGCCGCCAGCCGGTCGTTGTCGCCATAGCGGATTTCGGAGGTGGCCACCGTATCGTTCTCGTTGATGACCGGCACCGCCTTCATCTTGAGCAGTGTCGAAATCGTCGCCCGCGCGTTGAGATAGCGGCGGCGCTCTTCGGTGTCGCCGAGCGTCAGCAGGATCTGGCCCGATTTCAAGCCATTCTTGCCGAGCGCATCCGACCAGGCGCCGGCCAAGGCGATCTGCCCGACGGCAGCAGCAGCCTGGCTCTCCTCGAGCTTCAGCGCCCGCTTGCCGAGGCCGAGGATGGTGCGGCCGAGTGCAATCGCCCCGGAAGACACGACGAGAATTTCGGCGCCGCCATTGGCCAGCACGGCGATGTCGTCCGCAAGCGAGGCCAGCCAGTCGCGCTTCAGGCCCGTCGTGCGGTCGACAAGCAGTGCCGAGCCGATCTTGACGGCAATGCGCCGATAATTTTTCAGCGATTGCGCGGCCATGGGCTACGTGTTCCAGCGCGTCTCGACCGGCGCAGCGACAGCCTCGCGTGCATCGGCCACCACAGCGATCAGCGCGCGCAACACCGCCTCGACGCCTTCGCCGGTGACCGCCGAAAGCAGCATCGGCGCGCGGCCGGCGGCACGTTTCAGCGAGGCGGTCTTTTTCTTGCGTGCGTCGGCATCGAGTATGTCGATCTGGGAAAGCGCGACGATTTCGACCTTGTCGGTCAGCCCATTGCCGTAGGCTTCGAGCTCGGCACGCACGGTCTTGTAGGCATTGGCCGGATTTTCTTCCTGCGCCGAGACAAGATGCAGAAGGACGCGCGTGCGCTCGACATGGCCAAGGAAGCGGTCGCCGATGCCGACACCTTCATGCGCGCCTTCGATCAGGCCCGGAATATCGGCAATGACGAATTCGCGACCGTCGATGCGGGCCACGCCAAGGCCCGGATGCAGCGTGGTGAAGGGATAGTCGGCGATCTTCGGCTTGGCCGCGGTGACCGCCGCCAGGAAGGTCGACTTGCCGGCGTTGGGCAGCCCGACAAGGCCGGCATCGGCGATCAGCTTCAGCCTGAGCCAGATGTTGAGCTCTTCGCCCGGCAGTCCGGGATTGGCGCGGCGCGGCGCCTGGTTGGTCGAGGTCTTGAAGTGCTGGTTGCCGAAACCGCCATTGCCGCCCTTGGCCAACAGAAAGCGCTGGCCGACGACCGTCAGATCGCAGATCAGCGTCTCATTGTCCTCGGCAAAGACCTGTGTTCCGGCCGGCACTTTCAGCGTCACGTCGGCACCCTTGGCGCCGGTCATGTTGCGGCCCATGCCGTGCGTCCCGGTCTTGGCCTTGAAATGCTGCTGGTAGCGATAGTCGATCAGCGTGTTCAGCCCATCGACCGCCTCGACCCAGACATCGCCGCCGCGACCGCCGTCGCCGCCGTCCGGGCCGCCGAACTCGATGAACTTTTCGCGCCGGAACGACACCGAACCGGCGCCGCCGTCGCCGGAGCGGATGTAGACCTTGGCTTGATCGAGAAATTTCATCGGATTGTATGGTTTCTGCTATTGGCTTTGCGGGATTGCTCTAAACCAAGGCGGGTCGAAGGGCGAGGGCCGTTTTTGCTACTGTAACGTCGCGCGTAGCTCTGGACGCGTACCATTTGGTTGACCCTTGCCGAAAATCGATCCTCGGCTTTCCAAGCGCGAGATGTCGGAATGAAGCTGGTAACTTACAATGTCCACTACGGCGTCGGCCTCGACGCCCGCTATGATATCGGCCGTATCGCCGATGCCGTGCGCGGCGCCGACGTGATCGCGCTGCAGGAGGTCACCCGCGCCAACCCGAAGAATGGCGGCCGCGACATGGTGGCCGACCTCGGCGAGGCGCTGCCCGACTATTTTGCCGTCTACGGCAGCAATTTCGAAGCCGACGCCGGCTCGCGCCTGGAGAACGGCCGCGCCATCACGACCACCTTCCAGCTCGGCAACATGGTGCTGTCAAGGACGCCGATCCATCTGTCGCGCAATCTCCTTTTGCCGCGCAGCCGCAGTGTCGAGGCGATGAACTTCCAGCGCGGCGCGCTGGAGGCGCTGATCGAAACGCCGCTTGGTCCGATCCGCTTCTATTCCACCCATCTCGACCACCGCAGCCCGGTTGAACGGCTGAGCCAGATCCGCTTTCTGCGCCAGCGTCTGTTGAAATACCCGCTCGAGGGCGGCGGGCTCTCCGGCGTCGCCGAGATCGGCTTGCCGGACCTGCCTTGTCCCGAAGCCTTCGTCGTCATGGGCGACTTCAACATGCTGGCCGGATCGCCGGAACATGTCGAACTCGCCGGCCAGCCTGACCATGAATTCGGCATGCCGGTGACCGCCGACCTCGCCATCGATGCTGCCACACGCCTCGGCGCTGGCGGCGCCGATCTCGTCACCTGGGTCGAGCCCAAGCGGCCGGGCGATACCAGCCGCTACAAGCGCATCGACTACATCTTCACCAGCGCCTCGCTTGCCAAATCGCTGAGGCGCCTGTGGGTCGACCGGCAAGCGACCGGTTCGGATCACTTGCCGGTCTGGCTCGAGATGACGTGAGCCGCATCCATCAAAAATGCACCCAGTTCCGCAGGCTGGTCCAGGTCTTGCGATCGAGGCGGTAGCGCTCGACCGGCACCTGGCCTGCAACGATCGAGTTCAGCATGCCCTGGCCGGCATACTGGAAGCCGCATTTGTGGATGACCCGGCGCGAGGCCGGATTGATAACCCGCGTCGAGGCGTGCAGCACCTGGATCGTGGTTCTCTGGAAGGCAAGGTCGACCAGTGCGTGCGCTGCCTCCGTCGCGTAGCCGCGTTTCCAGTACGGCTCGCCGATCCAATAGCCGAGCTCGAGCCCCCGATCCGTGGTGTTGAGCCCGGCGCAGCCGACGAAGGTCTCGGTGCCGGCCAGCGTCAGCGCATAGGCGATTCCGGCCCGGCGCGATGCTGTCATGGCGAGGAAGGCGCGTGCCTCGGCCTCGCCATAGGGATGCGGCATGCGGGCCAGCATTTCCGCGACATGGCGGTTGTCGGCGAGCGCCACCAATTGCTCGATGTCGCTTTCACGCGGGGGCCGCATGACCAGCCGCTCGGTGACCAGGACCGGGCAATCTATCGTGTAACTTTCGTCGTCTGTCGCTTCCGCTTCGGCAACCATATCAAAGTCCTCCAGGCACAAGAAAAAGGGGAGATGGAAACCCATCTCCCCTGATCCATTTCCTGGCTTGGCCAGACACCGGTTCCCGAGATGGGTGCCGGTGTTCTCTTGCGGAACCGGCTACTCCGCTGCCTTCGTCATCGGGTTCACCGATACGTAGGTTCGGCCATTGGCTTTTTTGTTGAAGGTGACTGCGCCAGCTTCCAGCGCAAACAGCGTGTGGTCCGTGCCAATGCCGACATTGGTGCCGGGATGCCACGTCGTGCCACGCTGACGAATGATGATGTTGCCCGGAATCACGGCTTCGCCGCCGAACTTCTTCACGCCGAGCCGCTTGGAATGGGAGTCGCGACCATTGCGCGACGATCCGCCAGCTTTCTTGTGTGCCATCTAACTACTCCGATGCGCCGCGAGGCGCCTAAACGATCTTATGAACGCGTTCGCGTTCCGTTTCAAGTCCGATCCGGCGACGATTGCGCCAGTTCGTTCTACTTCTTCGCCAATTCCTTGGCCTGCTCGCGCCAGTCCTTGATCTGGTCGGCGCTGAACGGCATGTGCTCGTCGATCTTGGCGACGTCCTTGTCGGACAGCTTGGCGATCTGGGCAAAGGTGGTGATGCCCTGTTCGTTGAGCTGGCCGGCGGCGACCGGGCCGATGCCCTTGATCACGGTCAGGTCGTCCGGCTCGCCTTTCGGCGCCTTGAACAACGGCGCGGCGGCTTCGGCAGCCTTGTCCTCGGTCGTCTCGGCTTTGGCTTCCTTCTTCGGCGCAGCCTCTGCCTTCGCTGCTGCCTTCGGCGCGGCTTCAGCCTTCGCCTCGGTCTTGGCGGCGACCTCGGCCTTCGCTTCGGTCTTGGCGGCGGCCTTCTTCGCCGGCTTGGCGCCACCCAGCAGGATCTCGGCGATCCTGACGGTGGTCAAAAGCTGGCGATGGCCGATCTTGCGGCGCGAATTCTGCCGGCGGCGCTTCTTGAAGGCGATGACGGTACGGTTCTTGCCTTGCTCGACGACTTCGGCGGTGACCATCGCACCATCCACGAACGGCGCACCGAACGTGACGTTCTCGCCTTCGCCATGCGCGAGCACGTTGCCGATCTCGACGATGTCGCCGACATTGGCTTCGAGTTTTTCGATCTTCAGGAGATCGTTGGCGGCAACGCGATACTGCTTGCCGCCCGTTTTGATGACTGCGAACATTTTTTGCCTTTCGCTGTTCGGTCGGCCTTGATGAACCGCCTTAGGCGGTTCGGCCGTCTTTTTGTCAGTCTGCGGGTTCAAAAAACAAGCGGCGCGGAAGATCCCTCCACGCCGATTGCGCGCTGTCCCTAACCGAAGGTTCGGTTTGAGTCAAGGCAAGCGCCGCGGGCAAGCTGCGAATGGGTTGAGCCCAGTCCTAGCAAATATCGAGCAGCGGCTGCCGGAGGCTCGAAGGAAGCACGGACAGAAGCTGCGGCGCCGGGGCAGATTGGCCCTTGTAACCTGCCTGTCCAGCCGTTATCTAGTGCGCCGCGCCGGCAACGGCGGACCATGACCGCGGAGAGGTGGCAGAGTGGTCGAATGCACCGCACTCGAAATGCGGCATGGGTGCAAGCCCATCGGGGGTTCGAATCCCTCCCTCTCCGCCACTTCGGAATGTGTCCATTCCGGACCCATAGGTAACAGCATCTCTCATCGCGCCGGTGATCGCTCAAGATGGCGGGCCTATGCAGCCTTCCGCCGCAATTGGCTCACGCTCAGCCACACCGCCGAAACCAGGAAGTAGAGGGCGCCTACCGCGGCATAGCCGGCCACGTTGGAGATCGATGGCGGCATCGGCATCCGCGCCTGCGCGATGAAAAACGTGCCTGCCAGTGCTGATTGCCCTCCGCTCAGGACCATCGCCCACTGCGCACCAGAGCTCTTCCAACGGCGGACAGCGGTGCCGAGTTGAAGCAGGCCGGACAGGATCGCCCATAGGCCGAACACCCCGAGCACCCAATTCATGCTCATCTTCAGCGCAAAAACGACCGCGAGCGTTGTCGCCACACTGACCACGACGTTGATGGTCTGGGTGCGATTCTGTCCCAATCCTCCGCTGCGCGATGCGTCGACAAAATTGGCGAGGGCATCCCATGCAGGATAAGCCACGAGTAATACCGCCGCGACCACCCCGGAATGCTGTCCCACCGTAAAGGCAGCCGCCACCCAGACAGCCGAGAACGCCGTCCGAGCGAAGTAATAAAGCTTGAGCCATTGTTCCTGGCTGGCGCGGGAAAGATCGCCACTGTGAACCGTCATTGGATCGTCCTTTCGACTAGTAGGTAGGGACTCTCGACGAACGTCGCAGAGAGTGATTGCTATTATGGTTAGTTGAGATCTAGGCCCGCATCCGGGGGGAAGCGCGGAGGCGCTCCAGGAGCGGGCCTGTCACGACGCCGAATATCTTCGGACCGCCATAGGCCCGTGCTGAAAGCATCGCGCCGTGAACGGTCGCCATGAACGCTTCAGCCTCGGCACGAGGGGTGCTCATCAGTCGAAATTGGCCGTGCCGCGCACCGCGCTCCATCACCGATGTAAGCCACCCTGACAGCGAGCGGAAATGCGCCCGGACCTCAAGGCCAACTTCCTCGGGCAGCACGGGGAGCTCGCTTGCCAACAGCGCGCAGATACAAAACGGGGCGCTGGCGTTCGCGATGCAGGCTTCCCAATACCCGGCATAGATCCGCAACTGTTCGAGCGGATCGGATTCGTGAAGTTCGACATTTGCCATCCCCGCTTCAGTTTCTTCGCGATACCGCGCAACCAGTGTCCGAACCAGATCGACCTTGCTTGGAAAATGGTGATGGATGCTCGCCTTACGGATCCCGACCACATCAGCGATGTCGGCATAACTGAAACCGTTGTAGCCGCCAGCGACGATCAGTGAACGTGCGCAAGCCAGGATGTCATCAGAGGTGGTAGACAAGTTGCTCATACTTTTACCTACCTTCTGGTAGGATGGCAGTCAAGTCTTATTGCAACGCGAGTAGCGTGAAATTGCGTGGCTATGGCGTAGACGTCATTCGATCTTAATTGATCTCGGCCCGCCATCCATTCAGACAGCTCCGGTGTTTGTCGATCGAGGTAGCCATCCCACTTCGAGGACGAGGCAACACCCTCCGGCCGACCGGACCACCGCCAATCGCCGTGCGGCACTAGGCGTTTGCACCGACTGCGCTATCTCACCATCGTTAGCTTGTTCTATCGCTGGTTGAAGACTGGGAGGTTTCCATGGATCGGCGACTATTTTTGACAGGAATGTTTGGCATTGCCGGGGCCGCGGCCCTTGCAAGCACAGTTCGGCCAATCAACGCAGTGGCCGGCGTTCCAACTGCCAGAAGCGGCATTCTCGATGAACTCGAGGCGCCGGATGTCGAGACCTTCGACGACGATGAAACTCAAGCAGAGTTGCAACCAGTCTATCATCGCCGGTGGCACCGGCCGCGCCGGCGCCGCCGGCGCGCTTGGAGAAGGGTCTGTCGCGTTTACTGGCGAAACGGCTATCGGCGCAGGCGGTGCTTCCGCAGGCGCGTCTGGGTCTGGTTTCGATTCTAGCAACTGGCCGGCTTGAACCCTGGCCATCGCGGCCGGGGTTTTCGCCCCAGGCGGCCGTTAGCGCCCTTAGGGAGCTTTCCTAAGGGCGCGGAGGAAGCTGACGGTGTTTGCAGGGTTCAGAGCCACCAGCCTACGACTGGACGATACGACGATTTTCGCAAGGGTCGGAGGCACCGGTCCGCCGCTGCTGCTTCTTCACGGTTTTCCAGAAACGCATCTGATGTGGAGGGATATCGCCGCAGCCTTGGCGCTCCGCTTCACGGTGGTCGCCGCCGACCTTCGAGGCTATGGGCAAAGCGGATGTCCGATTTCCTCTGCCGATCATAGCCCATACGCCAAACGCGCCATGGCCGGCGACATGGTTCAGGCCATGAAGCAGCTGGGGTTTGAGCGGTTCATGGTTGCCGGGCATGATCGCGGCGGGCGGGTTACCTATCGCCTGGCGCTCGACCATCCCGACAAAGTGCTCAAAATCGCCGTCCTCGACATCATCCCCACCGCCGCAACGTGGGATCGGGCGGATGCCAGACTGGCGCTCGGCTTCTGGCCCTGGAGCCTTCTTGCGCAGCCGGAGCCCCTGCCGGAGCGTCTGATCGGCGCGGCTCCCGATGCTGTCGTCGACGATGCAATTACGCACTGGGGATCGTCGGCGAAAATGGTCTCCAAAGAGGTCAGGAACGCCTATGTTGATGCGCTTCGCGATCCCGCGCATATTCATGCCATCTGCGAAGAGTATCGCGCCGCTGCGACGATCGATCGTGAACATGACGCGCTGGACCGCGCAAACGGTCGTCGCATCGACTGTCCGCTACTGGCGCTATGGAGTGGCGAAGGCGCCCTGGAGAACTGGTATGCGCAAGAAGGCGGGCCGCTGGCCATCTGGAGGAAATGGGCCGACAGAGTGGCAGGATGCGCTGTCCAAGGCGGGCACTTTTTCCCGGAAGAGCACCCCGACAAGACGGCAGCGGCTCTCTCGGAATTCTTTGAAGACAAACAGGTCGGTCAGCACAGAGTATTGTAGAGGTCACATGCTTCAGTTACGCGGAACCTCGCGAGTGCTTCGCGGCCCTAGATCGAGAACCCTCCGAAAATCCGCCCGTCCGGCATCAATGTGCTTGATAAGGGAATGAAGGCGATCTCCACGTCCACGCCTCTGATATGCAGCCTCATGTTTGTCGGAAGTTGCGCATCGCCTTTGCCGGCATCCTTTGATGCTGCGAAATACGACAAGATGAGTTGCGTCGAGCTCAACGTGGCGATCGGCGCTGTCGCCGACGAAATGTCGGCGACAGCCATCGCTCGTGGCAAAGTCGTCCACACCAACATTCCGGGCTGGCTGCTGGGAGGGCAGCGTGTCGCCTCGACCGTGGCTGCCCGCCAGAGTGCGAAGATCGAGCGCTTGCGGCAGCAGGAGGCTGCGATTGCCGCGGCGAGACGAAGCCGGTGCTAATCGTCTCTTAGCCGTTCGATAAAACGCCTCTTATGGATATGCCGATCGCGGATCGCCTGCAGCCTGCGAGCAAAATCGTGGGTCGTGCCACATTCCTCGGCGATTGCCTTGAGGTCGAGCAGAAGGCTGGCGGCCTCATCGTAGCCGGGAGGGTTGCGGCGTTCGATCTCGCTCTCCACCTCACGCCAGACGCTTTCGCCGCGTCGCGAGAGCGCATCGAGCCGAATACGGCGAGCGCGCGCCTCTTCCGCCGCCTGCCGTTTTCTTTCAGCCTCTCGTTGCTCCTCCTGCGCGCGCTCGCGGGCCTGACGGATCGCCTCGGCACGGGCTCGCAGTTCGCCGGCCGAGCGCGGAACAGTGGCCATGGGGCTTCCAACAGAGACTTTCAACATCGAGCGATTCCGGACGAACGCCCGAAGCTCGTTTTCAACATGCCGATCGCCGTCGACGAGACGAACGAGCAGCGTCGTCTTTTCATGATCGGACAAGGCGCCGACTGAACGCCGGACCATATCCGGCGACAATTCCGTTGTCGTGCCGGCGGGACGCTCGGCCGCCTCAGCGACGAGGTCGGCGTCGAGCTGAAAGAAGCGCGCGAAAGCGTCGAGCGCGGGCGTCATCGGGCCGATCCCCGGCAAAGGCTCCGCCTCGTCCGGCTTGACGGAACCGATCTCGGCCGCCTTCAGCCACAGCAGGTAGAAAAGCCTCAGATCGCCGCCGAGCACGTCGGCGCGCAGCGGCGCCAGTGCTTCGAGCCAGTGCGAGTCGTCGTCCCAATTATCCCAATCGTCCGCAGGTTCCAGTTCTTCGCACAGGATGTCGACGATCAGGTTCTCGCCGGACGTGCTGATCTCGAGGCAATCGACCGCATGCAGGAATCCCTCGAGACGCTGCCGGTCGATTAATCGCGCTGGAAACCGGATCATCAGCCGGTGGGTGCCCCAATTCGCCAAATAGAGATGAAGATCGAACCAACGCCGCATCAACGCGACCGGATCGCCTTTAAAGTCGCCCCACTCGTAGAAATTCGTGAAGCTCGTGGCCGTAATCCGCGCCCGCGTCGACACATCGCGCAAGTCCCGGCGATCCGCTTCGCTGAGTGGGCGGTCGACCGCCCGAAACTCGTAGTATTGATATTCGCTCATGGTTGCTTGGCTGCTGGCCGATCCTCGTCCCCCACAGGTCAGTTCAGGATAGAGCTGTGTCGAGATCGAACTCGCCCCGTCTGGTACTTTCTGCACAGGAATTTGCCGTTTGTGCGGATGAACTGTTGAAAGGCAGCCGGCCTGTCGTAGATTTGGCAAGCGCGAACGGCAGCGAGGATGCCATGAAGAAAGAAGCACTGGACTCCGTCCTTGGCCGGGGCAAGCCCGGCTTCGATCTCGGTCCGATAGAAGATCAACTACATGCCGTGGCAAACGAGCAGCAATTGCCGGATGTCGCAATCATTCACTGCATAGCGAGGATTGAAGAATCGGCTCCCGCGCTGCGTGCCGTCGTCACAAGAGCGGCCGAAGGAGAGGCTCTGTCGCGGGATGATCAGATGCTGCTCTTGCGAGGCATCTACATTCTGGGCGGCGCTCGCGACACTAGAACGTTCGGGCCCTTGTTGCGCCTGCTGCGCCGGCCGGGACGCGACCTCGATGACCTGCTCGGCGACGTGGTGACCGAGAGCATGGCGCGTATCGTCGCCGGCGTATTTGATGGCGACGCCGACGCTTTGTTCAGCTTGATCAGCGACCGCTCCGTCGATGAATTCGTCCGCGATGCAGTTTTGGGCGCAGCGACCTTCCTGACCTGGGAAGGCCGCATCGAGCGTGACCGAATGCGAGATTTTCTCGAGCGATTCCACACCGAGAGGCTGGCCGATGACGACGATTTCGCCTGGATCGCCTGGCTGGGGGCGATCGCCCTGCTTGGCTTGCGCGATCTGGCGTCACTTGTTCACAGCGCATGGGACGACGGCCGCATCCCCGAAGGGGTAATCGACCGCCGCGATTTCGAAGACGATCTCCTGGCCGCCGAGCAAAGCCCAAACGACATGGATCGATTCGAGCGCGCCGCTCTCGGCTATATCGACGACGTGCTTGAAGCGTTGGAATGGACCAGCCACCTTGAGTATTTTGGCGAGGAAGATTGGCAATCGCCCTTGCCGGAACAAACTTGGCTCGACGAGTTGTCGAGATTGACAGCGCCGGTCACAAATCCTTGGCGCCATGTCGGACGCAATGATCCGTGTCCCTGTGGAAGCGGCAAGAAAGCAAAGAAATGCTGCCTGGCAAACTAACCTGTTGCAGTGTCGCGCAATTGCGAGTTTGATTTTTGGCTACCCTCACGCCGATCCACCGGGCTGATGCGCAGCGATCGCGCCGAGGAATATCTCGCCGAAATCCTTGAGCTTGGCGGCGCCGACGCCGTTGACCGCGGCGAAGGCGTCCAGATCACGCGGGCAGCGTTCGGCCATATCGATCAGTGTACGATCCGAAAAGATCACGAAGGCCGGCACCTGGCGTTCCCGGGCAAGACGCAGCCGTACAGCCTTGAGCGCGGCCAGCAGCGCCGAATCCAGACCTTCCGTGCCTGCTGCGGTATCCTCAGGACGTATCTTGCCTCGCGATGACTGGCGCGCGTCCAAGCGATACCGGAATGAAGCCTCGCCCCGAGCCAGCGCACGGCCCTTCTCGGCAATGGCGACGCCGCCATGGCCGGCTGAGTCCAATGTCAGGAACCCTCCCGCGACGAGTTGGCGGAGCAGCGACAGCAAGAAACTCTTTTTATGCGCCACACCGGTGCCGAAGCTGGCAAGCCTGTGGTGGTTCCTGTCCAGGACCTTCTCGGTCTCATGGCCGAGCAGGACATCGACGACATGGGCGACGCCGAAGCGCTCGCCGGTCTGTGCGATCGCCGCCAGGATGATCCGCGCCTCCGCCTCGCCATCCGCATGCGGCGCCTGGTCGAGGCAGTTGTCGCAATTGCCGCAAGGCGAAGCACTTTCGCCGAAATAGCCAAGCAGGATCTGACGGCGGCACTGCGTCGTCTCGCAATAACCGATCAGCGTATCGAGTCGGCCATGCGCGCGCCTTTTGTGCTCAGCCGGCGCGTCCTCGTCTTCGATGAAAAGCCGGCGCATGCGGATATCGCCGAGACCGAAGAGCATATGTGCCTCGGCCGCCCGCCCGTCGCGGCCCGCCCGCCCGATTTCCTGATAATAGGCCTCCAAGCTGCCCGGCAGGTCTGTGTGGAAGACATAGGCGACATCCGGCTTGTCGATCCCCATGCCGAAGGCGATGGTCGCCACCATCACCACGCCGGACAAGGTCATGAAAGCGTTTTGATTCGCTTCACGCGTGTCCTTGCTCATGCCGGCGTGATAGGCGAGCGCGCGTACGCCGTTCCGCTCGAGGAACGCCGCCATCTCTTCGGTCTTTTTGCGTGACAGGCAATAGACGATCCCGCTGCGGCCCGCATGGCGCTGCACGAAGTTTAGCAATTGGCGCTTGCTATCCTGCTTGGGCTCAATGCTTAGCTTGATGTTCGGCCGGTCGAAGCCGAGCACCACGGTATCGACGCGCCCGTCGAACAGTTGCGCGGCAATGTCGGTGCGCGTCGCCTCGTCCGCCGTCGCCGTCAACGCAATGATCGGCACTTTCGGGAAGATATCACGTAGTCTCGACAATTCTTCGTATTCGCGCCGGAACGCCGGTCCCCATTGGGAGATGCAATGTGCCTCGTCGATGGCGATCAGCCGGACATCGAGCTTGGTCAACGCCTCGAGCATTCGCACGGTCATGAGCCGCTCCGGTGCAAGATAGAGCAGGCGCGTCTGGCCTGCCGCGACACGGCGCCATGCAGCGACATTGGCATCGCGGTCGAGCGAGGAATTGATTGTATCGGCCGCCACGCCGGCAAGGCGCAATGCGGCGACCTGATCCTGCATCAGGGCCACCAGCGGCGAAACGACAATGGTGAGCCCGCCCAGCACCAGCGCCGGGACCTGGTAGCAGAGCGATTTGCCGGCGCCGGTCGGCATGACAGCCAGCACATGATGCCCGGCCAGCAGCGCCTCCATCACGGCCGCCTGGCCGAGACGAAAATCATCGAAGCCGAATACATCCTTCAGGACGCGCCGCTTGGAATCCTCTGCCGGGATGCTCGCTGCTACCTGCATTACAGAACTTTCGGGGATACGACCTGCCGAAATTCCCCGGCGAATCGCCAGGTGATTGCCTGGACAGCAGATTCGAACATTTATCGACCCCTCTGGTCCTGTCCGCGGCACCGCCTGAGGCGAACTTCTCTCTCATTGGCCGATATCAGACCGTCGTTCCAGCCCCTATTCGCCTTGGCTGTGAATATCGCACCGCCTCGGAGCGGTTAATCCTATCTTCACCATCATTCGGCAGGTTCAGGTTCTGCGGTGATGTTTTGAGTACCGCGGCGCCACAAGCGCCCAGGCAACACGCCCGCGTCTCTCCGGAGGCGCGGGTTTTTTCGTTCTGAGAACCGGCTGCCTGATCTTCGGGTCCGCAGCTCAGTCGAGGAAATCGGCGCGGTGCGGCGTAAAGCTGTCGACCAGTCGTCCCGCCTCCAGCGCCTTGACGCCATGGACAAGGTTGGACGGGACGATGAAGCTGCTTCCGGTCTCCAGGATTTCGGTCCTGCCGTCGATGGTGACTTCGAAGCGGCCTTCGGCGACATAGCTCGCCTGGACGTGCGGATGCGAGTGTAGCGCGCCGACGCCACCCTTGTCGAAACCGAATTCGACCATCATCAGCTCATCCGTGTGCAGGAGCACGCGCCTGCGGTTGCCATCCGGCGTCGGCGTCCACGCAGCCTCGCCGGCATGCGAGAAGATTTTGGTTCCGGTCATCACCAAACTCTCATCTTTTTTGTTGCTCATCGCGCCAGCCAGCCGCCGTCCACCGGCATCACCGCGCCATGCATATAGTTCGACGCCGGCGCCAGCAGGAAGACGGCTGCGTCGCCGATGTCTTCCGGCGCGCCCCAGCGCCCGGCCGGAATGCGCGCCAGGATTGAAGCGCTGCGGTCGGGATCGGTGCGCAGCGCCTCGGTGTTGTTGGTCTCGATATAGCCTGGCGCAATGCCATTGACGTTGATGCCCTTTGCCGCCCATTCGCATGCAAGCAGCCGGGTGATACCGAGCACGCCATGTTTGGAGGCGGTGTAGGAGGCGACGCGAATGCCGCCCTGAAAGCTCAGCACCGAAGCGATGTTGACGATCTTGCCACGCCGCCCCGGGTCGGCAAGCACGCGCCTGGCAAAACTCTGGCTGAGGAAGAACACCGTCTTCAGATTGACGCCGATGACGTCATCCCAGTCGGCTTCGGTGAGGTCGACCGCATCGGCACGCCGGATGATGCCCGCATTGTTGACCAGGCCGTCGAGCGGCCCGGTGCCGTCCCAGACGCGGTCAAGCATCGCCTGGGCGGCGGCATCGTCGCCAAGGTCGCAGCGGACCGCCTCGAAGCGCCCGCCGGCCGCTTCAATCCTCTCCGCCGTCTCGTCCATCGCCGACCGGCCGACGCCGACCACCGCGCCACCGGCGCGCGCGATCGACACGGCGATGCCCTGGCCGATGCCGGTATTGGCGCCGGTGACGAGGATGCGCTTGCCGGCAAGGCTGAAGGCCGAGAGATCGCTCACTTGAGCTCCTCCATCGCCACCAGGTCGACATCGGTATAGTCGACATTGTCGCCGGCCATCGCCCAGATGAAGGCGTAGTTCGAGGTGCCGGCGCCCGAATGGATCGACCATCCCGGCGACAGCACCGCCTCCTCGTTGCGCATGACGAGATGGCGCGTTTCGTCCGGTTCGCCCATGAAATGAAACACCCGCGCCGCCTCCGGCAGGTCGAAATAGAGATAGGCCTCCATGCGCCGGTCATGCACATGGCATGGCATGGTGTTCCAGACCGAACCGGAGGCAAGCTGCGTCATGCCGACGACAAGCTGACAGGTCTTTACCCCATCGGCATGGATGAACTGGAAGATCGAGCGCTCGTTGGAGGTTGCCTGGCTGCCGAGATCGAGCCGCTTGGCATCGCCGATGCGGATCAGCCGGTTGGGATGGCTCTGATGCGCCGGCGCGCTGAGCAGGTAGAACTTAGCCGGCGCTGCCGGATTGGTCGCAGCGAACGACACCTCATCCGTGCCCATGCCGAGATAGAGCATGTCGCGTGCCTGCAGCTCGTAGGATTGGCCGCCGGCTTTGACGACGCCTGCACCGGCGATGTTGACGATGATCATCTCACGGCGGTCAAGAAAATTCTTGGTCCCGGTCGGCTTGATCGCCTGCAGCGGCAGCGGTGTACCGGCGGGCATGGCGCCGCCGACGATCATGCGGTCGTAATGGGTGTAGGTCAGGCCGATGCGGCCGGGCTGGAACAAGTCCTCGATCAGGAAATTGTGTCGCAGCTCGTCCGTTCCCATGGCTGCGGCAGAAACAGGATCGATGGCGAAGCGGGAGGTGAAATCCGTATGATTGTCAGTGTGATTCATTGCTGTCCCATGGGGCTGCCTCAATTGCTTATTCCGTTGCCGCGGCCTTGACCGAGTCGGCATAAAAAACCTGGCGCGCGTGCAGGCGCTCGCGATAGCGCTGCTGGCTGGCACCGAGATGCCCGCGCATCGCCTCCCGCGCCGCCTCGGCATCGCCTGCCGAGATGGCGTTGAGGATCATCAGGTGTTCGCGCTGCAGGCCGCGCTGGTAGGCGTCGGACTGCGCGAACTCGGTCGACCAGGGCGAGGTCACATCGCAAGGAATAGCGCGCCGGCCGAGCACGTCGAGCATCTCGACATAGAACGGATTGTTGGTGGCGCTGGCGATTGCGCGGTGGAAGGCAAGGTCGGCCGGTCCAGTCGGCTCGCTGTTGAGGAGCAGCCGTTCGAACTCGAAGAAGGCTTCCTGGATTGCCGCTTCCTGCGCGGCGTTGCGCCGGATGGCGGCGAGCCCGGCGGATTCGATCTCGATCGCCAACCTGACTTCGAGCACGTTGAGGGCAATCGAATCCTTGCTGCCCATCTCCGCTGCCAGAGCACCGAACGCTGTCGAGATATGTTCGGTCACGAAAACGCCGGCGCCTTGGCGCGGCTCGACCAGGCCGTCCGCGGCAAGCTTGGCCAGCGCCTCGCGTATCACGGTGCGGCTGACCCCGAAGGTTTCCGTCAGCTGGCCCTCGGTCGGCAGCTTTTGCCCAGGCTGGATCTCGCCCGCCTGCAGCTGCTTGCGGATCGCCGCGACGACGGTTTCCGAAAGCTTCGGTCTTCGTTCGACGCGGAGCCCGACGGCCGTGTCCGATGCCATGTCGCACCCCCTATTTGAAGACGCTCGGCAGCCATAGCGAAATGGCCGGAATGTAAGTGACGAGCGCCAGCACCACGAGGCCTGCGCCATAGAATGGCCAGATCGAGCGCATCGATTCCCAGACGGATATCTTGCCCACTGCGCATGCCACGAACTGCACTGCGCCCACCGGCGGCGTGTTCAGCCCGATGCCGAAATTGAGGATCATGATGACGCCGAAATGCACCGGATCGACGCCGTAGGCCTGCGCCACGGGCAGGAAGATAGGCGTGCAAATGATGATCGTCGGCCCCATGTCCATGAACGTGCCGAGGAACAGCATCAAGAGGTTGAGCAGGAGAAGCACAACCAGCGGATCGTCCGAGATCGCGTTCATGGAGGCTATCAACGCTGCCGGCACTTTCAGGAAGGCCATCAGCCACGAGAACGCCGCCGCCATGCCGATGATGAGCAGCACCATAGCCGTGGTGCGCACGGCGCCATGGGTGGCATGAACGAACCCTTCCCAGGTCATCTGCCGGTAAACGAAGACGGTCACGAGCAGCGCATAGATGACGGCAATACAGGAACTCTCGGTGGCGGTGAAGACGCCCGATCGCACGCCGCCGAAGATGATCGCGATCAGCAGCAGGCCGGGCACGGCGACGGCGAAAAGATGCGCGACCGCGGTGAAGCCCGGAAACGCCTCGGTCGGATAGCCGCGGGAGCGCGCCACGATATAGGCGGTGACCATCAGCGACAGGGCCAGTAGCAGGCCCGGGATGATACCGGCTGTGAACAGATCGGCGATGGAGATCTTTCCGCCTGCCGAGATCGAGTAGATGATCATGTTGTGCGACGGCGGCAGCAGCAGCGCGATCAGTGCCGCCATCGACGTGACGTTGACGGCGTAGTCCGCTCCATATCCACGCGCCTTCATCTGCGGGATCATCAGGCCGCCTACCGCCGCTGCCTCCGCAACCGCTGAGCCGGAAATGCCGCCGAACAGTGTAGCGGTTGCAATGTTGACCTGGCCGAGGCCGCCGCGCAAATGGCCGACGAGCGAGCCAGCGAAGGCAACGATCTTGCTGGCGATGCCGCCGCGCACCATCAAGTCGCCGGCGTAGATGAAAAACGGAATGGCCAGCAGCGAAAAGACGCTCATGCCGGAATTCAGGCGCTGGAACACGATGAGCGGCGGCAGGCCCATATAGAGGACGGTGGCGAGGCTTGCGACGCCGAGGCAGAAAGCGATCGGCGTGCCGATAAGCATCAGCAGGGTGAAGACGCCGAAGAGAATCCACAGTTCCATGGCGTCAGACCTTCACGTTGGCGGTGTCGAGTTCGGCCGCGACTTCGGCCGGCGGCAGTTCATCGAGGGCATCGTCGATCGGCGCGCCGGAGAGGCGAAGCACGATGCGCTCCAGCGTGAAGAGCACGATGAGCGCGCCTCCCGCGACAAGCGGGACATAGTCCCAGCCCCCCGATATGCCGAGTGACGGCAAGACGGAGCCCCAGGTCAATGCGACCAGCTGGCTGCCATACCAGATCATGCCGATGCCGAAGGCGAGCGCGACAATATCCGAAATCATCCGCAGCCAGCGCTTGCCGCCTTTCGGCAGCACGTAGAGCAGGACGTCGAAGCCAAGATGGTAGTTCTCGCGAACGCCGACGGCAGCGCCGAGGAAAATGAACCAGCTCATCAGCATCACCGAGCCGGGCTCGGTCCAGCTCGGCGAGCGGTTCAGAACATAGCGGCCGAACACCTGCCAGGCGACGAACGCGGTCATCAGCACCAGCCCGATGCCGGCGATCGACAGCGCCGCCGTGCTGACGCGCGACATCACTTGCGCGACGCCGGACAGGAGCGGTGTTGGTTTTGGGCTGGAAGTCACCGGTTTTCTCCCCAGGAGGATGGCGGCACGGAATGTCCGCGCCGCCGCTTGATCACTGCACGGCCTTGATGGCTTCGACCATGGCCTTCAGCTTGTCGTCCTTGACGTGCTTCTCGTAGACCGGCCCCATCGCGTCGATGAAGGGCTGCTTGTCCGGCGTCGTGATCTGCGAACCGGCCGCCTCGACCTTGGCGCGCGATTCCTTGACCTTGGCGGTCCACAGCTCGCGCTGCTTGGCGACGCTTTCCTTGGCGGCCGCCTTGAAGATCGCCTGGTCTTCCGGCGTCAGCTTGTCCCAGCTCGACTTCGCCATGACGAAGGCTTCCGGCACCATCGTATGCTCGTCGAGCGAATAGTATTTGGCGACTTCCGCGTGCTTGGCGGTGTCGTAGCTCGGAAAATTGTTCTCCGCGCCGTCGATCACCCCGGTCTCGATCGCCGAATACACCTCGCCATACGGCATCGGCGTCGCGTTGGCGCCGAGTGCCGCCACCATGTCGACGAAGATGTCGGACTGGATGACGCGGAACTTCATGCCGGCCATGTCGGCTACGGTGTTGATCGGCTTCTTCGAATTGTAGAAGGAGCGCGAGCCGCCGTCGTAAAAGGCGAGCAGCACCAGCCCGACCTGGTCGAACGCCGCCGCGATCTGGTCGCCGATCGCCCCGTCCATGACCTTGTGCATATGCTCTTCCGAACGGAAGATGTAGGGCAGCGAGGGCACGGTGGTCTCCGGGATGAGCCCGTTGAACGGCGCCATCGAGACGCGGTTGAGATCGATCACGCCGGTACGCACCTGCTCGATCGTGTCCTTTTCCTCGCCGAGTTGCGCGGAAGGATAGATCTCGACCACATAGCGGCCGGCCGTGCGCTCCTTCACCAGCTCGCCGAAATATTTGACCGCCTCGACCGTCGGATAGCCGTCCGGGTGCGTGTCGGACGAGCGCAGGACCGTCTGGGCGCTTGCCGATCCGGCCAGCAGTGCGGCGGCAAGTAGCGTAGCTCCCGCCAATCTCGAAAAATGCAGCATTGGTTTCCTCCCGTTTTGAACGATGGCGGCAAGCGCCGTTAGAGCCGGTACGCCTGTTTCGCGAGCGTATAGGCAAGTTCCTGCGCCAGCTCGTGCGCCTCGTCCTCGCCGAGCCGATGCTCGGCGACGAGACGCGCCAGATATGCGCAATCGACCCGGCGCGCCACATCATGGCGGGCCGGTATGGATGGAAAGGCGCGGGTGTCGTCGTTGAAACCGACGGTGTTGTAGAAACCGGCGGTTTCGGTGGTCATCTCACGGAACCGGCGCATGCCTTCGGGGCTGTCGTGGAACCACCAGGCCGGCCCGAGCTTCAATGCCGGGTAGACGCCGGCAAGCGGCGCCAGTTCGCGCGCATAGCTGGTCTCGTCAAGGGTGAAGAGGATGATGGTGAGGTCGCGCTCCAGCCCGACGCAGTCGAGCAGCGGCTTCAGCGCCGTCACATAATCGGTGCGGGTCGGGATATCGAAGCCTTTGTCCCTGCCGAACTTCTGAAAGACAGCCGGCGAATGATTGCGCCAGGAGCCGGGATGTATCTGCAGGACCAGGCCGTCGTCGCGGCTCATCTTGGCCATCTCGGTCAGCATCTGGGCGCGAAACAGTTTTCGCTCGCGCTCGTCGTCCGAGCCCCGGCGGATGCGGTTGAACAGCTCCTGCGCGGCGGCATCCGAGAGATTGGCGGTTTCGGCCGTCGGATGGCCGTGATCGGAGGAAGTCGCACCGAAACCCTTGAAGAAGGCGCGCCGCTGGCGGTGCGCCTCGAGATAGCCTGTCCAATTGCCGGTATCGCACCCGGTGATCTCGCCAAGCCGGTCGAGATTGGCCGAGAACCCTTCGAAGTCAGGATCGACGATCGCATCCGGCCGATAGGCGGTGATGACGCGGCCCTCCCAGCCGCTGTCGCGGATCATCTGGTGCCATCTGAGATCGTCGAGCGCGCCTTCGGTCGTTGCGATGACTTCAATGTTGAAGCGCTCGAACAGCGCTCGCGGGCGAAAATTCTCCCACTGCAGCAAGGTCGAGATCATGTCGTAATGGCGGTCGGCGGTTGCGGCCGTCAACGGCTCGTCGATGCCGAACAGGTGGGCAAGCACGTGGTCGAACCACAGCCGGGTCGGCGTACCCCGGAACAGGTAATAATGCTCGGCAAAGCGCCGCCAGATCGTTCTGCCGTCGGTTTCCACCGGCGAGCCGTCAAGCGTCGGCACCCCAAGCTCTTCAAGCCGAACGCCCTGGCTGAACAGCATGCGGAAAATGTAGTGGTCCGGCACGATCAGCAACTGCGCCGGATCGGGAAACGCCTCGTTGAGCGCATACCAGCGCGGATCGGTGTGGCCGTGCGGGCTGACGATCGGGAGGTCCTTGACCGTGGCGTAGAGATCGCGGGCCAGCGAACGCGGGCGCCCCTCGGCGGCAAACAGCAAGTCCGGATCCGTCAATGCGGCCACGTAAATCCTCCCAATCCGGACATCGGTAGGGTTGGAAAGAAATAATGTCAACATACAAAAACTGGGTTGTTGTATGATGACTTTTCGTCGGCCATTGCCCATTGTGCGTGACGGCATCGGGTGTTACGCCGCCTGACAGCAGTGACCCAACAATCTCGATCAGACACGTGGCGCAATGACCAATAGACGCCTTTCCAACAGCACGCTGAAGGCACTGCCGGCTTCGGTCGCGATTCCGCGCTACGACCGCGGCGGCGTCGCACCTGGCATCGTCCATCTCGGCGTCGGTGCCTTCCATCGCGCCCACCAGGCGGCCTATGTCGACGACTGCCTGGCGGCGGGCGAGGCGGACTGGGGCATTGTCGGCGTGTCCTTGCGCAGTCCTGACACGCGCGACGCACTGGCGCCGCAGGATGGCCTCTACACGCTGGCGATCAGGAGCAGCATCGGCGAAGAGCTGCGCGTCGTCGGCTCGATCCTGTCGCTGCTGGTGGCGCCGGAAGATCCGGCTGCGGTGCTCGCCGCCCTGACCGATCAGCGCACCCGCATCGTCACGCTCACGATCACCGAAAAGGCTTATCTGAGAGCAGCCGGCGGCGGTTTGGACAGCACCCATCCGGACATCGTCCATGATTTGGCTAGCCCGCAAATGCCACGGACGGCGCATGGTTTTCTCACCGAAGCGCTGTCGCGCCGCCGTGCCGCCGGCATCCAGCCTTTCACCGTGCTCTGCTGCGACAACCTTCCGGCCAATGGCGCCACGCTGCACCGCCTGCTGGTCGAATTCGCCGCGCTGCGCGATTCCAGGCTCGCCACTTCAGGCGATGCCAGGCTCGCCACTTCAGGCGATGCCAGGCTCGCCACTTCAGGCGATGCCAGGCTCGCCACTTCAGGCGATGCCAGGCTCGCCGCACACATCGCCGACGGCGTCGCGTTTCCGTCGAGCATGGTCGACCGTATCGTGCCGGCGACTACCGACGCCGACCGGGCGCGTATCGCCGTCGAGCTCGGCGTCGAGGATGCCTGGCCGGTGATGACCGAGCCGTTCTGCCAATGGGTGGTCGAAGACGATTTCCCGGCTGGCAGGCCGGCCTGGGAAAAGTTCGGCGTCACCATGGTCGGCGACGTCGGGCCCTTCGAGGACATGAAGCTGCGGCTGCTCAACGGCTCGCATTCGGCAATCGCCTATCTCGGCCTGCTCAGCGGCTACGACACGGTCGACCGCGCCTTTGCCAATCCGGCGATCCGGCAATTCGTCGACGGACTATGGGCCGAGGCGATCCCGACGCTGCCGCAGGACGCCGGGCTCGATACGGCCGGCTACACGGCCCAGCTCGCCGAACGCTATTCGAACACGGCGCTCGCCCATCGCACGGCGCAGATCGCCAATGACGGCAGCCAGAAGCTGCCGCAGCGCATCGTCGCCTCGGCCCTCGATCGACTGGGCGCCGGTGACCCGCCCGCGCATCTCATGCTGGTGGTGGCGGCCTGGATCGCCGCTTGCGAGGCGCGCGGCAAAACCTTGCCGGAAGCCCATTTTACCGACCCGATCGACGCTCGGCTTACGTCGCTCGGCAGCCGGCCGGCTGATGAGACGGTGACAGCGATATTCGATCTCGCCGGCTTCGCCAAGGACCATTCCCACCGCATGACACTGATCGATCTGACGGCAGCCCATCTCGAGCGCCTGCGGCGGGGCGGCACTGCCGCAGCTTTGGCGGCGCTTGGCATAGGGAGTGAGAAGCCATGAGACAGACCTGGCGCTGGTTCGGGCCGGACGATCCGGTGACGCTTGCCCATGTCCGTCAGGCCGGCGCCGTCGGCATCGTCAGCGCGCTGCACCACCTCAACGACGGCCGCGCCTGGCCGGCAGACGAGATCGCCAGGCGCAAGGCCGAGATCGAGGCAGCAGGGCTGACCTGGGACGTGGTCGAGAGCATCGTCGTGCATGAGGACATCAAGACCCGCAGCGGCGACTGGCGCAGCCTGATCGACAATTACAAGGCCTCGATCCGCGCCGTCGCCGCCGCCGGTATCAACACCGTCTGCTATAATTTCATGGCGATCACCGACTGGACGCGGACGGACCTCGATTACCCGATGCCGCATGGCGGCACGGCGCTGCGCTTCGATGTCGTCGAGCTCTGCGCCTATGACGTCTTCATCCTTGAGCGAGAAGGGGCGGAGGCCGATCACCCACCGGCCCGCGTCGAGGCCGCGCGTGTGCGACTGCAAGGGATGAGCGACAGCGACAAGGCAAGGCTGGAGCGCAACCTGATCGGCTGGGTCCCGGCGCGCGAATTCATCTTCGATCGGGCAAGCTTCCGCCGCGCCCTCGACCTCTACAAGGACGTCTCCACCGAAGGCCTGCGCGAAAACCTGTTTGCCTTCCTGCGCGAGATCGTGCCGGTGGCCGAAGAGGCCGGCCTCAGGATGGCGATCCACCCCGACGATCCGCCTTTTTCGCTGTTCGGCCTGCCGCGAATCGTTTCCAAGGCAGCCGATGCCCGCGCGCTGCTCGACGCCGTCGCTTCGCCGGCAAACGGGCTGACACTGTGCACCGGCTCCTATGGCGCGGGCGCGCAGAACGATCTGCCGGCAATGGCAAAGGCCTTCGCCGAAAACATCCATTTCGCCCATCTGCGCAACGTCACCAAGGAGCCAGACGGCTCTTTCCACGAAGCCGAGCACCTCGACGGCGACACCGACATGGTGGCGGTCGTGTCGGCGCTGATTGGCGAAGAGCGGCGGCGCAAGGCAGCCGGCAGGGCGGACTGGCAGGTGCCGATGCGTCCCGACCATGGCCACGCCATCATCGACGACATCGGCAAGAAGGTGAACCCCGGCTATTCCTGCATCGGCCGCCTGAAGGGCCTCGCCGAACTGCGCGGCGTCATGCGCGCAGTAGAGGCACTGACAGTTTGAGCTACTTGCTCGCCTGGCCGTTCAGCGTCTGTCGAGACGAATAATCGGTACCTTTGGAATTCCAGAACAGCCGCAGGGCCTTGCCGACCAGATTTTCATAGGGAACAAACGCGACACTGAACCGGCTGTCGGAGGCATTGTCGCGGTTGTCGCCAAGCACGAAGTAGTGGCCTGCGGGCACCTCAAACACGCGCGTATTGTCGCCGATCGAGTTGTCGGTGAGGTTGAGAACGGAATGGGTGACACCCCCCGGCAAGGTTTCGCTTTGGAGCTTGGCTCTCGAGAACTCGTCGGACGAAAAAGTACCAATATCGTCGAGTCCCACCGCGACATCGTTGATGTGAAGCACCCCGTCGATGATCTGGATCTTCTCGCCGGGAAGGCCGACAATCCGCTGGATGTAGTCCACGCTCGGATCGGGCGGGAACTTGAAGACAACCACATCTCCCCTTTTGGGTTCCGCGCCGAATATACGTCCATCAACGGGAAGCAAGTTGAACGGCACGCTGTAGCGGCTGTAGCCGTATGCCATTTTGGAGACGAAGAGATAGTCGCCTTCCTGCAACGTCGGCACCATGCTGCTGGAGGGAATCGAAAAAGGCTGGAGCAGGAACGCGCGTATTGCGAATGCAGCCGGATACGAGGTCAGAAAGACGAGCACCAGCACCGAAAGCCCACGCGCGTACCATCTGTCCGGCTTGAACCGGTGCGCGAAGGGAACAACGATCGCTGCCCACAGGGCCATCAAACCGATCCCTGAAAAATTGGCCCACCAAGCAAGATCGACGCCAGGCAATACCGGAAAGCCAATGTAAATAAGCGCGAAAACGACGACGCTGATCACCACCAGGCTGGCGACCGCCAGTTTGCCGCTGCCGATCCAGAGGAACCCGCCAAACGGGCCGCCAAAGGCCGAAACCAGGGCCGTCGACCATCTGGATCGCGAGATAGTTTCTTGTTGCACTGCTTGTTCTGTCATCGGCCACCCCCCACGCCAAGGCAGCCAGACTGTCCACCAAACAAAAAAGCGGGGCAAGCCCGCTTTTTCAGTTAGTCATTTGACCGGAACTCACGCCGGCAACAGCGCACCTTCAAGCGTCGTAAGCTGGTTGAGGAACTGCTCGGCCTTGCTGCGGGTCTGGTCGTCCTTGGCGTCGGCGGCGTCTTCCCTGGCCTCCTGGATGCGGCGGGCAAGGTCGGCGCGGTCGATGTCGCCGACGGCTACCGCCGATTCCGCCAGAAGCGTGCAGCCGGCCGGAACGATGTCGGCAAAGCCGCCGAACACCACATAGCGCTCTTCCTTGCCTTGCGCGGTCTTCAGCGTAACGACGCCCGGCTTGATTGTGGTCATGACCGGCGCGTGATGCGCCATGACAGTCATCTCGCCTTCGGCGCCCGGAATGACGACGGATTCGACCTGCTCGGAAACCAAGAGGCGCTCCGGCGAGACCAGTTCGAATTTGAAAGCTTCAGGCATGATCAGTTTAGCGACTGGTGAATGGTGAATGGTGAACGGTCAGAAAGAATGACCTTCACTCAGCCCCGATTTCCTATCCGCTACTCCCCATTCACAATTCACTATTGACCATTCACCATCAGGCCGCTTCGGCGGCCAGGCGCTGTGCCTTCTCGACCGCTTCCTCGATGCCGCCGACCATGTAGAAGGCGGCCTCCGGCAGATGGTCGTAATCGCCGTTGCAAAGGCCCTTGAAGCCCTTGATGGTGTCGGCGAGGTCGACCAGCTTGCCCGGTGCGCCGGTGAACACTTCGGCGACGAAGAAGGGTTGCGACAGGAAGCGCTCGATCTTGCGGGCGCGGGCCACGGTCTGCTTATCCTCTTCCGACAGCTCGTCCATGCCCAGGATGGCGATGATGTCCTGCAGCGACTTGTAACGCTGAAGGATCGACTGCACCTGGCGGGCGACCTGGTAATGCTCTTCGCCGACAACCATCGGGTCGAGCATGCGCGAGGTCGAATCGAGCGGATCGACGGCCGGATAGATGCCCTTTTCCGAAATCGCGCGGTTGAGCACGGTCGTCGCGTCGAGGTGGGCGAACGAGGTCGCCGGTGCCGGGTCGGTCAGGTCGTCGGCCGGCACATAGATCGCCTGCACCGAGGTGATCGAACCCTTGGTCGTCGTGGTGATACGCTCCTGCAGCGCGCCCATGTCGGTAGCCAGCGTCGGCTGGTAGCCCACGGCCGAAGGAATGCGGCCGAGCAGCGCCGACACTTCCGAGCCCGCCTGCGTGAAGCGGAAGATGTTGTCTACGAAGAACAGCACGTCCTGGCCCTGGTCGCGGAAATATTCGGCAACCGTCAAGCCGGTCAGGCCGACGCGGGCGCGGGCGCCCGGCGGCTCGTTCATCTGGCCATAGACGAGCGCGGCCTTGGAGCCTTCGCCGCCGCCCTTCTTGTTGACGCCGGACTCGATGAACTCGTGATAGAGGTCGTTGCCTTCGCGGGTGCGCTCGCCGACGCCGGCGAACACCGAGAAGCCGCCATGCGCCTTGGCGACGTTGTTGATCAGTTCCTGGATCAGCACCGTTTTGCCGACGCCGGCGCCGCCGAACAGGCCGATCTTGCCGCCGCGGGCATAGGGGGCCAGCAGGTCGAGCACCTTGATGCCGGTGACCAGGATCTGCGCTTCCGTCGACTGCTCGACATAGGTCGGCGCCGGCTGGTGGATCGAGCGCATCTCGATGCCGTCGACCGGGCCTGCCTCGTCGACCGGCTCGCCGATGACGTTGATGATGCGGCCGAGCATGCCCGGGCCGACCGGCACGGTAATCGGTGCACCGGTGTCATAGACGTCCTGGCCGCGGACCAGACCTTCGGTCGAGTCCATGGCGATGCAGCGCACGGTGTTTTCGCCGAGATGCTGGGCCACCTCTAGCACCAGGCGATTGCCGACGTTGATCGTCTCAAGCGCGTTCAGGATCGCCGGCAGATGTTCGCCAAACTGGACGTCGACAACGGCGCCGATGACCTGGCGAACCTTGCCTGCCAGGCCGGTTTTCTTGATGGTGGCGGCCGGCGTATTCACAGCGGCGGCCTTGGTTGCTGCCGCCTTCTTGGCCGGAGCGGCCTTTGCTGCTGCCGGAGCCTTCGCTGGTGCCGCGGCCTTAGGGGCTGCCGTCTTCGGGGTCGCTGCTTTCGCCATCGTCTTTACCCTTTTCGTCTCTTTGTTTCTCACACGCTTGAGGTCGATGACCTCCTTGTGGGCGTGCCTAGAGCGCCTCGGCGCCCGAAATGATTTCGATCAATTCCTTGGTGATCTGCGCCTGCCGCTGGCGGTTGTAGGTGATCGACAATTTGTTGATCATGTCGCCGGCGTTGCGCGTCGCATTGTCCATGGCGCTCATCTTGGCGCCCATCTCGCCGGCAGCATTCTCGAGCAGCGCGCGAAAAACCTGCACGGAAATGTTGCGTGGGATGAGATCGGAGAGGATCTCGCCCGGCTCCGGCTCGTATTCGTAGACGGCGCTGCCGCCGTCCTTCACTTCCGCGCCAGCCGCAGGCGCGCCCGCCGGGACAATTTGCTGCGCCGTCGGGATCTGGCTGATCACCGACTTGAACTGCGAATAGAACAGCGTGCAGATGTCGAAGCCGCCTTCGTTGAACAGGTGGATCACCTTCTTGGCGATGGCATCGGCATTGACGAAGCCCAGCGTCTTGACCTCGCGCAGGTCGACACGCTCGATGATCAGCGCCCCGTAGTCGCGGCGCAATATGTCGAACCCCTTCTTGCCGACGCAGATGATCTTGACCTGCTTGCCGTCGGCCAGAAGCTTGCGGATGTGGTCGCGGGCAAAGCGGGCGATCTGCGAATTGAAACCGCCGCACAGACCGCGTTCGGCCGTGCAGACGACAAGCAGATGCACGTCGTCCTTGCCGGTGCCGGTCATCAGCGCCGGGGCATCGCCGCCGCCGCCGATCGCCTGGGTGATATTGGCCAGCACCGCGCCCATGCGCTCCGAATAGGGACGCGCCGCTTCCGCCGCTTCCTGCGCGCGACGCAGCTTCGCCGCGGCGACCATCTGCATCGCCTTGGTGATCTTCTGCGTCGCCTTGACCGAGGCGATACGGTTACGAAGGTCTTTTAACGAAGGCATGCTTCAAACCTGATCCCGTCCGTCCTGCTCAAGCAAAGGTCTTGGCGAAGGCGTCGATTTCTGCCTTCAGCCTGGCGCGCAGATCGTCGGACAGCGCCTTCTCCTTGCGGATGCCGTCGAGCACGTCCTTGCCGGCCGAGCGCATATGCGACAGCAGACCATGCTCGAACTTGCCGACCTGGTTGACCGCCAGCTTGTCGAGATAGCCGTTGACGCCGGCGAAGATCACCGCGACCTGCTCCTCGACTTTGAGCGGCGAGAATTGCGGCTGCTTCAACAGCTCGGTCAGACGCGAGCCGCGGTTGAGCAGGCGTTGCGTGGCGGCGTCGAGATCGGAGCCGAACTGCGCGAAAGCAGCCATTTCGCGGTACTGCGCGAGCTCGCCCTTGATCGACCCGGCAACCTGCTTCATCGCCTTGATCTGCGCCGAGGAGCCGACGCGCGACACCGAAAGGCCGACATTGACCGCCGGGCGCACGCCCTGGAAGAACAGATTGGTTTCCAGGAAGATCTGGCCGTCGGTGATCGAGATGACGTTGGTCGGGATATAGGCCGACACGTCGTTGGCCTGCGTTTCGATGATCGGCAGCGCCGTCAGCGACCCACCGCCGTTTTCGTCATTGAGCTTGGCGGCGCGCTCGAGCAGGCGCGAGTGCAGGTAGAAAACGTCGCCGGGATAGGCTTCGCGGCCCGGCGGACGGCGCAGCAGCAGCGACATCTGGCGATAGGCGACGGCCTGCTTCGACAGGTCGTCGTAGCTGATCAGCGCGTGCATGCCGTTGTCACGGAAATATTCGCCCATGGTGCAGGCGGTGAACGGCGCCAGGAACTGCATTGGCGCCGGATCGGAGGCGGTCGCGGCGACGATGATCGAATAGTCGAGCGCGCCGCGCTCTTCCAGGACCTTGACGAACTGCGCCACCGTCGAGCGCTTCTGGCCGACGGCGACATAGACGCAGTACAGCTTTTCCTTCTCAGGGCCGTTGTCGTGCACCGATTTCTGGTTGAGCATGGTGTCGAGGATGATCGCGGTCTTGCCGGTCTGGCGGTCGCCGATGACCAGTTCGCGCTGGCCGCGGCCGACCGGGATCAGCGCGTCGATGGCCTTGAGGCCGGTCGACATCGGCTCGTTCACCGATTTGCGCGGGATGATGCCGGGCGCTTTGACGTCGACGCGCTTGCGTTCGGTGGCCTGGATCGGGCCTTTGCCATCAATCGGGTTGCCGAGCGCGTCGACGACGCGGCCGAGCAGGCCCATGCCGACGGGCGCATCGACGATGGCACCGGTGCGCTTGACGGTGTCGCCTTCCTTGATGTCGCGGTCGGCGCCGAAGATGACAACGCCGACATTGTCGGCTTCGAGGTTGAGCGCCATGCCGCGGATGCCGCCGGGGAACTCGACCATCTCGCCGGCCTGGACATTGTCGAGGCCGTAGACGCGGGCGATACCGTCACCGACGGACAGCACCTGGCCGACTTCGGAGACCTCGGCCTCCTTGCCGAAATTCTTGATCTGGTCTTTCAGAATTGCGGAAATTTCCGCGGCGCGGATGTCCATCAGCCGACCTCTTTCAGTGCAAGCTTGAGCGAATTGAGTTTGGTTTTGAGCGACGTATCGATCTGGCGCGAGCCGATCTTGACCACCAGTCCGCCGAGCAGCGACGGATCGACGGTGACCGTGATCGCCACATCCTTGCCGGCGACACTTTTCAGCGCTGCCTTCAGCTCGGTTTCCTGGGCAGGCGTCAGCGCATGCGCCGAGGTAACCTCGGCGGCGGTCTCGCCGCGGTGTTCGGCGGCGATCTGGCGGAACGCCTTGATCATGCCGGGCACGGCAAATAGCCGGCGATTCTGGGCAACGACGCGCAGGAAATTGCCGGTGAGGCCGGTGATCCCCGCTTTGTCGGCGATCGCGGCGATCGCCTTGGCCTGGTCCTCGCTGGAGAAGACAGGGCTCCTGATCAGCCGCGAAAGGTCAGCGCTGCCTTCGAGCATCGTTTCGAACCTATTGAGGTCGGCCTCGACGCTGGCGACCGAATTGGCCTGCAGCGCGAGTTCGAACAGCGAACCCGCATAGCGTTCTGCGACACCTGAGATTGGCGATGACGATTGGGCCACGGACCGTCTTTTCTCTTGTCTGACAGGCCGCAGATTGTTGGCGCGAGCAAAAACTCTGGCTAAATCTTTGACCTTACTGCATTTTTCCAAGCACGGAGGCGCGGCTTCCGCTATCCCCGGTCGAAAGTCGATTGCCGTCTAGCACAGGCATTTTCAGACCGCAATGCGTCGTCCGGCATGGTTTTCAGGCACTATTGTCGCATCCGCCGGCCGAGTTCAGCAACCAACCCCGGATTGATCCCTGATTCAGGGCAAAAAGCCGAAGGCGAAGGCCAGAGGCAGCGCCGCCAGCACCAGCTCGACGACGATGGATGCCCAGTTGAACGGCGTGTTGGCGCCGTCCGACATCATCGACAGCAGCCGGCCGAAGGCGGTGAACAGCCAGGAGAAGCCGAGCGCCATATAGAGCAGCGGCTGCGCCAGGAGGATGCAGCACAGGCTGAGGCCGAGATAGAAGCCCGACATCCGGCCGCGCCCCTCGGCGATCGCCGCTGCCTTCTCCGGTCTGACCTGCAGCCGCAGGATCCGGAAGGCCAATCCTGGCGCCAGGAACAGCAGCAGGCCGAACAGCAAGGTCACCACGGCGCTCGACCATGCCAGCCACTCGCCCTGGCTCATCGGCCACGGAAACGCAAATTCCATGTTGTCCCCTCGTAAATGGATATTCAAAATTTCGGGCATTCTAACGAAGCAAGAGACATACGCCAGATGGGCATCGGCAATTTACGGAAGCCTGTCCTCTGAGCCCCTTCACAAAAAGCTCTGCGGGTCGATGTCGACCTGGACTCGCACCGAGCCCCTTATCTTCGGTCCCTCGGCCAGCATGGTGCGAATGAACCCTTGCATGTCGGCGCGCCGTTCGCCCTGGATCAGCAGGCGAAAGCGATGGCGGCCGCCGATCAACGACAGCGGCGCCTCGGCCGGGCCGAGCACGAACAGGTCGCTGGCCTGCGGCGCGGCGCGACGCAGGCCACGGGCGTGCCCTTCGGCTTCGGCCCGTGTCGCCGCGCTGACGATGACGCCGGCGAGCCTGCCGAAGGGCGGCAGCCCCGCCCGCTCACGCTCGGCGATCTCGCGCTCGTAGAAGGCCTCGGCATCGCCTGAGACGATCGCGCGCATCACCGGGTGGTCGGGTTGGAAGGTCTGCAGCAGGCCGAGGCTTTTCTTGCCGGTGCGGCCGGCGCGGCCGGTCACCTGGCTGAGCAGTTGGAAGGTGCGCTCGGCGGCGCGCGGGTCGCCATTGGCAAGGCCGAGATCGGCATCGACCACACCGACCAGCGTCATGTTGGGGAAATTATGGCCCTTGGCGACGAGTTGTGTGCCGATGACGATGTCGGCCTCGCCATTGGCGATGGCTTCAAGCTCGAGCCGCAGCCGCCGCACGCCGCCCATCAGGTCGGACGACAAGACGATGGTGCGGGCATCGGGGAAATGCGCGACGACCTCCTCGGCGATGCGCTCGACGCCTGGCCCGCAGGCGACCAGATGATCGAGCGTGCCGCATTCCGGACAGGCTTCGGGCCGGCGTTCATTGTGCCCGCAGTGGTGGCAGACGAGCTGGCCGCGAAAGCGGTGCTCGACCAGCCAGGCCGAGCAGACCGGACAGCCGAAGCGGTGGCCGCAGACCCGGCAGAGCGTCAGCGGCGCATAGCCGCGCCGGTTGAGGAACAGCAGCGACTGTTCCTTTCTTTCCAGCGTCTGCCGTATATGGCCGAGCAGTACAGGCGACAGGAAGCCGCCGCGTGCCGGCGGCGCGCGGCGCATGTCGATCGTCTTGAGATCGGGAAGTGCCGCCTCGGCAAAGCGCGCCGAAAGCACCGCCCTGCTGTAGCGGCCCTGGCTGGCATTGACCCGGCTTTCGACCGACGGTGTCGCCGAGGCGAGCACGACCGGAAAGCCGCCGATATGGCTGCGCACCACGGCCATGTCGCGCGCGTTGTAAAAGACGCGATCCTCCTGCTTGTAGGCGGGATCGTGCTCTTCGTCGACGACGATCAGTCCAAGCTCCCTGAATGGCAGGAACAGCGCCGAGCGCGCGCCTGCGACGACCCGCACGCCGCCTTCCGCTACCTGCCGCCAGACCTTTTCGCGCATCCTTGGCGGCAGGTCCGAGTGCCACTCCGCCGGCTTGGCGCCGAACCGCTCCTGGAAGCGTTCGAGGAAGGCGTGGGTCAGCGCGATTTCCGGCAGCAGGATCAGCACCTGCTTGCCGCGATCGAGCGCGGCCGCGACCGCCTCGAAATAGACCTCCGTCTTGCCGGATCCGGTTACACCGTCGAGCAGGGTGACGCCGAATGTACCGGTCGCGACATTGGCGCGCAGCGTCTCGGCGGCATCGCTCTGGTCGGGCATCAGTGAAGGCACGGCGTAGCCGGGATCGGGTGCTGCGACCACCGGCCGCGGCGGGATCATCACCGTCTGGAATACGCCCTGCACCCGCAGCCCGTCCACCACCGTCGACGACACGCCTGCCGCATGCGCCAGGCCGGATCGCGTCCAGGCAAGTCCGCCTTCGGCCGTCTCCAGCACGCGCGTCCTCGCCTCCGTCATCCGGTCGGGCTTGGCGAACGTGCGCTGCAGCCCTTCGATCCACGGCTCCGGGTCGAACGCCTCCGGCGCCCTGAGCAGCATGCGCGCCACCATGCCGGGCGGCGACAGCGTGTACTGCGCCACCCAATCGACAAAACGCCGCATCGCGCGGTCGATCGGCGGGCAGTCGAAAACCTGCTCGATCGGCCGCAATTTCTTCGCGTCGACCTTTTCGACGGCGCCGTCCCAGACGATGCCGGCGACCTGGCGGGGCCCAAGCGGAACGCGCACGATCGAGCCCGGCACCACGCGCATGCCAGCCGGCACGGCATAGGTGTAGGGGCGCTCGGCGGGCATCGGCACCAGCACCGGTGCGGCCGCGACAAAGGGCGAATCTTCGATCATGAGGCGTGACCTTGCCCCGACTTTGGTCTAGATCAAAGTCCGACCCCAAATGTGCATGACGTGCACATGAAAAATCTTCAGGAGACCGCCATGAAATTTTTTGTCGACACCGCCGATGTCAAGGAAATCCGCGAGCTGAACGATTTGGGGCTGCTCGACGGCGTAACCACCAATCCGTCGCTGATCCTGAAATCCGGCGGCAAGATCGCCGACGTCACAAGAGAGATCTGCGAGATCGTCAAGGGCCCAGTCTCGGCCGAAGTCGTCGCCACCGAATACAAGGACATGATGGCGGAGGCCAAGATCCTGGCCAGGATCGCCGACAATGTCTGCATCAAGGTGCCGCTGACGCTCGACGGCCTGAGAGCCTGCAAGGACATCCGGTCGGACGGCCGCATGGTCAACGTCACGCTGTGCTTCTCGGCCACCCAGGCGCTGCTCGCCGCCAAGGCCGGCGCCTCCTTCATCTCGCCCTTCGTCGGCCGCATCGACGATAGCGGCTGGGACGGCATGGAGCTGATTGCCGATATCCGCACCATCTACGACAATTATGACTTCCAGACTGAAATCCTGACCGCTTCGGTGCGTACCGTGAACCATGTCAAGCAGGCGGCGCTGATCGGTGCCGATGTCATCACCGCGCCGCCGGCGACGCTCAAGGCGCTGGTCAAGCACCCGCTGACCGACAAGGGCCTGGAACTGTTCCTCGCCGACTGGGCAAAGACCGGGCAGAAGATCGGCTGAAGCGACTATCCTACGAACAAAAAAGCCGAGCAATCGGCCTTTTTTGCAGATTGCGCACTCTGGAAAGACCTAGCTTGCCGCCGGCTTGCCGTGCTTGATCAGATCCTGGGCAATCGACAGCCGCAGCACATCTGCCAGCTCGCGCGCCGCACGGTTCTCGGCGTCGATCTGGGCCCGGTATGACGCGAATTCCTGGCGCGGCCTGTCGTATGACGACGGAATCGAGCGCTTGCCCCTCGCTATGACCGTGCCCGTCTTGGCATCGCTGAGCACATAGTTGGCAGTCAGCGTCACAGTGCCGGCGGTCGGCTCGTCTTCGTCGGTCGTGACCTGCTCGATTGCCGCCGATTCGACGAGTTCGGAGACGCCGAGATCAAGCGAATAGACCGGCGAAGCCGGCTCGCCGGCGCCCTGGCCGAGCGCGAAGATCAAATTGTTGCGGACCTGCTGGGCGTAGCGGGTCTTGACCGGCTTGACCGAGATCGATGCCAGTTCGGCAGCAGCGCCGACCTGCGAGCCGGCGATCAGCGGCGCGCTCGAATAGAGCGGCCGCACCGTGCAGGCGGAAACCAGCGCCACCGAGGCGAGCAGCCCGCAAAGCACAACGCGGCGCAGCGTCAACTCTGTCTTTCGCGGATCAGGCAACGACATTGACGATCCTCTGCGGCACTATGATCACCTTGCGCGGCGCCTTACCTTCGAGCGCTTTCTGCACGAAGTCGAGAGCCAGAACCGCCTTTTCGACCGCACCTTGATCCGCGTCACGGGCAATTGTCAAATCGCCGCGTTTCTTGCCGTTGACCTGGACCGGCAGCACGATCTCGGCGTCGACGACAAGCGAGCGATCGTAATCCGGCCAGGGCCGTTCGGCGACAAGGTCGGTGCCGCCGAGCGTCTGCCAGCACTCCTCGGCCAGATGCGGCATGACCGGCGCGATCAGGTGCACCAGGATCTCGACGGCCTCACGGCAGGCCGCTTGCAGCGCCGGACCGGCCCTGCCCTCTGCCGCCTCGTTGAGCGGTACGGTCAAGGCATTGGCGAGCTCGTAGATGCGGGCGATGGCGCGGTTGAAGGCGAGCTTTTCGATATCCTCGCCGACCGACTTCAAGATCTTGTGCGCGGCCTTGGACACTGTCCCGGCCTCGCCGTCCTTCGCCGCCTCTGGCCGGACTCCGGCGAGCGATTCGGCAGCCGTCGACACCAGGCGCCAGATGCGCTGGATGAAGCGATGCGCGCCGGCCGCACCCTCGTCGGTCCATTCGACATCGCGCTCGGGCGGCGAGTCCGACAGCATGAACCAGCGCGCCGTATCGGCGCCGTAGCCGTCGGTGATCTCTTCCGGACTCACCGTATTCTTCTTCGACTTCGACATTTTTTCGAGCGGACCGATCACCGCCTCTTCGCCGGTGGCGATTTCGAAGGCGCGGCGCTTGCCGTCGGCGTCTTCCAGCCTGACCTCGCTAGGCGCAAGCCAGCGGCCGTTCGAGGCGCCGCCAACCCGATAGGTCTCGTGCACCACCATGCCTTGCGTGAACAGGCCCCTGAACGGCTCGGCGAGATCGACATGGCCGGTCTCGCGCATGGCGCGGGTGAAAAAGCGCGAATAGAGCAAATGCAGGATCGCATGCTCAATGCCGCCAATATACTGGTCGACCGGCAGCCATTCAGTCGCGGCCTTGGGATCGGTCGGATCGTTTGCCCACGGCGCGGTGAAGCGAGCGAAATACCAAGAAGAATCGACAAATGTGTCCATCGTGTCGGTTTCGCGCCGCGCATCCTTGCCGCAACGCGGGCATTTGACGTGCCGCCATGTCGGATGGCGATCGAGCGGATTGCCCGGCCGGTCGAACTCGATGTCGTCCGGCAGCTTGACCGGCAGGTCGGCCTTCGGCACCGGCACCACGCCGCAATCCTCGCAATGGATCATCGGGATCGGGCAGCCCCAATAGCGCTGGCGCGAAATGCCCCAGTCGCGCAGGCGGAAATTCACCTTGCGCTCGGCCATCGGCCGGTTGCCGATGGTCCTTTGTTCCAGCAGCTTCGCCACCTCGTCGAATGCCTGATCCGGCTTCATGCCGTCGAGGAAGCGCGAATTGATCATCGCGCCATCATCGACATAAGCCTCGTCGATGACCTGGAAGCTTCCTTGATTCTCGCCTTCCGGCATCACCACCGGAATGACCGGAAGGCCGTATCTGTTGGCGAAGTCGAGGTCGCGCTGGTCATGTGCCGGGCAGCCGAAGATGGCGCCGGTGCCATAGTCCATCAGCACGAAATTGGCGACGTAGACGGGTAGCGTCCACCTCTCGTCAAACGGATGGACGACGCGAATGCCGGTATCGAAACCCTTCTTCTCGGCCGTCTCCAAGGCCGCCGCCGAAGTGCCCATATGGCGGACCTCGTCGATGAACTTTGCCAGTGCCGGATTGTCTTCGGCGGCCTTTTTGGCCAGCGGATGGTCGGCCGCAATCGCCATGAAGGAGGCGCCGAAGATGGTGTCAGGCCTGGTCGTATAGACTTCGAGCTCATGCTCGCCGGCGGCTGGCTTGGCCAGCGGCCAGCGGATCAGCAGCCCTTCTGAACGGCCGATCCAGTTCGCCTGCATCAGCTTCACTTTTTCCGGCCAGTCATCGAGTTGGTCGAGCGAATCCAGCAGATCCTGCGCGTAATCGGTGATCTTGAAGAACCACTGCGTCAGCTCGCGCTGTTCCACCAGCGCGCCTGAGCGCCAGCCGCGTCCGTCGATGACCTGCTCGTTGGCAAGCACCGTCATGTCCTCCGGATCCCAGTTGACCTTGGAGGATTTGCGCGTCACCAGCCCCTTCTCGACGAAATCGAGGAACAGCATCTGCTGGCGGTGATAGTAGTCGACATCGCAGGTGGCGAACTCGCGCGCCCAATCGAGCGACAGGCCCATGACCTTGAGCTGCTCGCGCATGGCGGCAATGTTCTGATAGGTCCAGTCCTTGGGATGGACCTTGTTCTGCATCGCCGCGTTTTCGGCTGGCATGCCAAAGGCGTCCCAGCCCATCGGGTGCAGCACGTTGAAGCCCTTGGCCCGCTTGTAGCGCGCCACCACGTCGCCCATCGTATAGTTGCGGGTATGGCCGATATGGATGCGCCCCGACGGATACGGGAACATCTCCAGCACGTAGTATTTCGGGCGCGGGTCGTCATTGTCGGCTTCGAACAGCTTCTTGGCGTCCCAGGCGTTCTGCCATTTGGGCTCTGACGCGCGCGGATTGTATCGTTCGGTTGCCATCGGGTGTTTTTCACTTAAAAGCATGCACGAGCCGCCGGACAATGCCCGGGCGGCTCAGGAAATGTCGTCGCGGTGTTCACCATGGATTGCCGGACCCGTCAACTGCGGCGATCCGGCGAAAAGCCAAACACAGGCAGGATATAGGCATGGCGAGCGCCGTCGAACAGCTTTTCACGGTCAAGGCAAGGATCGCTGCCGCCGAGCGCGAGGCAGGCCGTAAGGCCGGAGCGGTGACGCTGGTCGCAGTCTCAAAAACCTTCGACGCCGCCGATATCCGCCCGATTATCGAGGCCGGCCAGCGCGTCTTCGGCGAAAACCGCGTCCAGGAAGCACAAGCCAAATGGCCGGTGCTGAAGGAGGCATTTTCCGACATCGAGCTGCATCTGATCGGTCCGCTGCAATCGAACAAGGCCAAGGAAGCGGTGGCATTGTTCGACGTCATCGAAACCGTCGACCGTGAAAAGATCGCCGCAGAGCTGGCCAAGGAGATCGCCAGGCAAGGCCGGTCACCAAGGCTGTATGTCCAGGTCAACACGGGCTCCGAGCCGCAAAAGGCCGGCATCGAGCCGCGCGAGGCCGTCGCCTTCGTGGCCCGTTGCCGCTCGGTTCACGCCCTCGCCATCGAAGGGCTGATGTGCATTCCGCCGGCCGACGAGAACCCCGGTCCGCATTTCGCGCTGCTGGAAAAGCTTGGGCTCGAGGCCGGCGTCGACAAGCTCTCCATGGGCATGTCCGGCGACTACGAAACCGCGATCGCCTTCGGCGCGACCAGTGTCAGGGTTGGATCGGCGATTTTCGGCGCCAGATGAGGCGCAGCCGGCCTTAGGCCACAGGCTGACATTGACTAAGCCAGCGTATAGAAACGGAACGTTTCGTTCCTATATGGGTCGAGTTATCTCAACCCGTCTGGAGCCACCATGCGTTACAATCAACTTGGAAATACGGGCATGTTCGTCTCCGAACTTTGCCTCGGCACGATGACGTTCGGCGCGGCCGGCGAGAATGCCCAATGGGGCCTGATCGCCAGCCTCGACCAGAAGGGCGTCGACGAGATCGTTGCCCGCTCGCTCGCCGCCGGCGTCAATTTCTTCGACACGGCGGATGTCTATTCCTTCGGCGCCTCGGAACGGCTTCTCGGCCAGTCGCTCAGGAATCTTGGCGTCAACCGACAGGACGTGATCATCGCCACCAAGGTCCATGGCGCCATGGGCGGGGGCCCGAACCAGCGTGGTTCCTCGCGCGGCCACATCATGGATTCGGTCGAAGGCAGCCTTGAGCGGCTGCAGCTCGATCACATCGATCTCTACCAGCTGCACGGCACCGACACGGTGACGCCGATCGACGAAACGCTGCGGGCGCTCGACGACCTGGTTGCCGCCGGCAAGGTCCGCTATGTCGGCGTCTCGAACTGGCAGGCTTGGCGCATCGCCAAGGCGCTGGGTATTGCCGAGCGCAAGGGATTTGCCCGCTTCGAGACCGTGCAGTCGTACTACTCGATCGCCGGCCGCGATCTCGAGCGCGAAATCGTGCCGCTGCTCAACGAGGAGAAGCTCGGGCTGATGGTCTGGTCGCCGATGGCTGGCGGCCTGCTCTCCGGCAAATACGGACCGGGCGCCCCCGGCAATGGCGAGGGCCGTCGCGCCAGCTTCAATTTCCCGCCGGTCAATGAGGACCGTGCCTGGGCAGCAGTCGCCGTCATGCGCGAGATCGCCGCCAAGCACGGCGTCAGCGTCGCCACGGTGGCGCTCGGCTATGTGCTGGCCAAGCCGTTCGTGATGAGCGTCATCATCGGCGCCAGCCGCATGGAGCAGCTGGAACAGAACCTTGCAGCCACCGAGTTGAAGCTCGATGCCGATGATCTCGTTCGCCTCGACGAAGTCAGTGCCCTGCCCGCCGAATACCCCGGCTGGATGGTGGAACGTCAGGCTGCGGGCCGGCGTCCGGCGCCCTTTGTGCCGAAAACGTAACTCAAACTCACCTTCGATTCGATGCTTCGGGAGCCGGCAGGCTCCCGATCTTTTTTGGGCTCAGGTCAGCCGGACAGTCTCGACCAAAAAGTCCAAAAACGCCCGCACCCGCGCCGGCAGATGCTTGCCTTGGCCGACATAGACGGCGTGGGTGAGTTCCTCGTCGCCGGGGTTGAACTCTTCCAGCAGCGGCAGAAGCCGGCCGGCGGCAATGTCGGCCTCCACATGCCAGCGTGCCAGCCGGGCGATGCCCGCCCCCGAGAGCGCCATCAGCCGCATCGCCTCGCCGTCGCTGACCAGCGTATTTCCGATGATCGACAGGGTGATCGGCTTGCCGGCCGCGTCGATAAAAGGCCAGCCCTCGAGGTGACGTACGAAACGGAAGCCCATCCGGTTGTAACGATCGAGATCGGCGGACTCCTTGGGCGTGCCACGCGCTTCGAGATACGATGGCGCCGCAACGACGACCACCCGGCTCTGCCCGAGCTTGCGCGCCACCAGCCGTGATTCGCCGAGCGGCCCGGCGCGGATGGCGACGTCAGCGCGCTCCTCCATCAGGTCGATGACATCGTCAGTCAACACCAGATCGACCGAGATTTCGGGGTAGCGCTCTAGAAAACGCGGCAAAAGCGGGATCAGCCGGTGCTGCCCGAAAGGCACATAGCTGCTGATCCGCAGCCGGCCACGCGGCGCGGCACCCGCCGCTGCCTCGCGCTCGGCCGCCGCCATGTCGGCCAGGACGCGCACGCCGCTGTCGAAGAACGCCGCCCCCTCCGGCGTCAGTTGCAGCTTGCGCGTCGAACGGCTGACCAGCCGCGCACCAAGCCGCGCCTCCAGCCGCGCGATCAGCTTGCTCACCGCCGACGGCGTCATCCGCAACGCACGGGCAGCGGCTGAAAAGCTGCCCGCCTCGACGACGCGGACGAACACTTCGATCTCGCCGGAGCGATTGATGTCGGGCCTGGCCATTGGTGAATTTATTTCACAGACGATGTGCCCGATGCAAGGCTGGTTCACAGCACATCGCGGCACGATCTTCCGGATCGGGGCGTGGGAGGACACGGCGCCCGTCGTCAAAACTGGTCGTCATCGAAGTGGGAACCGCCATGCCCCTTGCTCTTTACGCTCTTGCCGCCGGTGCGTTCGGCATCGGCGTCACCGAATTCGTCATCATGGGCCTGCTGCTCGACGTCAGCACCGATCTCGACGTCTCGATCTCGGCTGCCGGCCAGCTGATTTCCGGCTATGCGCTGGGCGTTGTCATCGGCGCGCCGCTGCTGACGATCGCAACCGGCCGTTGGCCGCGCAAAACCGTGCTTCTGGCGCTGATGGCGATCTTCACGCTGGGCAACCTCGCTTGTGCGCTTGCCCCAGACTACTGGACGCTGATGGGTGCGCGCGTACTGACCGCCTTCGCCCACGGCACCTTCTTCGGCGTCGGCTCGGTCGTGGCGACCGGACTGGTGGCGCCCAACAAGAAAGCCTCGGCGATCGCCCTGATGTTCACCGGCCTGACCATCGCCAACATCCTCGGCGTGCCCTTCGGCACATGGCTCGGCCAAGCCTTCGGCTGGCGCGCGACCTTCTGGGCGGTGACCCTGGTCGGCATCGCCGCCTTTACCATCATTCTGCTGCTGGTGCCGGGCAGCCGAACAGAGCCTGAGAAGAGCAATTTGCGCGCCGATCTCGCCGTGCTCGGCCGCACGCCGGTCCTGCTTGGCTTTGCTACCACCGTGCTTGGCTATGCCGGCGTCTTCGCCGTCTTCACCTACATCGCCCCGTTGCTGACCGAGATCACCGGTTTTGATGAAGCAGCGGTGTCGCCGATCCTGCTGGTCTTCGGCGGCGGCCTCATTGCCGGCAACCTCGCCGGCGGCAAGTTCGCCGACCGCTGGTTGGTACCGTCCGTTCTCGGCAGTCTCGTCGTCCTGGCGATGGTGCTCGGCACCATGACCTTCGCCCTGCACAGCCAGGTCATGGCCGTTATCTATGTCGGCCTGCTCGGCGCCGCCGCCTTCGCCACCGTCGCGCCGCTACAGTTATGGGTGTTGCAGAAGGCACAAGGCGCCGGCCAGAGCCTCGCCTCATCCTTCAACATCGCCGCCTTCAACCTCGGCAATGCTGCCGGCGCCTGGCTCGGCGGCGTGGTCATCGCCCATGGTCCCGGCCTCGATGCCGTCACCTGGGTCGCGGCCCTGTTGCCGCTTTCAGCGCTTGCCGTGGCGGCGTTTGCGCTGCGCCTCGACCGAGATCCTGTCCTCGCCACACCGGAAATCGCGCGGTCATAGAACGGCAAACCTCAACCAATCTTTGAAACAGCCATCCTTCCACAAGGAGCAAACCCATGGATTATCGAAATCTTGGCGCATCAGGCCTGAAGGTCCCGGCGCTCTCGTTCGGCGCTGGAACCTTCGGCGGTTCAGGCCCGCTGTTCGGCGCCTGGGGCAACAGCGATGCGACGGAAGCACGGCGGCTGGTCGACATCTGCCTTGAGGCCGGCGTCAACCTGTTCGACACCGCCGACGTCTATTCGAATGGCGCTTCCGAACAAGTGCTCGGCGCTGCCATCAAGGGCCGCCGCGACGCCGTGCTGATCTCGACCAAGACCTCGCTGCCGATGGGTGACGGTCCCAACGATGCCGGATCGTCACGTTCACGCCTGATCAAGGCCGTCGAAGACGCGCTGGGGCGCCTTGGCACCGACTACATCGACCTGCTGCAACTGCACGCCTTCGACGCAGCAACACCGATCGAGGAGGTGCTGTCGACACTGGACAGTCTCGTGCGCGCCGGCAAACTGCGTTATGTCGGCGTCTCCAATTTTTCCGGCTGGCAAGTGATGAAATCGCTCGGCCTGGCGGGCAGATACGGCTATCCCCGATACGTCGCCCATCAGGTCTATTACTCGCTGGTCGGACGCGACTATGAATGGGAGTTGATGCCGCTCGGCCTCGACCAGGGTGTCGGTGCGCTGGTGTGGAGCCCGCTCGGCTGGGGCCGCCTGACCGGCAAGATCCGCCGTGGCCAGAAGCTGCCTGAGAAAAGCCGGCTGCACGACACGGCAAGCTTCGGACCGCCCGTCGAGGATGAGCATCTCTATCGGGTCGTCGACGCGCTTGATGTTGTCGCCGAGGAAACCGGCAAGACCATACCGCAGATCGCCATCAATTGGCTGCTGCAGCGGCCGACCGTCGCCTCCGTCATCGTCGGCGCGCGCAACGAGGAGCAGTTGCGCCAGAATCTCGGCGCCGTCGGCTGGTCGTTGACAGCCGAGCAGATGAAGAAGCTCGACACGGCAAGTGAGGTCACCGCACCCTATCCGTATTTTCCCTATCGCCGGCAGGAGGGTTTTGCCGGGCTGAACCCGCCCGCAGTCTGACGCTCCAAAAGCTGGGCGGCGGCTCCCAGGCTGCCGCCCGCCCGGCTAATGCAGAACGAACTCGCCGTCGACCTTGCGCCATTCGTTCGGCGCGATCAGCTTCTGGTGCGTGTAGCTGACCGAATGCAGCGGGCCTTCGAGCTTGGCCTTCCAGAACTCGATGAAACGGATCAGCACGGGAAATTTCGGGGCGATGTCGTAATCCTGCCAGATGAAGCTCTGCAGCAGATGCGGATGATCTGGAAAGTGATAAAGAATCTTGGCCGTGGTCAAGCCATAGCCCTTGAGCATCAGGTCCATTTCGGAATGGTCGCGCATTGCGGTCCCCTGGTTGATTCTCCTTCCTCCCAGGCTGAAATTGTGCACCCCATTTGCTTAATCGTCTATTGATATTTCTATGATCGAACCAGATTACTTCCGCAAAAACATGCGCTTAGCAGCCGACTCACGAGAGTGCTGACACCGCCTGGTAAGGCGCCTGCGGCATCCCGCCGCGCGAATCCAACGTCTAATGTTGCCGTCGCGGCCGAACTGTTAATAATGCGCGCGAATTCGCGGCCGCATCGCTGCGATCCTGCCGGCGGTCAAGCCGGCGGTTTGGTTTTGGGGAGGAAGGCGAAGAAATGTCCGATGTTCATGTCCATCGCGTCCAGCCGGCGTGGAAGAAGAACGCGCTGATTGACAATGACACCTACCTGAAATGGTACGCCGACAGCGTCAAGAACCCGGACAAGTTCTGGGGCAAGCACGGCAAGCGCATCGACTGGTTCAAGCCGTACAGCAAGGTCAAGAACACGTCCTTCGACGGCCAGGTCTCAATCAAATGGTTCGAGGATGGCCAGACCAACGTTTCCTGGAACTGCATCGACCGGCATCTGAAGAAGCGCGGCGAACAGACCGCCATCATCTGGGAAGGCGACAATCCCTACGACGACAGGAAGATCACCTATAACGAGCTTTACGCGCATGTCTGCCGCCTCGCCAATGTGATGAAAAAGCACGGCGTCAAGAAGGGCGACCGCGTAACCATCTACATGCCGATGATCCCGGAGGCCGCTTATGCGATGCTCGCCTGCACGCGCATCGGCGCCATTCATTCGGTCGTCTTCGGCGGCTTTTCGCCGGATGCGCTGGCCGGACGCATCGATGACTGCAAGTCGACCTTCGTCATCACCGCCGACGAAGGCCTGCGCGGCGGCAAGCCGATCCCGCTAAAGGAGAACACGGACAAGGCGATCGAGATCGCCGCCAAGGCCGGAACGAAAGTCGAAAAGGTCTTGGTAGTGCGCCGCACTGGCGGCAAGACCGGCTGGGCCGCCGGGCGCGACGTCTGGTACCACGACGAGGTCGCGACGGTTAAGGCCGAATGCAAGCCCGAGAAGATGAACGCCGAGGACCCGTTGTTCATCCTCTACACATCCGGCTCGACCGGCAAGCCGAAAGGTGTGCTGCACACCACCGCCGGCTATCTCGTCTATGTCTCGATGACCCACCAATATGTCTTCGACTATCATGACGGCGATATCTACTGGTGCACCGCCGATGTCGGCTGGGTCACCGGCCACAGCTACATCGTCTACGGGCCGCTCGCCAACGGCGCCACCACGCTGATGTTCGAAGGCGTGCCGAACTACCCGTCGCAGTCGCGTTTCTGGGACGTGATCGACAAGCACAAGGTCAACATCTTCTACACGGCGCCGACGGCGTTGCGCGCGCTGATGGGCGCCGGCGATGCCCATGTCACCAAAACGTCGCGCAAGTCGCTGCGCGTGCTCGGCACCGTCGGTGAGCCGATCAATCCGGAAGCCTGGGAGTGGTATTTCAACGTCGTAGGCAACGGCAAGGTGCCGATCGTCGATACCTGGTGGCAGACCGAGACCGGCGGCATCATGATCACGCCGGTTCCGGGCGCCACCCACCTCAAGGCGGGTTCAGCGACGCGGCCCTTCTTTGGCGTCAAGCCGCAGCTGGTCGATACCGACGGCAAGGTGCTCGAAGGCGAAGCCAGCGGCAATCTTTGTATTGCCGACTCATGGCCGGGCCAGACGCGCACCGTCTATGGCGATCACGACCGCTTCGTGCAGACCTATTTCTCGACCTACAAGGGCAGATACTTCACCGGCGACGGCTGCCGCCGCGATGCTGACGGCTACTACTGGATCACCGGCCGCGTCGACGACGTCATCAACGTCTCCGGCCACCGCATGGGCACCGCCGAGGTCGAATCGGCGCTGGTTTCGCATGAGAAGGTCTCGGAGGCCGCCGTCGTCGGCTACCCGCACGATATCAAGGGCCAGGGCATCTACTGCTATGTCACGCTGATGGCCGGCGAAACGCCAAGCGAGGAATTGCGCCAGGAACTCGTCGCCCATGTCCGCAAGGAGATCGGCGCCATCGCTTCGCCCGACAAGATCCAGTTCGCGCCCGGCCTGCCGAAGACCCGTTCCGGCAAGATCATGCGACGCATCCTGCGCAAGATCGCCGAGGATGATTTTGCCGCGCTCGGCGATACCTCGACGCTGGCCGATCCGGCGGTCGTCGACGACCTTATCGCCAACCGGCAAAACAAGAAGGGCTGATGCAACCCGCATTGGGCGCCGTCACCGAGCTTTGGCGCTATCCCGCGAGCTCGCTCGCCGGCGAGTTTCAGCAGGCGATCTCCGTCGACCGGCATACCGTCGAAGGCGACCGCCTGTTTGGTCTTGTCGATACCTCGACCGATGAAATCGCACGGCCCGACCGCGAAGCGAAATGGCACAAGGTGCCCCGCATCCGCACCCGGCTGTCGCAGGCCGGCAGGCTGGAGGTCGCCATCCCCGACGGACGCTGGCTTTCGGCACCTGGCGCGCAAAGTGATCGCGCCATTTGCGCCTATCTCGGCTTTGCGGCTTCCATCCGGCCGTTCCGTCGGGAAAATGCGGCTCCGGATTACGCCGGCCCTCTGCTGACGGAACGCTACGTCAAAGCCCCTATTCATCTGCTGACCACCGCCTCACTGGCGCGTTTGAAAGTGCTGCATCCAAAGGGCACCGCCGACGCGCGCCGCTTCCGCCCCAACATCGTCGTCGATGTGCCGGAGGTCGAGGGGTCGTTCCCCGAGACGGAATGGATCGGGCGCAAGCTGGCGATCGGCGACCTGCTCCTGACCATCTCCGAGCCGTGCCGCCGCTGCGGCTTCACCATCATTGGCCAGGACGGGTTCGACCACGACCCGGCAATCCTGCGCAGCCTGGTCCGCCACAACGCCCATAACCTCGGCGTCTACTGCACCGTCGATCGACCGGCCCGCGTCGAGATCGGCGCCACGATGCGCCTCCTGTAGCTATCGGTACAAATCCGCCCGCGTCGGCGGCAGGCCGCTCGGCCCACGCGCGCGCCTTGTGGCGACGGTCTGGAAAACCTGCGCCGAGGCGCGTTCGAAGGTAATCGAGCAGCCGGTGAGATAAAGCAGCCAGAGCCGCGCCTTGGCTTCGCCGACCTCGGCGATAGCTTCGTCGAAGCGTGCGTGGAGGCGCTCGGCCCATAGCCTGCAGGTGCGCGCATAGTGCTCGCGCAAATTTTCGACGTCGTAGACGAGGAAGCCGTTGGCCTCGAGATTGCCGAGCGTCATGCCGATCGTGTCGAGTTCGCCGCCCGGAAAAATGTATTTGATCAGCGCCTTGAATTCCGGCCCCTTGCGCAGCGTCTTCTTCAAGCTGCCCTTGTCGCGCCGGGTGATGGCGTGGTGCAGATAGATGCCGCCCGGCTTGAGCAGGCGATGGATCCTCGAGAAATAGGCCGCATGGTTGGCAAGCCCCAGATGCTCGAACATGCCGATCGACGAGATCTTGTCGAAGGAGCCGGACAGCTCGGCATAGGACTTTATCTCGATGGTGATGCGGTCCTCCAGCCCCTCGGCGCGGATGCGTTCACGGGCGAGCTCGGTCTGTGCTTCCGATAGCGAAACGCCGTGGCCGACGACGCCATAATTCTTCACCGCATGGATGAGCATCGCTCCCCAGCCGCAGCCGATGTCGAGCAATCTATCGCCGGGCTTCAGCCGAAGCTTGCGGCAGATATGGTCGAGCTTGTCTCTCTGGGCCTGATCGATATCGTTGGCGAAATCCTTGAAGTAGCCGCAGCTATAGACCATGCGCTCGTCGAGGAAGAGCCGGTAGAATGCGTTGGAAATGTCGTAATGATGCTCGATCGCCTCCTTGCTCGAACCGCTGACGAAAGGATTGCGGCCGGAAAGATCGGTTCGCGTCGTCATCTGTTTTCGCGAAAACAGCACCGCCGGCAGGTCGCGCAGGATCGCCAGCTTCGGCAATGTCTTGAGCTTCGTCCTGAGCTTGCCGTGCGTGGGCAAGGCGTAGAAATCGAACAGCGATCCGTCTTCGACGTCGACCGCCTTGGCAATCCACATCTCGATCAGCGTCGATAAAGAGGGCCGACGTACGATCTGCCAGACGATGTCCTGGTCGTTGATGGTGAGCACCGGGCCGGCAGCCGGGCCGATCCGCTCGCCTGTCCACAGCCTCACCGCAAAACCCGGCTTCAGCGTCTCGATGACCGTCCGAACAATCCGGGCCGCTCTCTCGGCTGCCTCCATCCCGTCCTCCCTTACCCGGCAAAATAGTGGCCCGGAACAATAGCGGCTCGATCTTGCCTGCCCGATCGGCCGGCCGCAAGCCGCCCGAGTGCACAAGCAGGCTTGTTCAGGATTTTCGGGTGCCGCGCCTTGCCATTTGCCGGATGACACCCCATCATGAGGGAGTGTTCAACAAATCGAAAGGAGGTGATCCGATGTCGAGTGATTTCGTTTTCCAGAACGTGGCCTCAGCGGATCGCACTTTCGGGAAGCAGTCTTCCCGCTAAGGCGCGAGATGCGCGGCTGGCGACCAGGGTCGCCGCCAGGAGCCGCGCCATGGACGGAAACACGGAAGGCCGCCGGCTTCGCGAGAAGCGGCGGCCTTTCCTTTTTGGGCTGTTGTCCCCTATTTGGTTACGGTTAACATCTCGACGTTGCGCGCTATATCCTGGAAAGCCTGGTTGAGTTCCGTTCCATTGGCCGCCTGATAAAAGTGCTTGATCTTGGCGGTGTCCGGGCTCGCGCAATCCTGGAGCGTCGCCTTGGCATTCGTTTCGTTTAGGTCAAACCCAATGGTGAAGACCTCGATGCCCTTGTCGCGCATGGCAGCGCAAAGTTTCTTGGCGGCCGTGCGGGTCGGCTCCTTGCCGGCGTCATTGTAGACGTCGCTGACCGTGCTCGCATCGAAGTAGGACAGGTTGAATTCGCCATCGGTCATCAGGATCGCGATCTTGGCAACCTTCTTTGGATCCATCTTGGCCGGCCGTTCCGAGGCTTTCATCACACTGCCCCAGTTTTCCGAAAGCATGTACCAGGTCCACTGCACGCCGATATGGCCGGCGGTGCCGCCGGAGGCGACGAAATTCTTGATGACCGTCTTGAGCGCCGTCGCATCCGCTGTCAGCGGCATCAGCGCGGCGATCGGGCAGGCGGCGGTGCCGGTCTGCCAGGCGAAGGATGACAGCAGGTAGTCGCGATTGACCATGCTGACGTCGGGGCCCGCATCCGAATACTGATAGGTCCCCTTGCGCTCGGTGGCGCAATTATCGGGACGGATAAAGCCCGAGACATACTGCACGGCGTCATTGGCCGGCGCCTGTTTGCGTTGACTGGCGGTGGTTTCCACATAGACGCTGCTGGCGGCAAGTGTACCGGCATTCACCGAATTGGCATAAGGCACGATGGCAACCCGCACACGTGGCTTGGAGGGGTCCTGGCCGCCCAGGAAGCTGTCGACAGCATTCGCCGCGGCCGCCCGCAGATCGATGATTTTCTGGCCGGCCATCGACCCGGTCACGTCCAGCATCATCGCGACTTCGATCTGCTTGTCCGAATAGAGCGCCGTCGTCGATGCGGGGACGCGTTGCATGCCACCCGTGCTGAAAAGCGGGAAATAGTAGTTGACGTTGACATGGACGTCCGCCTGGACAGTCTTGGCTGTCCTGTCGACAACCAGATTGTCGAGGACGATCTGGTTGTCCTGGAGGATACCCGCCGTGCTGTTGGCATCGAGAAAGGCCTGCACCGATTTGCTGGCGTCGGCCTCGCTGATGACGCCGGTTGTCAGGTCGCGGGCCGTCGAGGTGACCGCTGCATCGACCACGCCTTGCAGGCTCGATTTTACATTGTAGAGTTGGGACACGTTGACCGCAAAGCCGACACTCAGTGCCAGCACTGAGCCGATTATCCCAAACAGGACCGCGAAATTTCCGCTGCGATCCCCGGCAAAGCCGCCGATCGTCTGAACAAGACCCCCGAAACGCCGCATTCCTTCCGCCTCCATTCGCTACAGCCTGCAGCTGTCCGAACGCGCATTGCAGGAATCCGGCCGGATCGCGCCGCCAGGCCCGGGAAAGCGACCGGCCCGCGATCAGGTCATTGTTTCCAAACGGTTTCGAGCGGCGGCAGGGTAAACAGGGGGTAAACGAAAGCTGCGCCGGCACGGCTTTGTTGACAAAGCGCTTACCACGAACAGGCTCGCAATTCAGGACGACTGGACTGCGTCCCAATCCGGTACAGACGAGATGTATCGAACCGGTTCAGCACGATCGCGGTGGCGGGAAATGGAAACACGGACTGTGAATGTGTCCCGAAAGACTAGGCCAGCATCCGTGTGCTGACCGTCTTGTCGACGCCACGATAAGGCGGCTTGAACAGATTACCTTCCTGCTCGTGCGTCCAGACCTTGAACAGGGTGAGCCGATGCGGGCCAAAACTGTGCAGCAGCGGCACGTCGGTGGCGTCGCGGCCGCGGGCGATGACGACGCGGCCGATCCTCGGCACATTGTGGCGAGGATCGAAAGTGTACCACCTGCCGTCGAGGAACACTTCCACCCACGCCGAGAAATCCATCGGCGCCGGATCGGCGGGCACGCCGATATCGCCGAGATAGCCGTTCACGTAGCGGGCCGGGATGTTCATGCAGCGGCAGAGCGTGATCGCCAGATGGGCAAAGTCGCGGCAGACGCCGACGCGTTCCTCATGCGCCTGCGCCGCCGTGCGGGTCGAGCGCGCATAGCCGTAGCCGAAGGACAGGCGGTTGTGGACATAGTCGACGATGGCCTGCACCCGCGCCCAGCCCGGTGGAAGCTGGCCGAAAAGTTGCCAGGCCAGGTCGCCGAGATGGTCGGTCTCGCAGTAACGGCTGCCGAGCAGATAGCCGAGCACCTCGTCCGGCAATTCGGCAACCGGGACTTCTCTCGCCAGCGTGTTGACTTCGTCCGTCTCGCCGCTGTCCTCGACCACCGCGTCATAAAGGATGCGAAAGCTTCCGGCCGGCGCCGTGAAGCGGCGGCAGCTATTGCCGAAAAGGTCGTGGTAGACCCTGGTCGGGACCGACGGCGAGGTCAGCACGCGCGTCTGCCGCTTGATGTCGGCCTGGCGATCCCCGTGGATATCGAGCAATGAAACGACCGGCGTTGCTGCAACGCATTCAATGGCAATTTCATAGCCGAGCCGAATCAGCATCGCCCTCCCCTGCGATCGTCATGGAAGATAGTGCCGATCAACGCGGGACAGTGCGTGGCGGTTCCTTGTGGTCGTCAAAAACGACGCCTCGCGGCTTCCCATACGGACGCGGCAACGTTACGGTCGATTGACACGCGTCTTTCGAAATAATCCCTCCAAGATGACCCCGGGAAACCGATGTTTGCAGGCAGAAAATTCGCGGCCTTCCTGTTCGATATGGACGGCACGATTCTCAATTCGATCGCCGCAGCGGAAAGGGTCTGGGCAGCGTGGGCGCATCGGCAAGGTCTTGACGTCGCCGCATTCCTGCCGACCATCCACGGCGTGCGGGCGATCGAGACCATCGGCCGGCTGGCGCTCCCAGGCGTCGATCCTGCCCGCGAAGCCGATTCGCTTTTGCAGGCCGAGGCGGCCGATGTCGAGGGCATTCGCCCGATTGCCGGCGCCGCGGCCTTCCTGGCGTCGCTGCCGCCTGGAAGCTGGGCGATCGCCACTTCGGCACCGCGCGAGCTCGCCCTGCTGCGCCTGCAGGCCGCGGGTATTCCGGCTCCCGCCGTGATTGTTGCGGCGGAGGATGTATCGCGCGGCAAGCCGGCGCCCGACTGCTTCCGGCTGGCGGCCGAACGGCTCGGCGTCGATGTGGGCGACTGCCTCGTCTTCGAGGACGCGCCGGCCGGCATAGCGGCGGCCGAAGCCGCGGGCGCTGCAATCGTGGTGATCAGCGCCACGCACCGGCATCCGTTGGAGACGCCGCATGCCGCCATCACCGGCTATGGCGCGATCGGCATCGCCGTCGATGACAACGGCTGGATTGCCATCGAAGCGGAACGGACCGCACAGCCTGCTTAACTAGCACCCTGCTTGCGCTAAAAGTCGCTGGTCAGGCCCTTGACCTCCCAGTCGCCATAGCGGCCAGGCTCCTTGCCGCCGCGCCCGCCGATCTCCCTCGGCAGCGTGGCTTCCTGCTCGCGATATTTCTCCCGCCGGGCCTCGGCCTCGACCAAGGCGCGCCTGGCTGCCGGGGTCAGCGGCTTTTGCGGCGAGCCGTTAGCATGCGTTTGGCTGGTTTTGTCGATCATGCGATCTTCCGCTAGATTGAAACAGGCCCCGATTGAAACGGGAACCGCTGTTTCCCATCATATAGCGATGGGCCCACAAGGATCGACCCCTTTGTTGGGCCAAAATGGAGCAGACGATGAACACCCTTCGCACCGCCATGCTTTTGGCCGCAATGACGGCCCTGTTCATGGGCGTCGGCTATCTCATCGGCGGATCCGGCGGCATGATGATTGCCTTGCTGATCGCCGCCGGCACCAATTTGTTCAGCTATTGGAACGCCGACAAGATGGTGCTGTCGATGCACCGTGCGATCGAAGTCGACGAACGCAACGCGCCTGAATATTACGCCATCGTGAAGGGTCTCGCGCAACGTGCCGGCCTGCCGATGCCGAGAACCTATCTCATCGACAATCCGCAGCCCAATGCCTTCGCCACCGGCCGCAATCCGCAAAATGCCGCTGTCGCCGCCAGCACCGGCCTGCTCGAGCGGCTATCGCATGAAGAAGTCGCGGCGGTGATGGCACACGAGCTCGCCCATGTGCAGCACCGCGATACGCTGACCATGACGATCGTCGCCACCTTTGCCGGCGCAATTTCGATGCTCGGCAATTTCGCCTTCTTTTTCGGCGGCAACCGCGACAATAACAATTCCTTTGGCATCGTCGGCGTGCTGGTGGCGATGATAGTCGCGCCCCTGGCCGCCATGATCGTGCAGATGGCGGTGAGCCGCACCCGCGAATATGAGGCCGACCGGCGCGGTGCCGAAATCTGTGGACACCCGCTGTGGCTCGCCTCGGCACTTGACAAGATCGCGCGGGGCGCCGAACGCATCCGCAACCCGGATGCCGAGCGCAATCCGGCAACCGCCCATCTCTTCATCATCAATCCTCTTTCCGGCGAGCGCATGGACAGTTTGTTTTCCACTCACCCGAGCACAGAAAACCGCATCGCCGCGTTGCAGAGGATGGCGAGCGAAATGGCCGGCGCACCCGAAGAGGCCGCGACGCCAAGGCCGGCGCCGGAAGGGACCGGGCAGCAGCCGTCTGGTCCGTGGGACAGGGCCGTGCGGCCCGAGAGGCCGCCTGAGCCGGCCAAGCCGAGACCCAATCCCTGGGGACGCAATCCGACCGGACCCAAAGGTCCGTGGTCGTGACGAGCGCGACAGACAAAAAAGGCGGGATCTCGCTGGCGGAAATGCGCGATCTTTGTGCAAGGCACTGGAACCCTATCGGAATACCGATGGCGAGCATAGCAACATCAAGTGACCTGGGCTTTCGCCCACTTCCTGAAGATGAATATGACACCTATCTTCGCCACATCGTCCGACTTGTCGGGGATGGTGCATCTCCAAAGCAAGTCGCGGACTATGTCGGCACGGTTGAGAAAGACTACATTCAGGTGATCTCCCCCCTAGGAAGCAAAGAAGATTTTGTCAGCGCCATATTTAAACTAGTCAACCGATCGCCGACACAATGAGGCCAACTCACAGTGAGGCTTCAGAAGCTCGCGGTCTCGCCGCGCGCAAGGCAGCTGCGCGCCTGCTTGCCGCCGTCATTGACGCGAAAACGCCGCTCGACGGGCTGACCGACCATGAAAACGGCCATCCACAATACAAGGCGCTCGACCTGCGCGACCGCGCCTTGGTGCGCGCCATTCTGGTCACCGCCCTGCGCTACCGCATGACCATATCAGGCCTTTTGGCCCGTCGCCTGGAAAAGCCGCTGCCGCCCAACGCCACGGCGCTTTCGCACATTTTGCATGTGGCGGCAGCGCAGATCCTGTTCCTCGATGTTCCCGACAGCGCCGCCGTCGACCTCGCCGTGACACACGCCAAGTCCGATCCGCGCACGGCGCGCTTTTCCGGCCTCGTCAATGGCGTGCTGCGCACGCTGGCGCGGGCCAAGCAGGACGAGCTCGCGGCAGCACTTGCCGCTACCGACGAGGCGCCAAAATGGTTTTCCGACCGTTTGAAAACGGTCTACGGCCTCGACAAGGCCAGGCAGATACTGCTCGCCCATCGCCATGAGGCACCGGTCGATTTCTCGGTCAAGTCGGACCCGGCGCTGTGGGCCGAACGGCTCGGCGGCTTTGTCTTGCCGACCGGCACGGTGCGGGTGGAAAAGCTCAGCGCTTCCGTGACCGAACTGCCCGGCTTTGGGGAAGGCGCCTGGTGGGTTCAGGATGCAGCGGCCAGCCTGCCGGCCCGGCTGTTCGGCGACATCAATGGTTTGCGAATCGCCGACCTCTGTGCCGCGCCGGGCGGCAAGACCGCCCAGCTGATCCTCGCCGGCGCCCACGTCACCGCGCTCGACATGTCCAAAACGCGGCTGGCACGGCTGACGCAGAACCTCGAACGGCTCGGTCTGGCCGCCGAGATCGTCCAGACCGATCTGCTCAAATACGAGCCGAAGGACCTCTTCGACGCCGTCCTCCTCGACCCACCTTGCTCTTCGACCGGCACGGTGCGGCGGCATCCCGACGTTCCCTGGACGAAGACGGCGGCCGACGTCGAAAAACTGGCCGACCTGCAACGCCGGCTGCTTGCCCGCGCCGTCACCCTGGTCAAGCCTGGTGGACGCATCGTCTTTTCCAACTGTTCGCTCGATCCGATGGAAGGCGAAGAGCTCTATCGCGACTTTCTCGCCGGCAATGCGGAGATTGTCGACGACCCGCTTCGGCCGGGTGAGATCGCCGGCATCGACCCGTTTCTGACGCCGCAAGGCACGTTGCGCACCACGCCTGCCGATCTGGAGCTAGGCTCGCCGGGCCGCTCCGGGCTGGACGGCTTCTTCGCCGCCCGCATGCGCAGAGCCGGCTAAGGGCCGATCTTGAAGCGCCGTCCGGCTTCTTGGGGCGAGGAGGCATGGAAAACAGGCTGAACGGCCCCACTGCCGCGGAATTCGCCTTCGCACAAGTTCTTGAATCATATAAACTTGTGCTTGGGTGAGGACGATCAGGAGGGGTTTTGGCAATCGCTGCCGGTAACACGACGCGTCTTTGGACGCTTGTCGCGAGGGAGTTCTGGCGCAAGACGCGCCGGCGCTTGCGCGCCGGGCCACTCTATCGCTGGCGCTACTCAGGCCGCACGCCGGAGCGCGTCCTGATCGCCCCACCGGACCTGCGGCTCGCCGATCCTCAGATCGCGCTCGAGATCTATTACGGCCGCTATCCGCTTTCGGGGCATCTGGTCGAGACCGGCGGCAAATCGCCCTTCCAGATCGACGTGCCCAATCCCGGCTGGCAAAAAACGCTGCATGGCTTTCGCTGGCTGCGCCATATGCGTGCCGCCGGTACCGAGCTCGCCGCCGCCAACGCGCGGGCGTTGGTTTCCGACTGGATTGCAATCCATGGCAGCCATATTTCCGGCGTCGCCTGGGAGCCCGGCACGACGGCCAAGCGTGTCATTGCCTGGCTGCAGCATTCCTCGATCGTGTTGCAGGGCGCCGAATTTCCGTTCTACCGCGCGTTCTTGAAATCGCTCGCCGTCCAGATCCGCTATCTGCGCGCCATGGTGCGCGAGATGCCGGACGGCAAGGACAGGCTGCGCGCCCGCATTGCGCTGGCCTTTGCCGCTTTGTCGCTGCCGGCGCCGGCCTCGGCGCTACGCGGTGCTACCCGCAATCTCGCCGAGGAGCTCGACCGCCAGATCCTGCCTGACGGCGGCCATATCTCGCGTAATCCGATGACCGTGCTTGAAATCCTCGCCGACCTTCTGCCGTTGCGCCAGACATACGCCAATCAGGCCGAGACGCCGCCGGCCGCCCTGATCGGAGCCATCGACCGGATGCTGCCGGCACTGCGCTTCTTTCGCCATCAGGACGGCAGCCTTGCCCGCTTCAACGGCATGGGCGCCACCATTCACGACCGTATCGCCAGCATCCTGCATCACGACGACACCGCCGGCGCACCGTTGCTGCACGCGCCGCATTCGGGTTATGAGCGCCTGTCGATGGGCGGTGTCACTGTGATCGCCGATACCGGCCCGCCGCCCCCCGTCGAAGTATCCAATGCCGCTCACGCCGGATGCCTCGCCTTCGAATTGTCGTCGGGCCGCCAGCACTATATCGTCAACGCCGGAATAGATACTTATGGCGCCGCCGAGTTCCGGCCGCTTGCCCGCGCCACCGCCGCCCACTCGACCGCCACCATCAACGACACGTCGTCGGCGCGCTTCAATCACTCCTTGCGCGTCAACGACCTGCTCGGCACGCCTTTGATCGGCGGGCCGCAGCATGTGCCTTGCAAGCGCACCGACCAGAAGGGCAGCCAGGGCTTCATCGCCCGCCATGACGGCTATGTGGCGCGCTTCGGCTTCCTGCATGAGCGCGAGCTGAAATTATCGACCGAAGGCAATGTGCTTGCCGGCAAGGAATGTTTCCTGCGCCCGGGCGGCGCTTCTATCCGCAACAATGGCCGTGACTTCGTCACGGTGCGTTTCCATGTCCATCCCGATATAAGGCTGCTCCAGGATGAGCATGACCGTCTGGTGCTGGCCGCCGACCATGCCGACACCTGGGTGTTTACCTCTACCGAAGTGGTGCCCGAGGTCGAGGAATCGATCTATTTCGCAGGGCTTGGCGGCCCGCGCCGCAGCCGCCAGATCGTGCTTGCGTTCAAGGCCTCGGAAATTTCCGAGGTCCACTGGCAATTGACGCGCACCATTATCGCCGGCCGTCCGGAAAAAGCTGAAGCCGGTGGCAACGGCAGACACTGATCAAGTCTTGCGGCTTGATTTCCGGGCCTCATATGCTACGGCCCGCGGACGCTCTCCAACCAGAACTGGAAAGGCCGCCAGCCCATGGCCGTCGCCGCCAAGAACATTCCCGCGCCCGACCTTGTACCCATCCGTCGCGCGCTCCTTTCCGTCTTTGATAAGACCGGCCTGATCGATTTCGCCAGGGCGCTGGCTTCGGCCGGCGTCGAGCTAGTCTCGACCGGCGGCACCGCGAGGGCCCTTGCCGAGGCCGGCATGGCGGTGCGCGACGTGTCCGAGCTCACCGGCTTTCCCGAGATCATGGACGGCCGCGTCAAGACGCTGCACCCGTCGGTGCATGGCGCACTGCTTGGCGTGCGCGACGATCCCGAGCACGCCGCAGCGATGCGCGACCACGGCATCGAGCCGATCGATCTCGTCGTCTCCAATCTCTATCCGTTCGAAGAGGTGCGTCGCTCCGGCGCCGACTACGCGGCGATCGTCGAGAACATCGACATCGGCGGCCCGGCGATGATCCGTGCCTCGGCCAAGAACCACGCCTATGTCGGCATCGTCACCGATCCCGATGACTATGCCTCGGTGCTCAACGCGCTGGAGATGAATTTCGGGTCGTTGTCGCTGGATTTCCGCAAGAAGCTGGCAGCCAAGGCCTTTGCCCGCACCGCCACCTACGATGCGGCGATCTCGGGATGGTTCGCCGAGGCGCTTGAGATCGAGCATCCGACATGGCGCGCCTTCGGCGGCAAGCTGCAGTCGGTGATGCGCTATGGCGAAAACCCGCATCAGGGCGCCGGCTTCTATGTCAACGGCGACAGGCGGCCGGGCGTCGCCACGGCGCGCCAGCTTCAGGGCAAGCAGCTTTCCTACAACAACATCAACGACACCGACGCTGCCTTCGAGCTGGTCGGCGAGTTCGACCCGTCGCGCTCCGCAGCAATTGCCATCATCAAGCACGCCAACCCGTGCGGCGTCGCTGAGGACGCTTCGCTGCAGGCGGCCTATGCCAAGGCGCTGGCCTGCGACCCGGTCTCGGCCTTCGGCGGCATCGTCGCCATGAACCGCATCCTCGATGCCGGAACCGCCGAAGAGATCGTCAAGACCTTTACCGAAGTGATCATCGCACCGGAGGCGTCCGAAGAAGCAGTCCGCATCATTGCCGCCAAGAAGAACCTACGCCTGCTGGTCACCGGCGGCCTGCCCGACCCGCGCGCGGCGGGCCTTGGCTTGAAATCGGTTGCCGGCGGTTTGCTGGTCCAGGGCCGCGACAACGCGGTGGTGGATGACCTCGAGCTGAAAGTGGTGACCAGGCGCGCTCCGACGCCGGCCGAATTGGCCGATCTGAAATTCGCTTTTCGCGTGGCAAAGCACGTCAAGTCGAACGCCATCGTCTATGCCAGGGATGGCGCTACAGTCGGCATCGGCGCCGGCCAGATGAGCCGGGTCGATTCCTCGCGCATCGCGGCGCGCAAGGCGCTCGACGCGGCCGAGGCTGCCGGCCTGACGGAGCCTTTGACCAGGGGCTCGGTCGTCGCCTCGGATGCCTTTTTCCCGTTCGCGGACGGGCTTTTGTCGGCAATCGAAGCCGGCGCCACCGCCGTCATCCAGCCCGGCGGCTCGATGCGCGACGACGATGTCATCGCCGCCGCCGACGCTCACGGCATTGCCATGGTCTTCACCGGAGTGAGGCATTTCCGGCATTGAACGCGTTACCCTCCCGCTGTGGGAGAAGGCAAGAGCAGCTCACTCCGCCGGCCGATCTGCCGGATAGGGCGTGCCGATCAGGATCGCCATGCCGGCGCCAAGGAACAGCACGATCGCCGCCATGCCGAGCCGCGCCGAGCCGCTGGCCAGGGTGATCGTGGCCACCATGAAGGGTGCGGCAAAACTGGTTGCCCGGCCGGCCAGCGCATAGATGCCGAAATAGCGGCCCGATTCGGCAGCGGAGACGCTGCGCGCCATGTAGGAGCGCGACGATGCCTGCACCGGGCCGAAAGCAAGCCCGATCAGCAGGCCGTAGAAAATGTAGGCTTTTTCCGCCGCCGTGCCGAACAATCCGCCACCATCCAGTCCGGGCATCACCCAGGCGCCGAACAGCGTATAGCCCGGTCCGGTCGAAACGATGCCGATCGTGGCAATGCTCAGCATGACCAGCGAAATCATCACTATGGTCTTGGAACCCAGCGCTGTGTCGAGGCGTGCGGCAACCAGGCAGCCGACGATGGCAACGACGTTGAGGATGATGCCGAACAGGCCGATCTCGGTAATCGACCAATGGAACATTGCCGCCGCAAACGTTCCGCCCAGCGCCAGCAGTGCATTGACGCCGTCCTGATAGATCATACGGGCGACGAGAAAGCGAAAAATGCCGCTGCGCTTGCGCACTTCGGCCAGCGTCGACTTCAGTTCCGACAGGCCTTCGCGCACCGCCGGCCCGATTGGAATGCCTTTGATCGCATCAGGCGTGAAGAAGAACATCGGCAGGATGAACAGGAAATACCAGGCCGCCGACAACGGCCCGGTAGCGCGCGCGTCCTCGCCGAGCCTGGGGTCGAGGCCGAAGATCGGGTCGAGCCCAACGACGGTCTTGCCGGTTTCAGGCGAGCCGGCCATGACGGTAACGACGAAGATCAGTGCGATCATGCCGCCGAGATAGCCGAGTCCCCAGGCCATGTTCGAGATCCTGCCGATGTCGCTCTTCGGCACCAGGCGGGGCATCATCGAATCATTGAACACAGTCGAGAATTCCGCCGCGACCGACGCCAGCGAGAACAACGCCACGACCAGAAAAAGATTAGAGCCGGGCGCGGCGAACCACAGCAGGGTGAGGCAGGTGATTTTAACCGCGGCGAAGAGGGCTATCCACGGTTTGCGTGGTCCGGTCTGATCGGCGATCGAGCCGAGGACCGGCGACAAAACGGCAATGACGAGGCCGGCGGCGGCAATGCCGTAGCCCCAGGCCGCTTGCCCGGTCTCCGGATTGCTGGCCATGCGCGAGACGAAATAAGGACCGAAGATGAAGGTGGTAACGACCGTGAAAAACGGCTGTGCCGCCCAGTCGAACAGCATCCATCCCCAGATGCCGCGTCCCGATGCCCGCTGCACTGCCATCTCAGCCATGTCCCCTCCGCTGGAGCTTGCTCCATGCCGATCGAATCGGAATGACGCTCCGTCTTCTTGTTGAGCACGATCTTGTCCAAAAGCCGATCGTCACTTTTTGGGATCATGCTCCGGCGCCCCCCCAAAGCAGGGCGCCGTTCGCTCTATAGCGCAGTTCTTCCCGGCAATCCCGCGCGATATGGAAGACGTCTCACAGCTGCGTCAGATCACTCATCAGGCCGGATGCCACCGACAGCCGCGACACGGTGATGTCGCCGCCCTCGGTCAGCGCCTGCAACCGCTCGCGGATGCGTCCGACCCGTTCGCCGCCGGCCTCCAACCATGCCGACACCGGATCCGCCGCCTCGGCATGACTGGTGAGTGCCGCCACGGCGATGCCGCGCCTGGCCGCGCCGATCGTGTCGGTGGCGCGGGAAAGCGCCAGTTGATCGTAATAATCCGAGGGCGTGATCGAGCGTGCCGCATCTTCGACGCGCGGTATGCGGAAGACATCACTGACTGCAAAAAACGCCTTGGCGGCAGCGACGATGCCGGCATTTGCCGTCCGCGCCGTCAGCGCTATGTCGGGGATGAGTTCCGCCACATCGGTCAACGCCAGTTGCTCGGCAAGGCTCTCGGGCGCGCCGCCCTTCGACAGGCTGTGCCGCCGCTCCTCGATCCGCTCGCGCGAGAAGGCCGGCAGCAGCGAAACGAGCTTCGGCTCAAGCGCCTTGCGCGCATCCTGCAACTCGGCAATCCGCTGCCCGAGCAGTGCAGTGCCGGCATCGTTCTTCAGGTACCAGCCGCTCGTCACATAGATCAGCCGGCTGACCGCCTGATAGAGGTCGAGCTGGATCTGTCCGTCGATCTGGTTATCGAGCGCGTCGATCTGGCGATAGAGCGCCGGCAGTGCAAAGCCATCCCGCACCACGGCGAAGGTGCGCACGACATCGGCGGCACTGCGCCCGGTCGCTTCCTGCAGCCTGTTGACGAAGGACGGGCCGCCGCGATTGACCAGATCATTGGCGACGACACGAGCGATGATCTCGCGGCGCAGGCGATGGCCGTGGATTTCCGCCGCATATTTCTTTGCCATGCGGTCGGGAAAGTAACCCATCAGGTCGCGGTCGAAATGCGGATCGTCCGGCACGTCGCTGGCGACGATATCGGAAAACAGCACGATCTTGGCATAGGCAAGCAGCACGCCGAGCTCGGCCCGGGTGAGCGGCTCGCCGCGCGCATCGCGCTCGGCAAGAGCCGCCGGCGACGGCAGCGTCTCGACGGCACGGTCGAGCAGCCCGCGCGCCTCGAGCGCCTCCATGAAGCGGCTCTGATGGGCAATGTCGGCAAGGCCGCGCTTGCGAGCAAGGGACAGCGCCAGCGTCTGCTGGTAATTGTTGGACAGCACCAGGGCGCTGACCTCGTCGGTCATCTCGGCCAGCAATTTGTTGCGCGACGGCCGCGTCAGCGATCCCTTCCGCATGGCGGAAGCCAGCGCGATCTTGATGTTGACCTCGACGTCTGAGCAGTTCACGCCGCCCGAATTGTCGATCGCATCTGAGTTGCAGCGGCCGCCATTCAATCCGAATTCGATGCGCGCCCGCTGCGTGACGCCGAGATTGGCGCCTTCACCGATGACCTTGGCACGCAGGTCGAGCGCGGTGATGCGGATCGCGTCATTGGCACGGTCGCCGACGTCCTGGTTGGTCTCGCTCGATGCCCTGACATAGGTGCCGATGCCGCCGAACCACAAAAGATCTGCCGGCGCCTTGAGGATGGCACTCATGATCTCGACCGGCGTGGCCGTTGTCTTGCCGAGGCCGATAGCTGCAGCCGCGGCGGCCGGCAAGGTGATCGACTTCTGGCTGCGCGAGACGATGATGCCGCCTTCGGACAGCTTCGTCTTGTCGTAATCCTGCCAGCTTGAGCGGGCGAGAGCGAACATACGCCGGCGCTCGGCCATCGAAGCGGCCATGTCGGGATCGGGATCGATGAAGATGTCGCGATGATCGAAGGCGGCGATCAGCCGGGTCTGCTCCGACAGCAGCATGCCGTTGCCGAACACGTCGCCCGACATGTCGCCAACGCCGACGACGGTGAACGGCGTGGTTTGGATGTCGCGGTTCATCTCGCGGAAATGCCGCTTGACCGCTTCCCAGGCGCCCTTGGCGGTGATGCCCATCTTCTTGTGGTCGTAGCCGGCCGAACCGCCGCTGGCGAAAGCGTCGTCGAGCCAGAAGCCGTGCCTTTCGCTGATGGCGTTGGCAATGTCCGAGAAGGTCGCCGTGCCCTTGTCCGCGGCGACGACGAAATACGGATCATCCTGATCGCGCCGCACGACGCCGGCTGGCGGGATGACGCCGTCCAGCCCGATATTGTCGGTGATCGACAACAGGCTGGAAACGTAATTCTTGTAGGCGGCCGTGCCGGCCTCGAAAATTGCGTCGCGCCCGGCGCTCATCGGCAGCTTTTTCGGGTAGAAGCCGCCCTTGGCGCCAACCGGCACGATCACCGCATTCTTGACCTGCTGTGCCTTGACCAGGCCGAGCACCTCGGTGCGATAGTCCTGCGCACGGTCCGACCAGCGCAGGCCGCCGCGCGCGACCGGGCCGAAGCGCAGATGCACACCCTCGACCTCGGAGCCGTAGACGAAGATCTCCCGCCATGGCCGCGGCGCCGGCAGCCCGTCGACCGATTGCGAATCGAGCTTGATCGCCAGCGATTGGCCTTTCCGTTTCGTATCGGCAACGAAATGATTGGTGCGCAGCGAGGCTTCGATCAGATTCAGATAACGGCGGATGATGGTGTCGTCGTCAATGTTGGGAACGTCTTCCAGCGCATCCGTGATCTTGGCTTTCAGATGTTTGGCCTGAACGACGCCTTCCGTCTCGGCCGTCGGGCTGAGGCGGGCGACAAACAGCGCATGTAGGCCGCGGGCGATCTCGGGATAACGGTTGAGTGCGGCGGCGATGAAATCCTGGCTCTGCGGGATGCCGGCCTGCTGCAGATAGCGGCCATAGGCGCGCAGGACGGTGATCTCGCCCGACCACAGGCCGGCGGTCTGGGCAAGGCCGTTATAGCCGTCATTGTCGACATCGCCGCGCCAGACGGAAAGGAACGCATCCTCGAACAGCGCGCCGCCATTGCCGAGGTCGATCGGCCTGCCGTAGCTGTTCTCGAGTTCCATGTCGTGGATGAAGACCATGCCGGATTGAATGTCGCCGACCTCGAAAGTGCGCTCGCTGATGACGCGGAAACCGATGTTTTCCAGCACGGGCACGCGCCGCGACAGCGCCACCGGGCTGCCATGGTGATAGATCTTCAGCGCCGCCTGATGCGGCTTCTGGACGGTGTGACGGTAATAGTCGATGGCGATCGGATTTGACGCATCGAGCTTGGCGATGCGCCCGGCATCGGCCAGCGCCACGGCCGGCGGAAAACTGTCGCGATAACTTTCCGAAAAACGCGAGGCGATGGCCGTGAGTCTCGCATCGGCGCCGGTCTCTGTCGCGGTCCCGCGCAGTGCATCGTCCCACGTCCGTACGATGTCGCGGATCGCCGCCTCGATCGTCGCCTGCTCGACCTTCGGCGTCTTGCCGCCGGAGCGGCCGATGATGAAATGGACGCGCGCCAGCCCGCCTTCCGGGAAGGCCGGATAATAGGCCGACAGCCGGCCTTCGAAGACGGTCTTCAGATAGGTGCCGATCTTCTCGCGCACGACGCTGTCGTAGCGGTCGCGCGGCACGAAGACGAGCACGGAGACGAAGCGGTCGAACTGGTCGACACGCACCAATGCCCTGACGCGCGGTCGCTCGATCAAGCCCAGTATGGCTTCGGCATGCTTGCGCAGGATCGGCACCGGAACCTGGAACAGCTCGTCGCGCGGATAGCTCTCCAGCACGTTGATCAAAGCTTTGCCGGAATGGTCGCTTGGATTGAAGCCGGATTTGGCAATGACGGTTTCCGCCTTCGAGCGCAGGTAGGGGATTTTCATCACCGAGCGCGTATAGGCAGTCGAGGTGAACAGGCCGACGATACGGAGCTCGCCTGAAAGCACGCCTTTGCCGGTGTAGGTCTTGACGCCAATGTAGTCGAGGTAGATGCGGCGGTGCACCGATGACTTGGCGTTGGCCTTGGTGACGATCAGCGGTTCCGGCCCATGCAGGAAGGCACGGATTTCCGGCGTCGTGCTCACCGCTTCGGTGCCGCGCCTGAGCACCAGCACGTCGGGATCGGAAAGGATGCCGAGGCCGGGCTTTTCGGCGCGCTCGAGCATGCCGCTCGTCTCGCCGCCAGTGTAGTTGAATTCGCGCATGCCGAGAAAGGTGAAATTGTCGTCGCGCAGCCATTCGAGGAAGGCGATCGCCTCGGTGACATGGGCCTTGTCGAGCGGCACTGGCGAGTAGCGGAATTCCGAGATCGCCTGGTCGAGGCGGGCAAGCATCGGCTTCCAGTCGGTGACGGCGGCTCGCACCTGGCCGAGCAGCTTCGTCAGGCGTGCGGCCAGGCCTTCGGCCTGCTCGGCCGAAAGGCGGCCGATATGGACATGGATGACGCTCAGTCGGTCATGGCTGTGGTCGCCCTTGGCATAACCGCCATCGCCGAGGATTTCGTCGACGCCGTTCTTGCCGTGCCTGACGACTATGACCGGATGGGTAACCAGCAGCGGCTCGCCGGCGCTTTCTGTAATCTCGCCGAGGACGGAATCGAACAGGAACGGCATGTTGTCGTTGACGACGGTGATCACCGTCATCGGCCGGCCCTGGCGGACGACACCGGAATCGACGTCTATGGCAACGACGCAGTCGTCCTTCTTGTGCCTGGACACTGCGCGGCCGGCGAGTTCGGCAGCGCGTTCGAGATCGATGACGTCGTAGGCGGCGACATCTTCGGCCGGAGCTCGGGCCAGCAGGTAGTCGGCAAGCCTGCCGGGCTTTTCGCCACCCGCGGCTTCACCCCTCGTCACGCCGGCTTTTTTCAACCGGCTCGCTGACTTTACGCTGGCCATGAGTCCCTCCCGTCACATGTTTTTGCGGCTATGCTAACAGATGACGGGTATTTGGCGACAAAGGTTTGACGGCTTGCGACGAAATGTCGGAATTCACCGGCAGCCTGGCGAAAACGAGGAGAAATCCGCCATGACGGAGAAAATTACCGCGCTTGACCTGGCACCGGCGGAGCTGAGCGACGCGACCAAGGCCTATTTCGCCAAGTGCCGGGAGAAGCTCGGCCTCGTTCCCAATGTGCTGCTCGCCTATGCCTTCGACGAGAAGAAGCTGCGCGCTTTCACCGACATGTACAATGATTTGATGCTGGGTGAATCCGGCCTGTCGAAACTCGAGCGCGAGATGATCGCGGTGGCCGTCTCGTCGGTCAACCATTGCTACTATTGCCTGGTCGCGCATGGCGCGGCGGTGCGCCAGCTTTCCGGCGACCCGGCCTTCGGCGAGATGATGGTGATGAATTTTCGCGCCGCCGAGCTGTCGGACAGGCAACGCGCCATGCTCGAATTCGCGGTGAAGCTGACCGGGCAACCGGCAAAGATCGTCGAAGCGGACCGGGCGGCGCTGCGGCAAGTCGGCTTTTCCGACCGCGACATCTGGGACGTCGCCTCGACCGCGGCGTTCTTCAACATGTCGAACCGGCTTGCATCGGCAATCGACATGCGGCCGAACGATGAATACCATGCGATGGCGCGATAGGCACCGCCGTTGCGAGCCAACCACACATTATATTAGCTACTTCGCATTCTCGTTGCTTGTTTGCCGGTTTGGTCCGATGATCGGCATGCGGCATGACCGCATGCCGGTTCGATGCCGCCGATCAAAGGAGGAGAACATGGCGAAATTTCTCTACGTCTATCACGGCTCGGGCAAGATGCCGACCGAGGAGGCCGAACCAGGCAGCGATGGATGCCTGGAACGGCTGGTACGGCAAGCTTGGCTCAGCCGTGGTCGACGGTGGCAATCCAGTCGGCATGTCGAAGACCCTGCTGCCCGGCGGCAAGGTCGAGAACAATGGCGGTAGCAATCCGACCGCCGGTTACACCATCATCGAAGCGAAAGACATCGACGATGCCGTCGGCAAAGCCAAGGATTGTCCTATCCTGACGGACCCGGGTTTCAGCGTCGAGATTGCGCCGATAATCGAAATGGGTTGACGCGCCGGCTCAGGACCGCGCCGCGATAGCCGCCGCAGCGCCGGCCATGGTTCCGGCGCTGACGCGGTTGGCGATCTTCATCGCCCGCTTGCTTTTGAGCAGCTTGCGCGCCTGTGATGCGGCGAGCACCCAGGTCAAATCGATAGCGACCAGGACAATGGCCATGGTCGCGGTCAGCTCGACCCAGCCGATCATGCTGACCGAACCGAGGTCGATGATGGTCGGCAGCAGCGCCAGGTAGAACATCATGATCTTCGGGTTGCCGAGCGTCACCGCCATGCCGGCAAAGAACAGCTTGGTGGGCGAATCTTCGCGCGGCAGCGAACCTTCTTTTGCCTCGACCGGCGCCGTCCACATCTTCCAGGCCAGCCAGGCGAGATAGGCGACGCCGACCCACTTCACGACGACGAAAGCAAAATGGAACGTCTGCGCCACCACGGCGAGGCCAAACACCGCCAGGGACAGCCAGATCGCTTCGCCGATCCACATGGCAAGCAGGAACGGAAACACGTCGCGAAACCCTTTCGAGATGACCCGCGCCACAAGAGCGGCGATCGATGGGCCGGGCGAGCCGGCTGCAACAAGCAGGGCGCCGGCAAAAATCAGCAGCGACGTGAAATGCATGACGCGGTCTCGTTTGACATGTTTGGGTCGTTCAACATAACCCAACTGTTCCGGCGACGGTAGCGTCTACCGAAAGAAGGCTTGTCGGCCAGGCACCTCACGGCTAGAGATGTCGTTCCGAAATCCTTTCCGAGCTTCACTTTGCCTACGTAACCGCCGGTCTCGTCAACTCCCCCAACACAGAGCAGGGCGTCGCAGTCGCGATGCCTGTTTTCACATCATGTGTTCCTCGGGTGGCGGTTCGAGACCGGTTTGGCACTGCTGAACCGCTGTCGCGCATAACCACCCGCGACACCTGATTTCCAACTGCCGCAGTCTCTCGCCACGCCGTGCCCGCAAGGGTTCTCGATATCGCCGATCTGACGAACTTCCCGACGGGAAGGGCTTTTCGGCATGCCTTCGATACTGCGTATCCGCTGGGCGATCACACCCAAGACCGCACCTCGACCTCACCTCAACTGCAATCGCTGCGGCGGCCTGAAAGCCTATCGCTGCAGCGGCAAATTCCGGGTCAATGCCAACGGCAAGCGCATTGACGCCTGGTTGATCTACCGCTGCATCGACTGCGACAATTCCTGGAATTTCGGCATTCTGGAGCGCTGCAGCCGCCGCGATATCGAACCGGCAATATTGCAGGTGCTCGAAAGCAATGATCCGGTCCTGGCGCGGCGCCATGCCTTCGATGTTGCCGCATTGCGAAGCAGGATCGGGCGCGTCGAGGAGTTTCCCGAAGCCGTCGTTCATAAGCAGGTGCTCGGGGATAGACCGGAAAATACCAGCGCGCTCGAACTTCAGCTCTGGCTCGAAATGCCGACAGCGCTGCGGCTCGACCGGTTGCTCGCCAACGAACTCGGTGTCTCGCGATCGCGGCTTCAGGTTTGGGAAGAGAAACGATTGCTGGTCATTGGTCCGGACGGGGGCAAAGCCTTGCGCAAGCCGGCTCGAGCGGGAACGACGATCCGCGTCTATCTCGTCGGCGAGCCCGACCGGGAAGCCATCATCTCGGCTGCCGGTGGATGAGGCGACGGCAAGGGAATCCGTAATCAGAGACAGTTACGGCCAGGGTCAGTCGCCCTCTTTGGAGGCCGAGCCAATCAAACCCTTGGCCGCATCGAGATCGCTGTCGGCGACTTGCACATGGATCAAGCCAAGCCTGCCCGTGTCGAGAAGATAATTCGCGAGAGCATAAATTCCATACGCGTCGAGCATCGACACGCAAACTTCGGCCTCGGGTCGATTGTCGTATATGCCAGCCGTGACGAGTTTACCGCTCATTGCGCGGTATTGCCCTTTATGCCGCGCCGACCACTTTCGCCGACTTCTCAAAACGCTTGCGCTCGTTCGGATCGAGATAGAGCTTGCGCAGGCGGATGGTCTTCGGCGTCACTTCGACCAGCTCGTCGTCCTGGATCCAGGCCAGCGCGCGTTCCAGCGTCATGCGGATCGGCGGTGTCAGCTTCACCGCCTCGTCCTTGCCGGCGGCGCGGATGTTGGTCAGCTTCTTGCCCTTGAGCACGTTGACTTCGAGGTCGTTGTCCCTGGAATGGATGCCGATGATCATGCCCTGATAGACCTTGACGCCGGGGTCGATGACCATCGGGCCGCGGTCTTCCAGGTTCCACATGGCGTACGCCACCGATTCACCCTGTTCATTGGAGATCAGCACGCCGTTGGTACGGCCCGGCAGCTCACCCTTGTAAGGTTCATAGGCATGGAACAGCCGGTTCATCACAGCGGTGCCGCGCGTGTCGGTCAACAGTTCCGACTGGTAGCCGATCAGGCCGCGCGTCGGTGCGTGAAAGACGATGCGCTGGCGATTGCCGCCCGAAGGGCGAAGCTCGACCATCTCGGCCTTGCGCTCCGACATCTTCTGCACGACGACGCCGGCATGCTCCTCGTCGACGTCGATGACGACTTCCTCGACCGGCTCCAGCAATTCGCCGCTGTCGCCCTTCTGCATGACGACGCGCGGCCGCGACACGGCGATCTCAAAACCTTCGCGGCGCATCGTCTCGATCAGCACGGCCAGCTGCAATTCGCCGCGGCCGGAGACGAAGAACGAATCCTTGTCCGGCGATTCCTCGATCTTCAGCGCGACATTGCCTTCGGCCTCGCGCAGCAGGCGGTCGCGGATGACGCGGCTGGTCACCTTGTCGCCTTCGGTGCCGGCCAGCGGGGAATCATTGACCAGGAACGACATCGTCACGGTCGGCGGATCGATCGGCTGCGCATGCAGCGGTTCCGTCACCGACGGGTCGCAGAACGTGTCGGCGACGGTGCCCTTCGACAGACCGGCAATAGCGACGATGTCGCCCGCCTGCGCCTCGTCGATGGGCTGGCGCTCGAGCCCGCGGAAAGCGAGGATCTTCGAGATTCGGCCGGTTTCGACCTGGGTGCCGTCATGGTGCAGCACCTTGACCGCCTGGTTGGATTTCAGCGTGCCGGATTCGATACGGCCGGTGATGATGCGGCCGAGGAACGGATTGGCTTCCAGGATGGTGCCGATCATGCGGAACGGGCCGGGATGAACGGTCGGCGCTGGCACGTGCTTGATGACGAGGTCGAACAGCGGCGCCAGAGCCTGGTCCTTCGGACCTTCGGGGTTTTCCGAGACCCAGCCGTCGCGGCCTGAACCGTAAAGGATAGGGAAGTCGAGCTGCTCGTCGGTAGCGTCAAGTGCTGCAAAAAGATCGAACACCTCGTTGACCACTTCGACGTGGCGGGCATCTGGCCGGTCGATCTTGTTGATGACGACGATCGGCTTCAGTCCAACCTTGAGTGCCTTGCCGACCACGAATTTGGTCTGCGGCATCGGCCCCTCGGCGGCGTCGACCAGCACGATGGCCGAATCCACCATCGACAGAATGCGCTCGACCTCGCCGCCGAAGTCGGCGTGGCCGGGCGTGTCGACGATGTTGATGCGGGTGTCCTTCCAGTCGACCGAGGTCGCCTTGGCCAGGATGGTGATGCCGCGTTCCTTTTCGAGGTCGTTCGAATCCATGGCGCGCTCGGCGACGCGCTGGTTGTCGCGGAACGAGCCAGACTGTTTCAGAAGCTGGTCGACGAGGGTGGTTTTTCCATGGTCGACGTGCGCGATGATCGCGATATTGCGGATTTTCATGTTTCGGTCTCGGGAGCGTTGCAGGCAGCAGGCCAAAAGGCGCTGCCTCTTTCGGTTGGGCGGCTCATACAGGGTTTTTCGCAATTGCGAAAGAGGAGGCGAGCCACCAAATAAAGTCACCAAATCTTAAATGTCTTGGTGTGAAGTGGAATTATTAACCAAGGCGGAACCTTTCATGGTCCGGACAGTTCGAATTTCATGATCGAGATAGGCATCAAACTCCGGCCGATTTTGGCATGTACCGCGCTCGCCGTCCTCCTCGCGGCCGGCGCGGCGCAGTCGGCGGCGTCGTTCAAGGAGACGCGGTCTGCTTTGTCGTCCGACAAGCCGTCGGCGGAGCAGCTTTTTGCCGATGCTCCCGATGGCGTCGATCCGGTGGTGACCGGGCCGGTCAGCGCCGCCTTCAAGCAGCGGCAGCAAAATGCCGGATGCGACAGCGCCGTCTGGCCCAACATTCCCGTCGTCTGCTATCCCGATTGATATACGTCCTACCCTCGGGCTGGCCCGAGGGTAGTGGCGCCGTCGCTCACGCCGACCGCACCGGATCGAGCGTGACCTTGTAGAGTTCGCTGTCGTCGCGATCCATCAGCCGCACCGTCAACTGCTCGGTGGCGCCATCGATTTCGACGAGCCCGAAGAACTGCAGGCCGGCCGAAGGCGCCAGGTTTTGACCCTGTTCGGCAGTTGGTGCCTTTATGAACTTCAGCTCCGGGCCGAATGTCATATCGAAACCATTAGGCCCGAACGTGCCGGAATGGATCGGACCCGAAACGAATTCCCAAAACGGATTGAAGTCCTGGAACTGCGCCTTGTCCGGATTGTAGTAATGCGCGGCTGTGTAATGCACGTCTGCGGTGAGCCAGACAGTGTTGCTGATACCCGCATTCTTTATATAGCGAAGAAGGTCGGCAATTTCCAGCTCACGCCCTTTGGCCGGGCCATTGTCGCCATTGCTGACCGCCTCGGCCCCTACCTTCTTGGTGCCGTCGTTCCAGACGACGAGGCCGAGCGGCATGTCGGCGGCGATGATTTTCCAGGTTGCGTTGGAATTCGCCAGTTCACGCTTCAGCCACTTGATCTGCTGTTCACCGAGGATGCGCGATTGCGGCGTCATCGTCTCCTGCATATCCGGACCGTTGGGGCCGCGGTAGGAACGCATGTCGAGGAAGAACACGTCGAGCAGCGGACCATAGGCGATCTTGCGGTAGACGCGGCCCGGCTCCGACGGCTCGTAACGGATCGTCGTCATTTCGTGGAAGGCGCGCGCCGCACGTGCCGCCAGCACATGGATGGATTTTTCAGTGTAGCGATCGTCGGCGCTCAGGTCCTTCGATTCCGACCAGTTGTTCAGCACCTCGTGGTCATCCCACTGATAGAAGGTCGGACAGATGGCGCTGAGCGCCAGCAAATGCCTGTCCATCATGTTGTATTTCCACTGCGCCCGGTATTCGTCCAGCGTCTCGGCAACCCTGCGCTTCTCGTCGATCAGCACTTTGTTTTTCCACTTGCCGCCGTTGGGCAGGTCGACCTCGTCCTTCATCGCACCATCGGCATAGATCGTATCGCCCGAATGCAGGAAGAAGTCGGGCGTGTGCTTGGCAATGGTGGCGTAGGTCTTCATGCCGGTCTCGTCGATGCCCCAGCCTTGGCCGGCGGTGTCGCCCGACCAGGCAAAGCGAATGTCGCGCTTCGAGGCAGGTGCCGTGCGGAAGCGGCCGACGACCGGCTCGGAAACGGCGTTGATGTCGGCAAGATCGGCCGCGACCATGCGGTAGAAGATGTCCTGGTCGGAGGCGAGATCGGTAAGCAGCCGCTTCACCGTATAATCGCTGGCCGGCGAGGTATCGAGCGGCGCCAGGCGGACGGCATTGGTGAAGCTTTCGGTCGGCGACACCTCGAACATGACGCGCGACGGCCGGTCGGTGCGTGTCCAGACCATGCCGCTGGTGGCGTCGACGTCGCCGGACTGGATGCCATGGGTGAAAGCCGGGCGCTGATTGGCGCGCGAGTAATAGGGAAGGGCGAGGCCCGAGGCGCCGACCAGGCCAACGGCGCTGGCCGACGTGACGAAAGCGCGTCGCGTCATCGAAATCTTGTTCATGGCTGTCTCCTGGATGGCATTGAACGTCGCCGCCAAGCTCCAGCTTCAATGTTTCAGGCACATTTCGAAACGATGAAGGTTTGATAACAGTGAACAGGCTGGCGAATCTCCCTCCTTGAGGGGGAGATGTCGCCGAAGGCGACAGAAGGGGGTCGTCTCGCATGGAGCACCGACCTCTTGCATCGGCGATAAGGGGCCGAGCCCAGTCGGACCGACCCCCTCTGGCCGCGTCGCGGCCATCTCCCCCTCAAGGGGGGAGATTAGCACGGCCGATTGCGCCCTACGCCGCCTGCGGTTCCGGATCAAACGCCGGGCGGCTGGTGTTGATCAGCAGCGAGATGCAGGCGGCGGCTATTGCCGTCATGCCGGCGATCAGGAAGGCAAGCTGATAGTTGCCCTGAAGCTCACGCATGGTGCCACCGAAGGCAGCGGCGGTTGCCGCACCCACCTGATGGCCGGCGACGATCCAGCCGAAGACGATCGGCCCGCTGCGGTCGCCGAACGCCTCGTTGGAAAGCCTGAGCGTCGGCGGCACCGTCGCGATCCAGTCCAGTCCGTAAAACACGGCGAAGATGATCAGGCTGGTCGCCGAGAAGCCGGAATAGGGCAAATAGATCAGCGACAGGCCGCGAATACCGTAATAGACGCCGAGCAGCTTGCGCGGGTCGAAACGGTCGGTGAGCCAGCCCGACAGCGTTGTGCCGATAAGATCGAAGATGCCCATCATCGAGAGCAGGCCTGCAGCCTGCACTTCGCCGATGCCCATATCGCCGCAAAAGGCGATCAGGTGCGTGCCAACCAACCCGTTGGTGGTGAAGCCGCAAACGAAGAAGGTGGCGAACAGATACCAAAAGACGCGCGTGCCGGCGGCGCGGCGCAGCGTGCTCATCGTATGCGCGAGGAAATTGCCTTGCGCGGCAGGTGGTGACGGGGGCACGTCGTCGAGCTCGGCGCCATAGCGCACCATGCCGATGGAGGCCGGCCGCTCCGGCACCAGCAGCCAGACCAGCGGCAGCAGGCAGGCGGTGGCAACCGAGACCGCGATGACAATCGGCCTCCAGCCGCCCGACTGGGCGAGCGAGGCGAGCAGCGGCAGGAAGACCAGCAGCCCGGTGGCACTGGACGCCGACATCAGTCCCATCACCAGGCCGCGATTGGTCTTGAACCAGCGGTTGACGATGGTCGCGCCGAGCACGGTGGCGACGGCGCCCGAGCTGACGCCGGAAAACACGCCCCAGGTGAGGAGCAGATGCCACGGTTTGGTCATCAACAGGCTGAGCGCGGTCGATCCCGACATCAACAGCAGCGCGGCAAGCAAGGTGCGGCGCAGCCCGATCCGCTCCATCAGCGCCGCGGCAAACGGCCCGGTCAGGCCGTAGAGGAAGATGCCGGTGGCCGCCGCCAGCGACACCACGTCGCGCCGCCAGCCGAAACTGTTCTCCAGCGGCAGCATCATGACTGCCGGCGCCGAACGCAGGCCCGCTGCGATCAGCAGGCAGAGGAAGATGACGGCGACCACGACGAAAGCGTAGCGCTGGCCAAACGGGCGGGATTGAGCTATCATGTTACTGACCGGTACGTTGCAGGAGCGCGAAACATACGTACCGACCGGTAACATTGTCAACCAGCTAACCGGCAGACCAGGCATGAAAAGCATTGAACCAACGATCAAGGCGAATGACGCACCGCCGCCTCGCGCCGCCGAACGGATTCTCCAGGTCGCGCGCGACCTGTTCTACCGGCAAGGCATCAGGGCGATCGGCGTCGACGAGATCGTGCGGCGTGCCGGCGTCACCAAGCCCAGCCTCTACCGCAGCTTTCCGTCCAAGGACGAGCTGGCCGCATCCTACCTCCGGCACTATGACCTCGAATTCTGGGAGCGTTTCGACGAGGCGGTGGATGCCCATCCCGGCGATCCGCGCGCGCAGATCGTCGCTTTCCTGACGCGTGTCGGCAAGCGCACGCAAAAGCCCGACTATCGCGGCTGCGGCATGACCAATGCCGCGGTCGAATATCCCGAACCTGGCCATCCGGCCCGCGTCGTGAGCGAGGCCAACAAGCAGGAATTGCGCCGGCGCTTGCGTGCCATGGCGGCGGCGATGGGCGCCGGCGACGCCGAGACGCTGGGCGACGGGCTGCTGCTGCTGATCGAGGGCGCCTATATCAGCGGCCAGCTGTTCGGTGCCGGCGGACCGGCGCAGTCGGTGGCCCGCAACGCCGATCTTCTGATAGAGGCAAGTTTGAAGAGATAGTGTTCCGTTTTACCAGACCACTGTGCGCAGCCTGACTTCCTCTAGGCTGCTGCTAAATTTGACGGTACGCTGCGCCCCCCGAACTGAGTTGTTCCGCCATGCGCGCTCTCTTGATCCCGCTTGCCCTCGCCGGTTTCTGCCAGGCGGCCCGGGCCGGCGACATATCCAGCGTCTATACCGATCTCGATTGGGAGAAGGACTGCGTCACCTATGCCCACGCGGAAGAAGGCGACGGGGACTGGGCCGATCTCGCCTGTTCGGGCTACCGCGGTTACCCGGTGCTGGTTTCCTACGACGATGCGCGGGAATCGCTGTTCTACGGCTTTCCACCTGGCGATATGACCACGGTCTGGGAAAGCTTTTCCGGCCTCAATTCGGCTGGACCCAAAGTCGAATGGCGGATCGAAACCAACGGCAAAACTGCCATTCCCTTCGCCGTCATTCATCGTCGCTCGATCAGCGATACCGAGGGCGAGAACAAGTCGACGGAAGTGCTGATCGTCGCCAAGGTTGCCCAGCCTGACGCCCACGAAGGCTGCACGATCGGCCTTGTGCTCGCCACCGGCAATCCCGCCGCCAACGATCAGGCGCGCAAGCTTGCCGACGAGAAGGCACGCACCTTCGCCTGCGGCAAGGACAAGCGTGAGGTGCTTGGCGACGCGCCCGCTTTCGGCCGCGTCGACAACTGATTATTTGCGCCCGACAATTACTTGCGCCTGGCCCGCTCGATTGCCTCGACGATCATCTTCTTGGCATAGGCCGCATCGTACCAGCCTTCGATCTTGACCCATTTGCCGGGTTCGAGATCCTTGTAGTGCTCGAAAAAGTGCTGCACTTGCTGGCGGGTGATGTCGGGCAATTGCGTGTATTCGTGGACGTCCTCGTAACGCAAGGTCAGCTTGGGCGAAGGCACCGCGATCACCTTCTCGTCCTGGCCCGCATTGTCCTCCATCACCAGCACGCCGATCGGCCGCACATTGATGACGCAGCCTGGCACCAGCGCGCGCGTGTTGCAGACTAGCACGTCGATCGGGTCGCCGTCGCCCGACAGCGTGTGCGGTACGAAACCGTAATTGCCGGGATAGCGCATCGAAGTGTGAAGGAAGCGGTCGACGAACAGGGTGCCGGCTTCCTTGTCCATCTCGTACTTGATCGGCTCGCCGCCGATCGGCACCTCGATAATGACGTTGACGTCCTCGGGCGGGTTCTTTCCGCTGGCAATCGCTTCGATACGCATCGCTTTATCCCTCTCTCGATTGGAGATCGATAGCGGGCGACGGCGAATGGTGCAATGCGGCGAATGGTACGGGAGATCGTCCGAACCGAAAAACGGCCGGATCATGCGCTGGCCGTCATTCCCAGACGAAAGCGACCTTCTTCAGCGCCTTCTGCTCGAATATCTCGACGCCTTCGGCAACATCGCGGCCACCGGCGCCGGCATAGAAGGCAAGTGCGTTCTGATTGTCTTCCAGCGCCCAGACCACCATGCCTTTCAGGCCATGGTCGGCCAGCCGTGCCCGCGCGGCCGAGAACAGCTGGCTGCCGAGCCCGATGCCTTGATATTCCGGCCGCAGGTAAAGTTCGTAGATCTCGCCCTGCTGCCTGAGTTCGCGGGCGCGGTTCTTGCCGATCGTCGCATAGCCGGCAATTTTGCCGCCGATTTCGACGACCAGGACGGTGGCAGCGCGGCGAATGGCATTCGCCCACCAGTCGGCGCCGCGGCGGTTGATCATCGATGTCAGCGTGCGGTGCGGGATGATGCCCGAATAGGCGCCGCGCCAGGCCTCGAGATGCACGTCGGCGATGGCGGCTGCATCGCGCGGTTCGGCTTTCCTGATGTCGATGCTCAGCGTATTCATGATTGGTTAACCATAAACCCGCCGCGCCCGATTGCAAGAGTCCGGTCAACCGCCGCGATGCTTTCACACAGCCGGACGGTGCGTCCTTGAGACGCTGCGAAACCGCCTTTGGCGAGATCAAATCTCGACCAGAGGGTCGTCCAGTTCGTTGCTGTCGCCGGTCGAGACCGGAAAATGCTCGGCCAGTACCGCACCGACTGCTTGGATCGCCTTGACGAACCCCTCGGCAAGCCGATCGTCGCCGGCATGCGCCGTAAGGTCGCGGACGACACCGTCCCAGACATGCTGGCCGACACAAGAATCGATCCCGCTGTCGGCGACCACCTCGGCGTAGCGCTCGGCAATCGAGACGAACACCAGCACGCCAGTGCGCGCCGTGGTGCGGTGGACGTTGCGGGCGAGGAACTGCTTCATCGCATTGGCGTGGGCGGCCTGGTAGCGCAGCCGCCTCGGCACCAAATGGATGCGCAATGCCGGCAATGCCCACAACAGGATGAGCACACTGGCAAGCGCCAGAAGCTCGGCGATGACGAAATGCGGCAAGCGGATCGACAGCCACCAGGCTTCCAGCCCATAACCGACGGCGAGGCTGACGACGAGCATGCCGAGCATCGCCATGAAAGCGGCCGGAAAGAAATAGCCGTCGCTGGCATGCGCCACGACGCAGTAGATCTCGCCGTCGGTCTTTGATTCGGCAGCGCGGATCGCATCGGCGATGCGCTCATGATCCTCGGGGCTGATCGGTCGTGTTGCCATGATTGATGTCTCACCAGCTTCCTGAAGAACCGCCGCCGCCGGACGAACCGCCGCCGCCTGAAAACCCGCCGCCGGAACTTCCGGACGACCAACTGCTGCCGGAACTTCCAGACGACCAGCCACTGCCGGACGAGGTCCCCGACGTCCAGCCACCGCCACCGGAGGATGACGAAGCTGGCCCACGGCCGTAGCGAAACGTCATGCCCAGCCACTTGTACACGCCCGGCGACAGTTTCGTGCCGAAGATCGGCGGCAGGAACGCCATTGCCAAGCCGCCGAAGAACATCGTCGCCCACAGGACAATGAACAGCATGAAGATGGGATCGACAGGATTGTCATTCGCCGGATTGCGCTTGCCGCGCGCCTCCAGTTCTTCGGGATTGCCTTCCAGCACCATGATCATGTCGTCGACGGCCTTGCTGATGCCGCCGGAGAAATCGCCGGCACGGAAGGCCGGCACCATGTCGTTTTCGATGATCAGCTTGGTGTGCAGGTCGGTCAGCGTGCCTTCCAGCCCATAGCCGACCTCGATGCGCATCTTGCGGTCGTTCGGCGCCACCAGAAGCAGGACGCCGTTGTTCTCCTTCGCCTGGCCGAGTTTCCAGGCGCGGAACAGCCGGTTGGCGTAAGGCTCGATCTCCTCGCCGTCGAGGCTGGGGATGGTCGCGACGACGATCTGGTCGGACCCTTTCGTCTCGAACTCGGCAAGCTTCTGCGTCAGCGCCGCCTCGGTCGCGGCATCGATGATGCCGGCATTGTCGACGACCCGTCCGGTCAGCGCCGGCAGTGCGGCGGCGAAGGCCGCGAAGCCGACCAGCAGCACCGCCATGGCCAACAGCGCGGTGCCGATCATTTTGATGAAACGGCCGGATTCCACCGGGCTGATGGCGTGTCTTGTCATCTCGTCACCAACTTCCCGAGGAGCCGCCGCCGCCGGACGAACCGCCGCCGCCGGAAAACCCGCCACCGCTTGAACCCGACGACCATCCCCCGCCGGAACCTCCCGACCAGCCGCCGGACGACCGCCGGTTTGGCTCGAAGGTCATGCCCAGCCAGCGATAGCGGCCGGGACCGATCTTCTGGCCGAAGATCGGCGGCAGGATGGAGGCTGCGAGGCCGCCGAAAAAGATGATTGCCCAGATGGCTATGAAGATCGTGAAGAACAGATCGTCGCTGTTGAACGGCGGCTGCTGGTTGCGTTCGCCGCGCGCCTCCAGTTCTTCGGGATTGCCTTCCAGCACCATGATCATGTCGTCGACGGCCTTGCTGATACCACCGGAGAAATCGCCGGCACGGAAGGCCGGCACCATGTCGTTTTCGATGATCAGCTTGGTGTGCAGGTCGGTCAGCGTGCCTTCCAGCCCATAGCCGACCTCGATGCGCATCTTGCGGTCGTTCGGCGCCACCAGAAGCAGGACGCCGTTGTTCTCCTTCGCCTGGCCGAGTCTCCAGGCGCGGAACAGCCGGTTGGCGTAAGGCTCGATCTCCTCGCCGTCGAGGCTGGGGATGGTCGCGACGACGATCTGGTCGGACCCTTTGGTCTCGAACTCGGCAAGCTTCTGCGTCAGCGCCGCCTCGGTCGCGGCATCGATGATGCCGGCATTGTCGACGACCCGTCCGGTCAGCGCCGGCAGTGCGGCGGCGAAGGCGATGAGAGGGAGGAGGAGAAGGCTTTGGAAGACGAGCAGGAAGGCCAGGCTGGCGTTCTGTCGCGCCCCCCTCTGTCCTGCCGGACATCTCCCCCTCAAGGGGGGAGATCGGCTGTCACGGCTGTTTTCGCCAATCTCCAACGTTGCAGGATGGGCGGTGAGGCCAAAGCTGCCAATCTCCCCCCTTGAGGGGGAGATGCCCGGTAGGGCAGAGGGGGGCGCTACGGAGTGCAAGGCCAATAGGGACCACGCTCACCGGCTGTTCTTCACCCGCCTTGCGTGGTGTTGGTGCCGAAATCGACCTTCGGCGGCTGCATCTTATCCTCCTCGATGGTGAAATTCGCAAACGGCTGGTTGCCGCGGAACCACAAGGTCGCCCAGATCACCGACGGGAAGGTCCTCAGCGTCAGATTGTACTCTCTCACTGCCTGGATATAGTCGCGGCGGGCGACCGTGATCCGGTTCTCGGTGCCTTCGAGTTGTGCTTGCAGCGCCAGAAAGTTCTGATTGGCCTTGAGATCGGGATAGTTCTCCACCACCGCCAGCAGGCGCGACAGCGCGCTGGTCAGGCCGGCCTGGCTGTCCTGGAATTTCTTGAAGGCTTCCGGATTGTTCAGCGTTTCCGGCGTCACGGTCACCTGCGTCGCCTTGGCGCGCGCTTCGACCACGGCATCGAGCGTGTCCTTCTCGTGCGCGGCGTAGCCCTTGACCGTGTTGACAAGATTGGGGATGAGATCGGCGCGGCGCTGGTATTGATTCAACACCTCGCTCCATGCGGCCTTGGCGTTTTCCTCAGCCGTCGGAATGGTGTTGTAGCCGCAGCCGGCAAGCAGCGGCAGCATGACGGCCATGACCAGGAACGCAGCTAAATTACGAAAGATTGGCGGCGAAGAAAGGCGCTGGGCAAGCATGATAAGTCCCCTCGATAGCATTGGCAGGCGAAGCATTAGCACAATCCTTGCGTAAGAAAATGACTTCGGCCGAGAAGTGTTACTGGTTTCTGCCATTCGCCGTCGGGCCCTGTGACAGACGAGGCGAACGGGTTAAGCTCGGCATAAAACGGGACATCACCATGGCGAAACGCCACGACAGCGACGCGGAATCGCGCCGCATCATCGAACGGGTGGCGCGCGAGACCGACCCGGGCGGCACCTCGTTCCTCGCGCGAACAACCAGAGGTGCGCGCGACCACGTCACCGCGGCCGATGCCGACCGGTCGGACCCGATCGAATATTGGGGCACCCGCATCGGTCGGGCAGCGGGCTTGCTTATTGCCATCGGCCTGTTGATCTGGCTCGTGCTTTTCGTCACCAGGGGCAGTTAGGAAAATCAATGAGTGCCGAAAAAACCGAGGCGCCGCGCGCGGTCATCGTCGTCTCCAGCCATGTCGCCCGTGGCTCGGTCGGCAACCGTGCCGCTGTCTTTGCGCTGGAGACGCTCGGCTTTCCGGTTTGGGCGGTGCCGACCGTCATCCTGCCCTGGCATCCGGGCCATGGCCGGGCCACCCGCATCGTGCCGCCGCTGGACCAGTTCAAGGCGCTGATGGCCGACCTCGAGCGCGCGCCGTGGCTGGGCGAGGTCGGCGCCGTGCTGTCCGGCTATCTCGGCGAGGCTGGCCAGGCCGAAGCCGTCGCTTCGCTGGTCGGCGCAGTGAAGGCGAAGACGCCGGACGCCCTCTATATCTGCGATCCGGTGATGGGCGATTCGGGCGGGCTCTACGTACCTGAGCCGACCTCAATCGCCATGCGCGACCGGCTGATGCCGATCGCCGATATCGCCACGCCCAACCGCTACGAGCTGGAATGGATGGCCGGAGCGCCGCTGCCAGACCTGAAATCGGCAATGGCTGCAGCCCTGCAGGCCGGCCCACCGGCCATGTTGGTCACTTCGGCGCCGGCGATGATGGCCGGCGGCACCGGCAATTTGCTGCTCACAGGCAGGGAGGCGCTGCTTGCCGAACACCGGCTCATCGACAAGCCGCCGAATGGGCTCGGCGACCTGACGGCGGCCGTCTACCTGGCGCGGATCCTGTCCGGCCAGCCGGCCGCCAAGGCGCTGCAATCGACCACGGCGGCGGTCTACGAGATCCTGGCGCGGACCGCCAAGCGCGGCGGCGACGAGTTGCAGCTCGAGACCGATGCCCAGAGCCTGTCGCACCCGATGGCGATGGTGCAGCTTCGCCATCTCCTGCATCCGGAACGGGACCGCCGGGCGTGACGCAGGCCGAAGACGCCGTGCCCCAGGATGGTGCGCCCAAGGATGTTGCGCCCGACGATGTTATGCCCTGGGGTGTTGTGCTTGTCGGCGTCGACGGTTGCAAGGCCGGCTGGATAGCCGTCCGCCGCGATCCCGGTGCGGCACCGTCGACAGCCGTTTTCCCAAGCTTCGCGGCGTTGCTCGACCGACTGCCCGCCGACTCGTTGGTAGCGGTCGATATGCCAATCGGCCTGCCCGATTTCTCCCAAAGAGGCGGTCGCGGCCCGGAGGCGCTGGTGCGGCCGCTGCTTGGGGCCCGGCAGTCCAGTGTCTTTGCCATCCCCTCCCGCGCCGCGCTCTACGCGGAGATCGAAGCCTTCACCACGGTCGACGCCTGGTACGCCGCACATCGCAAGGCAAGTGAGGTAGCCAAGACGACCTCAGATCCGCCGCGCGGTGTCTCGATCCAGGCCTTCGGCATCTTCGCCAAGATCCGTGAGGTCGATTCGCTGCTGATCGCGCGCCCCGAACTACGCAGCCGCGTGTTCGAATCGCATCCGGAAGTTGCCTTCTGCAAACTGAACGGCGACCGGGCGATGCGCCTGCCAAAGAAGATCAGGGGCAACATCAATCCGGCCGGCATGGCCGAACGCAAGGCGCTGCTTGCCCGGCATGGTTATAGCCAGGATTTTCTCGACCACGCGCCGCCGCGCGGCGCGGCCGCCGACGATTTCCTCGATGCCGCTGCGATGATGCTGGTTGCCGGACGCATCGTCAAAGGCGAGGCAATGCCGTTTCCGGATCCGCCGCTCGCCGATCGTTTCGGCATTCCCGTCGCCATTTGGGCCTGAGGACCAGGGCGTCAGGAGCGTGATCTGAGCGCCTCGTTGAGTGCCCACATATCCTTCTCCTCGGGCGCGGTCTCCAATCCGAGCACGGGAACTTGCTTGCGCAAATGGTCGTGGTGGGTGCGCACGCCATATTCGAGATCGGAGAGGTAAAAACCTCCGAAGGCTTCGGACAGCATGGATTCGTTGGACCATATCGAAAGCTGTACGTCCTCGGCCAACGTGTCGCGGTCGATGCGGTAGGATAGGTAGCGGGCTGCCGCCTGTCGCCTGGTCTCGTCGCTATAGCGGTAGATGGCGCCGCGCAGCAGCGTCTCACCCGTCGACAGCGGAAATTCCTGATAGAACTGCACCGATTCCGGCATGATCGACAGCGCGTTGTTCGGGAAGATGCCGTAGTAGATCCAGGCCTTGCGCAGGTGTTCCGGCAGGTGCTTCGCCTCGGGTGCGAGCTTGATGTATTGCGCGACGCTCCAGCGCCGTCCGGCATACGGATTGTAGGTGGCGAACGAGCGCGACACGCCGTTGACGAACGGCTCGTCGAAATAGGTCGCACCGTAAAGGTCCTGCAGCGCCGGATGCGCCATGGCGACGTGGTAGCCTTCATTGTCGACATCGCGCACCGACTTCCAGTTGACCGGCGTCTTTTGGGTCCAGATGCCCCAGGACGGCACCATCTCGGCGACGCCGTAATGGGCAATCTCGGCTTCGATCGGCTTCAACAGCTCGGCCACCGATGGCTGCGGCCCACCCTTGCGGAAACGGATGAAGATGAAGCCCATCCAGATTTCGAGCTCGAGCGGCATCAGGCCGAATTCGGTCTTGTCGAGGTCGGGGAAGGAACGGGGGCGGGCAGCACCGCGCAGCGTGCCGTCGAGATTGTAGACCCAGCCATGAAAGGGGCAGACCAGCGCATTCTTGCAAGTGCCCTGGCTGTCGGCAACGACGCGACTGCCGCGGTGGCGGCACATATTGTTGAAGGCGCGCACAACGCCATCCTTGCCGCGCACGATCAGCGCCCGCTCGCCGACCACATCCATCGTCAGATAGTCGCCGGCGTTCGGCACGTCGCAGACATGGCCGGCGATCTGCCAATGGTTGCGGAAGACGTGCTCTTTCTCGAGTTCGAGCAAGGCGTCGGAATGATAGCTCCAGCCAGGCAGCCCCCGCCGATCCCAATCGTTGGGGATTGCCACGTCACGCAGATGCGGGTTCATAAAAGGCTCTTTATTTATTGAATGCTCGTTCAATAAAAGCATATTTTCCGTTGAAATGCAATGGCTTGGGAAAATGGGGCGAATTCTTTACGGGAAATCGAGCGGGATTCGAGAGCCCAGTCCGAATGATCGAAGCCGGGAAAATCCCGGGAATTCCAGACGTTAATCCCCTTACACGTGTTGAGCGCCCGACGCTCTGTGGGCCTGGAAAAGCGACGTGGATCTGGTGCCGTGGGTAGCGGAAAACGAGCACAGAATGCCACCGGTGCTGTCAGGTACGCCGGATCGGTTTGCCCAGGAATGGCCGCCGGCTTGGTTTCATGCCGGTTACACAATCGATAATCCATCATCGTTGGCCGGTTACAAGGTGCGATTAAGTTCGTTTCAACAGGGAAAAGAAGAAGACCGAAGGAAACGACGATGCGTACGAAAATCCAGATCACCGATACCGACCTTCGCCAGCAGGGTCCCCAGCGTAACGACCGGCGCCCGAAGCTGGCGCTGCGCCAGCGCGCCAGTGATCATCCGATGGCGATGTTCATGCTGCTGGCGGCTGCCGCATTTGCCGGCATGGCGTTGACGCCGACCGTCGGTCCGGCCTTCGCCTCACTGAACCCGCCGGCCAACCTCATCGATGGCGCGACAACCACCACCAAGACGGCGCGCCTGCCGATGCCGGAGATCGATTTTGCCTGCAAGGGGCAGGCCTGGGGCGCCGAGAGCCTGGATTGCCTGCGCGTCATCGCTGCCCAGTCGGGCAAGGCACGACCGGTCCGCATGATCGCCAATGCCGCCCCGCTGGCTGATACGCCGAACGTTTTTTGATTTTTTTGCGAGCGCCCTCCAGCACTCCAGTCAGGCTCCCGCCGCAATGTCGGCCGGGAGCCTTTTTCTTCCGGGGCGAGATCGCGGAGTCTAGCCGCCCAGAGCGGCCTGCTCGGCAATGGCCGAGAGCACGCCGCGCACATCCAGCGTGCTGAACGGTTTTTCGAGGATCGGCGGTCGCTGCTGCGCCGGCAGCGCTTCGATCTCGCCTTTCGCGCCGATCAGATCGCCGGTGACAAGCACGAAGCGCCGCGCCAGACCCGGCATTTCGGCGAGTAGCTCGCGATAGGCGGCTATGCCGCTGGTGCCGGGCATGCGCAAATCGGAAAACACGATGTCCGGCGGCACATGGCCGCTCAGCGTCGCGGCGGCCGAGACCCAGGCCGGCACGACCCGCGACTTGATGCCCATCAGCTCCAGAATATCGGACAGCGACGCGGCGACATCCGGCTCATCGTCTATGATCAGCGCGTGACGCAAGCCGCTCGACCGCGACGGAGCTTCGCCGGCGGCGGCCGCGCCGGCAGCGATCGCCGGCAGCTGCACGACAAAACGCACACCTCTCGGCGAAACCTCCTCGAACCAGATATTGCCATTGTGCCGCTCGATGATCGATTTCGAGATCGACAGGCCGATGCCGGTACCGACACCGACCGGCTTGGTGGTGAAATAGGATTCGAATATGCGTGAGCGTATCGCTTCCGGCACGCCTGGCCCGTTGTCCTCGACCGAGAATCCGGGATTGCCGCGGTCACTGCGAAACGTCCGGACCTTGATCCGGCGGTCGCCGGCAACGCCGGCCAAGGAGTGCTGGCTGTTGATGAGGAAGTTGGCGGCCACCTGCGTCACGTGGTCGGCATCGGCCATGGCCAGCAGCGGGCCGCTGGCGAAATCGGTGTCGATGATGATGCCGCTCGACCGTGCACCATAGGCGGTCACTTCGAGTGCGGCGCGGATCACCTGGTTGAGGTCGGTTTCGGCTTGTGCGGCCGGGTGCAGGCGGACCATCGACAGGAAGCTCTTGACGATACGGCCGCAGCGCTCGGCAGCGGCGCGCACCTTTTCGGCGCGCACCTTGGTCTGGGGATCGGCGGCGAATTCGTGCAGCAGCGTCGACTGGGCGACAACCACGGCCAGCGGATTGTTGAGCTCGTGCGAAACGCCGGCAAGCAGCGAGCCCATTGCCGCCATCTTCTCGTTCTGGTGCAGTTTTTCGCGCTGGCGGTTGATTTCCTCCTCGGCCCGCAACTTGTCGCGCAGGTCGCGGATGGAGCCGAAGATCAGCTGGCGATCGGCGACCCGCATCTCGGTTGCCGTCAGCTCGATCGGAAAAACCTCGCCGGCGGCATTCTGGGTGACCGTTTCAAGCCGTTGGCCGACCATCGGCGCGCCGCGGCCCGACATGTATTCGGCACCCGACGCATAGCCCTTGCGGTAATATTCCGGCACGACCGTATCGAGCAGGTCCTTGCCGAGGATATCGCTGCGCCGATAGCCGAACATCTTCTCGGCGGCCGGATTGAATTCGATGATCGAGCCGGTCTCGTCGATGACGATGATGGCGTCGAGAGAGGCCTGCAGCATGGTGCGGCGAATGACGTCGCTGGCATGCGCGTCGGAGGGCGACCGTTCGATGGCATCGCCGATGGCGAGTGCCACCATGTGCAGCGCCGCCTCTTCCTGGTCGGTCCATTCGCGTTCGTGGATGCAGTCGTTGACCGCCAGCGTGCCCCACAAATTGCCGTGCGAAAACACCGACACCGACAGGAACGACTTGATGTTCTGCTTTTCGAAATCCGTCCGCAGAAAGCCTTCGAGATCGCGTGTGTGCCCGGCGAAGATCTTGCCTTGACGCTCGTCCTCCGCCAGCCGTTCCAGCAATGGGTCCGAATCGACGACCGACTGCATGATGACGGTCGGTGACGCCAGTTCGCCGCCAAACCGGGGAGCGATCCAATAAGCGGCGACCGACTGGGCGAAGCCCTGGCCGGGCAGTTCGCGCAGGCGAAACAGGATGCCGCGGTGACAATCCATGGCTTCGCAAAGCGTCTGGAGAATACCCTCCATTTCGCGTTGCCAGTCGCCGGCTTCGCGCAACCGGCGAACCACATGCACGGCCGCCATCGCCGCGCCCTGCCTGGCGCCCTGCATGTCCGCGCGTGTTGTTTCAGCCGTCATGGTCAGCCGTCATTTCCTGGCCGTGGCTTGCTCAAGCCGCCGGGCCTTAGTTGTTTTCCCCGACTGGCAGCGAGAAGATATAGCCTTCGCCGCGCACCGTGCGCAGGAATTTCGGATTGGCCGGATCCGCCTCGATCTTCTTTCTCAGCCGCATGATGCGGATGTCGACGGCGCGGGACGACTCCGGGTCCTCGACGAAACCGATCGCCTCGGAGATCGCCGCCCGCGTCAACAGCCGGTTGGCGCGCGTCAGGAACACCTCCAGCACGTCGAACTCGCTCTTGGCCATGTCGATGACCGCGCCGTTGGCGCCGGTGACGAGCCTGCCGTCGAGATCGGCGTGAAAGGGTCCGAAGCTCACGGACCGGCGGCCGCCGGATGTTTCAGCCTTGGCCTTTTGTGGCTCGGTCGGCTCCGGAACGCGGCGCAGCACGCTGCGCACCCTGGCCAGCACTTCGCGCAATTCGTAAGGCTTGACGATGTAGTCGTCAGCGCCGAGCTCCAGTCCGACGATGCGGTCCAGCGCGGTACCGGCCGCCGTCGCATAGATGATGCCGATCGGCATTTTCGACCGCATCCAGCGGCCGAGCGACAGGCCGTCCTCGCCCGGCATGGCGATGTCGAGAATGGCCAGATGGAAGGACTGGGTTTCCAAAAGGTCGCGCGCCGCCGCCGCACTTTCGGCCGTGGCCACATCATAGCCGCTGGCGCCGAGATACTCGGCGACCGCATCCCTCAGGTCGGGCTCGTCCTCGACAATGACAATTCGTGCCCGCACGATGCTTTCGCTCCCGCTTTCAGCGGAAAGTAGATTGGGTATAAACATGATGTCCAGCACTCTTCTTGGGTTGCCGTATGCGGGGTAGAAAAACATGGCTGCACGATCCGTTATCGCGCTTGTTTCCGTCGCTGAAGTAGTTGCGACCGATCTCGCCGATCATCTCGAGCGGCGCGGTCATGACGTCCGCGCGGCGCGACAGCCGTGGGAGGCCGAATCGCTGCTTTCGGAAAAGGGTATCGATGTCGTGGTTGTCGGCGACAGCGTCAGCCAGGCGGAGGGGCGCGACCTGCTCAGGCGACACGGCGGCGAAGGTGGACCGGATTTCATCCTGATCTGCCGCCCGGCCGATCTGGTCGACAAGGTTCTGGCGCTCGAACTCGGCGCCGCCGACGTCGTCGAAAGCCCGCTCAATGTCAGGGAGCTTGCCGCTCGCGTCGGCGGCCTTCTGGCTCGGCGCGGCAGGAGCGCCGGGGAACTGATCGTGCTGGAGAACGCGACCGTCGATCTCCGATCGGCCATCGTCATGCACCGCTCGGGCACGGAAGAACAGCTGTCCCCCGGGCAGGTGGCGCTGCTCAGGCTGTTCCTGGCCAGCCCGCGCAAGGTGCTGACGCGGGACGACATCATCGCCGCCGCGCCCGCCGAAAATGCCGAAGCCTTCGATCGGTCGATCGATTCGCGCATCGTGCGGCTGCGCCGCAAGCTCGATACCGAAACCATCACCACCATACGGGGTGCGGGCTACCGGTTCGATCCGCCCACGCAATTCGCCGATTGAAGGCAGGACGGCCACCCTTTTGTCTTGAGCATCGGATTTTCCCAAAACCGGTTTCCACTTTGGGGTCCGATGCTCTTCAGCGCACCACGAGAAGCGACGGGCCGGACGGCATGTCACTGTTCGTGCTGACCTCGCCGGCATGGGCACGTTCCTTCAGCAGCACGGTGGCGAGGCCGGCAATGCCGAGCAGCCCCTGCACGTAGAGCAGGGCGGAAAGCACGGAAGCGGCGAATTTCGTTTTCATCCTGTTCGTTCCTCAAAATTGGAATTTACGGGCACTTCAGGGGAACCCCCGAAGCGCCCGCGCCGCCAGCGGAGCCCCCCGTTGCGGCGCGGGCCTTCGGTCCTCTCGGCTGCAAGTTGCCGGAGGCGCCGCGCATCCTCAACGGCCCTAAGCCGCCCCCGCCAGAGGGGGCTTGAGCCGGTCGACGCGCAGGCTGGAAACTGTCCAGACCAATCCAGACCGTAGCGAAAACAGTGTTGGCTTCCGATCGTTCGTTGACCGCTGTTTTCGTTAGGTCAACTTTGCCTGTTCGCTGTATCCGGATCATGCCGCCGAGGCTGCGCTTTGTTGCAGCTCGGTTTCGGAGTCAGGTGAATTCCTATCAAACGAAAGGCAATCGCGTATTCGCGCCGCGGTTTGGCCGATCCGCCTAGGCAAACACGCCACCGTCATGACGACGTCGTGCAACTGCAAGCTGCTTTGCACGGACCTTTTCTGTTAACCAGGGGAAACAGAATCGAAACACAAACGAGCACGTAGCGAAATCGACTTGAAACATGACGCCCCGATAAGCCGGTCATCGAATTGAGCCGGCCCCGACCGGCAGAATAGGGGAGACATCATGTACACTGCCATTTCCGCCAAGCTCATCAACATCGCCGCCGCCCTCATCACCGGTACTGCCTTGCTTGTCAGTGCCGGCAACGGCGCAGCCCACGCCGCCGCCAACAAGATCGTCGCGCGTGTGTCGCTATCGCAGCAGACCATGGAAATCCTGGTCGACGGCCGGCCGACATTCGCCTGGAAGGTCTCGACCGGCGACAGGACGCACGTCACGCCGACCGGTTCGTTCAAGCCGACCCGCATGCATGAAATTTGGTATTCGAAGAAATACGACAACGCCCCGATGCCGCATTCGGTGTTCTTCAGCGGCGGCTACGCCGTACTGCGACAAGCGCCATCAAGCGCCTCGGCCAGCCAGCCTCGCATGGCTGCGTGCGTCTGCATCCGGACAACGCCGCCGATTTCTACCAGCTCGTCGAGGTCTTCGGCCCGGCCAACACCTGCATCGTCATCGTCAAGTGAGCGATGCTTCTCGTCGCTCCCAGGGGCCGGAAATTAGCGCAGTCTAATCCGGCATTACCGGCATCAGCTTCGGATCCGGCTTTTCGGCGTGATGCGGCAGGTCCTTGCTGGCGATAAAGGTGTAGAACATCGGCACCACGAACAGCGTGAACATGGTTCCGACCAGGATGCCGGTGAAGATCACCAAGCCCATCGAATAGCGTGCCGCCGCACCGGCGCCGCTGGAGATGATCAGCGGCACCACGCCGAGCGCCATCGCCGCCGTCGTCATCAGGATCGGCCGTAGCCGCACCTTGGCCGAGGCGATGATCGCATCACGCCGCCGCATGCCGTGCATTTCACGCTGCTGGTTGGCGAACTCGACCAGAAGGATGCCGTGCTTGGTGATCAGGCCGATCAGCGTGATCAAGCCGACCTGGGTGTAGATGTTGAGCGTGCCGAGCCCAATATTAAGCGGCACGATCGCGCCGAAGATCGACAGCGGCACCGCCATCATGATGATCAGCGGATCGCGGAAACTTTCGAATTGCGCCGCCAGCACCAGATAGATGACGAGCACCGCCGCCGCGAAGGCGATGATGATCGTGTAGCCCTGTTCCTTCTCCTGCCGCGATTGACCGGTATAGTCGATGAAGAAGGTGTCGGGCAGGCTTTGCTTGGCAATGTCCTCGATCGCCTGTAGCCCATCCCCGGTGGTGATGCCGGGCCGCGGCAAGGCAGAGATCGTCGCCGAGTTGAGCTGGTTGAACTGCTCGATGGCGGCCGGCGACGCGTTGGTCGAGATCTTCACCACCGCCGAGAGCGGCACCATCTCGCCCGATACGCTGCGCACGAAATACTCGCCCAGTTTTTCGGGATTGTCGCGGAATTGCTGCGGCACCTGCGGAATGATGTCGTAGCTATTGGATTCGCGGTCGAATTGCGCCACTTCGGCGCCACCGACCAGGAGCGTCAGCGTCCGGCCGATGTCGGCTATCGGCAGGTTGAGCGCGGCGGCGCGATCGCGGTCAATCGTCACTGTCACTTGCGGCGCGTCGAAGGTCATCGAATTCTGCACGACGATGAAGCGGCCGGAGGCCTGCGCCTTGTTCTTGATGTCTTCGGCCGCCTCGTACACCTGCGAGGCGTCGCCGGTCGAGCGCACGACCATCGTTATCGGCAGGCCGCCGCCGGAGCCGGGCAGCGTCGGCGGCGCGAAGACGAAAGCTTCGACGCCCGCCACCTTGCTCAGGCGGGCCGTAATGTCTTGCTGGATTTCCTTCGAGTTGCGCGTGCGGTCAGCCCAGTCCTTGAACGCAAAGCCGACGAAAGCGCTGTTCGTCTGGCCACCACCGAAGGCGACCGCGGAGAACTGTGCCCGCGTCTCAGGCAGATCCTTGACCAGGCCGAGTATCTGATTGACGTAGGTTTCGGTATAGTCCGACGTCGCGTACCGCGGCGCGGTCACCAGCGAAAGCAGGAAACCCTGGTCCTCTTCCGGCGCCAGTTCGCTCGCGGTCTTGGTGAACATGAAACCGGTCGTGGCGACCAGCGCGAGGACGATCATCAGCGTCACCGGGCGATAGTTCAACGAACCGGTGACGAGCCGCTCATAGATGTGTTCGACGCGCCCGAACGTATTGTCGACAATGCGCTGGAAGCGGCTGTGCGAGCCGGACCTCAGGATACGTGCCGACATCATCGGTGTGATGGTGAGGGCGACGACACCCGAAAGCACCACCGAGCCGGCAAGCGTCACCGCGAATTCGCGAAATAGTGCGCCTGTCAGGCCGCCGGTGAAGGCCAGCGGCGCGAACACGGCGGCCAATGTTATCGTCATGGCGACGACGGCGGACGAGATCTCGCGCATGCCGTTGAACGCCGCCTGCATCGGCGACAAGCCGTCTTCCTCCATATGGCGGTGGATGTTTTCCACCACCACGATGGCATCGTCGACGACAAGTCCGATCGCCAGCACCATGGCCAGCAACGACAAAAGATTGATCGAATAGCCCACTGAAAACAGCAGGAAACAGACGCCGATCAGCGACAGCGGAATGGTCACGATCGGCATCAGCACCGAGCGGAACGAGCCGAGGAAGAGCAGGATGACGACGATGACGATGGCGACCGCCTCGCCGATGGTCTTGAATACCTCCTCGATCGACGCGCTGATCTGCTCGGTTGAGTCGTAGACGATCTCCATCGTCATGCCGAGCGGCAGCGTCTCCTGAATGGTCGGCACAATCTTGTGGATTGCCGCCGCGGTGGTCAGCGGATTGGCGGCCGGCGTCGGAAAGATAGCGAGAAAGATGCCGGGCTTGCCGTTGAAGCTGACCCTGGTGTCGGTGTTCGCCGCGGCGAGTTCGACGCGGGCCACGTCGCGCAGTCTCACCACATTGCCGTCTTTCGAGCGGAGCGGAAGGGCAGCGAAAGCCTCCGGGGTCTGCAGCGTCGAGCGAACGGTGATCGAGGAAACCACATATTCGTTTTCGGTGTCGCCGGGCGCGGAAAGGAAATTCGATTCGTTGATGGCGGCCAGCACTTCCGCCGCCGTCACGCCGCGCGCCGCCAGTTTGATCGGGTCGATCCAGACCCGCATCGAATATTCGGCTGCGCCGAAGATCTGCACGTCGGCAACACCTTCGACCGTCGAGATACGCGGCCGCACGACGCGCTCGATATATTCGGTGAGCTGTTCCGGCGTCATGTTCGGGTTCTGCATCGAGATGTACATCATCGCGAACTGCTGGCCGGTGCCCTTGACGATCACCGGGTCTTTGGTTTCGTCCGGCAGATCGCCGCGAACGCTCTGCACCTTCGACAAGACTTCGTTCAGCGCGACGTCGGGGTCGGAGCCGAGCTTCATCTGCACCGTTACGGTGCTGGATGACGGCCGGCTCGCCGATGTCACATAATCTATGTTTTCGGTCGACGCGACGGCACGCGCGATCGGCGCGGAAATGAACCCCTGGATCAGGTCGGCGCTGGCGCCGGGATAGGCAGTGGTGATGGTGATGGCCGTTTCTTCAACCTCTGGATACTGCCGGATCGAAAGGTTGAAGATGCCTTGGAAACCCAGAAGCAGGATCATGCAAGCAAGCACGGTCGAAAGGACCGGGCGGCGGATGAAGAGGTCGGAAAAGCTCATTGCTGGGCTGCCTGCTGGTTGCCCGGCTTGCTCGGATCGATCGTGTTGTCGACGGCAACGGACATGCCGTTGGAGAGCCGGTTCTGGCCGGCGGTAACGACTTCGTCGCCGGGCGCGATGCCCTCCAGGATCTCGACCAGGCCGGCGTTGCGGCGGCCTGGCTTGACGAACACCTGGGCGAGCACGAGCTGCGGCTTCTGTTCTTCCGCTGCCGGCTTGGCTTTCTCTGCCGGTTTGGCTGGGGTAGCAGCCGGCTTTTCTTCGGGTTTTGCCGCGGGTGCTTCGGCTGCAGGCTTGGCAGCATCTGCAGCCGGCTTGTCTTCCGGCTTTGCCTCGGGCGCCGTGCCGTTGGCTTCGGCGGATTTGGCCGGGCGCACCACGAAGACGAAGTCGCCGTACAGGCTGGAAGTCAGCGCCGTCTGCGGCAGCGCCAGCACGTCGTTCTCCTCGGGCAGTTCGACGCGCACCTGGACGAACTGACCGGGCGTCAGCTTGCCTTCGGGATTGCCGACCTCCGCCCTCACCGTCACCAGCCGGCTCGTCGGGTCGATCTTCGGATCGATACCGCGGATGCTGCCGGTGAACGGCATGTCGCCGCCGCCGACGCCCAACCGCACCGTCTGTCCGATCTTCAGCTGCGGAAGCTGCTGCTCCGGCACGGTGAAATCGACACGCATCGTGTCCATGTCCTGCAAGGTCACCACGGCGGTGCCGGGTGTGAGATACTGGCCAAGGTCGATTTTCGGAATACCGACGGTACCCTTGAAGGGGGCCGTCAACTGCTTTTGGTCGAGCACCGCTTGCAGCTTGTTTACCTGCGCGGCGGAGACCGATGCTGCTGCCTGCGCCGTGTCGAGCGTAGCGTCGGTGCCGACCCCGCGCTTCTGCAGCTCAAGAGCGCGCATCAGCGTCGTCTGGTCGGAGGTGGCTTGCGCCTTCGATGCCACGAGGTCGGCTCGCTCGACTTCATCGTCGAGCTGCAGCAGCACGGCGTTGGCGGCGACCTTCTGATTGGCATGGAACAGGATGTCCTTGACGATGCCCGCGGTTTCGACCGTCAGGTCGACGCCGCGTACGGCACTGACAGTGCCGATCGCCTCGATGCCGGGCGTCCAGGACATCGGTTTGACGATGACCGTCGACACGGTCGCGGCCGGCGGCTTCATGGTGGCGAAGAACTGTTTGATCGCATTGTCGCGAAACAGGTTGAAGCCGACGATGCCGCCGCACACCAGCACGAGCAGAATGAAGGCGATGATGAAGCGCTTGATCACGAACAGTCCCTCGGCCACGGCCCAGCATAACGGTCGGATGACCGGAACACATACCTGTGACTGGTCCCAATTTCAAATGACGGCGATCTTACTGTACCGTCTGGACGGTCTTGTCAATTCCGCCTAAGCTAATGAATGGGGAACAATTGATGAAGGTCCGCAGAGCAAATTCGCGCGAAAAAATTCTCGCCGCCGCCGCCGCCGTGGCGCGCGAGACGGGTCCTGGCAGCCTGTCGCTGGATGCGGTCGCCAGCCGTGCCGGCGTGTCGAAGGGTGGTCTTCTCTACAATTTCCCGACCAAGGCGAAATTGATGCAGGCGCTGGTAGAGGATTACCTGCGCGCCTTCGAGCAGGCCCTGGAGTCCGCCCGCACGGCCGGCGTCAACGGCGAAAGCCCGCTTGCAACTTATATCAAGCTGTCGGCCGAGCATGCCGAGGAATCGAAACCGTCGGCATCCTGGATATTTTCGGCGATTGCCGAGGATCCTGATTTCCTGACGCCGATAAAATCGTTCAGGCGGCAGCTATTCGAGCGGCTGAAGCAGGAAACGCCGAACCTTAGGGCGCTGCTGGTCTGCTATCTCGCCATCGAAGGGCTTCGCAGCATGAACCTGTTCGGTTCGGACATTCTCTCCGCCGAAGAGCGCCGGCTGCTGATATCGACCCTGCTGGACATCGCGGAATAGTCTACGCCGGCTGGGTTCAGTTGCCTCGCTCGCTTCGATCGCCCGTTTGCGTCAACCCAAAGTGCCCGCCGTCACACAGCCTTCATCGTGCCGACATAGCGTCCTCCCATTCTTTGCTGCAACGCAGGAGGAGTGGGGTATGGTCGATATTGTTTCAAGCGAGGCAGGGATTCCAAGACCGGAGCATCCGCTTGACCGGCCAAACGGCACCGGTAAATGGTTTCTGCCGGCCTTTGCCGTCATCATTCTAGGCGGCCTTGCCTATGTCGGCTACGCGCTCAGCCAGGACCTGACCAGCACCGTCGCGGTGCCGTGGATCCTGCTTGGGCTGGCGCTGCTGATCGCGCTCGGCTTCGAATTCGTCAACGGTTTTCACGACACTGCCAATGCGGTGGCAACGGTGATCTACACGCATTCCATGCCGGCCGAGCTTGCAGTGATGTGGTCCGGCTTCTTCAACTTCCTCGGCGTGCTTACCGCCAGCGGGGCGGTCGCCTTCGGCATCATATCGCTGCTGCCGGTCGAATTGATCCTTCAGGTCGGATCGAGCGCGGGGCTAGCCATGGTCTTCGCGCTGCTGGTCGCAGCGATCATGTGGAATCTCGGAACCTGGTATCTCGGCCTGCCGGCCTCGAGCTCGCACACGCTGATCGGTTCGATCATTGGCGTCGGTCTCGCCAACCAGTTCATGGCCCCGGCCGGCTCCGTCACCAGCGGCGTCGACTGGTCGCAGGCGTCCAATGTCGGCCTGTCGCTCCTGATCTCGCCGCTGGTCGGTTTTGGCCTGGCTGCACTGCTGCTTCTGGTGATGAAGCTGCTGGTCAGGAACCGCGAGCTCTACGAGGCGCCCAAGTCGAGCGCGCCGCCGCCGCTGTGGATTCGGGCGCTGCTTATTTTCACCTGCACCGGCGTCAGCTTTGCCCACGGCTCCAATGACGGGCAAAAGGGCATGGGCCTCATCATGCTCATCCTGATCGGCGTCGTGCCGACCGCCTTCGCGCTCAACCGCACACCGGACGTGAACTATCTCGAAGCTTACAAATCGGCGGCGACGCAGGTCGAAACGGTACTCGGCAAATACGTCAGGCCCGGCGTCGTCGTGACTGACGCGGCGACCGCGGTCGGCGACGCCGTTCGCACCAAGACCTGGAAGGACGAGACCACGCCTGCCTTGCAGAGCTTCATCCACGACACCAGCGCCATGTTGTCGCCCTATCCGTCCGTGGAAAAGCTGCCGACAACGCTGGTCAGCAACGCCCGCAACAACATCTATCTTATCGGTGAAGCGCTGAAGCTGATCGACAAGAAGAAGCTGCTGCCGATGGAGGCAGACGACCTGAAGGCGGTGACGACCTACCATAAGGCGGTCGACAACGCGACGAAGTTCATCCCGCTCTGGGTCAAGGTCGCCATCGCGCTGGCGCTCGGCCTCGGCACCATGGTCGGCTGGAAGCGCATCGTCGTCACCGTCGGCGAGAAGATCGGCAAAAGCCATTTGACCTACGGTCAGGGTGCGTCCGCCGAGCTTGTCGCGATGGCGACGATCGCATCGGCCGACTATCTCGGACTGCCGGTCTCAACCACCCATGTGCTGTCCTCGGGCGTTGCCGGCACCATGGCGGCGAACGGCTCTGGCCTGCAATGGTCGACGGTGCGCAACATGCTGATGGCCTGGATACTGACCCTTCCGGTCTCCATCTGTCTTGCCTTCGTGTTGTTCGTCATCTTCCGCCAGGTGTTCTGAGCGGGGGCAGGGTTTGACCAGAATGTCGCGGCACCGGCCCCGGCGCCGCCCTGATCACCTGAACGTGCATTATTTAGGCGGCGGCCATGAATGACGCATCGCATCTGACATTGCTTGCCGCGGACGACCAGCATCATGCTCCCGGGCTGGTCTGGGCCTATCATGCCGCTCCCGGCAAAGCTCCCGAACCGCTGGCGCCCCGAGACATAGAGGCCGCGCTGGCCTCAGCGGGCGGCTGGGTCTGGCTGCATGTCGACCTTGTCGACCGGCGCGCCCATTCCTGGGTCAGCCATGCCTGCGCGCTGCCGGCGTCGGCTCATGCAATCCTCGAAGGACATGAGGACAGCCTAGTGCTGGCGCATGAGAATGGCGTCGTCCACGGCATTTCGGCCGATCTGCATGGCGAGATCACCCACCAGTCGACGACCATCGGCAGATTGCATTTTGCGGTCTCGGAACGGCTGCTGGTCACCGGCCGCCGGCATCCGCTGGCGGCAGTGGAGGAAGTGCACACGGCCCTTACCGCGGGGCTGCGGCCGGCCACGGCATTCGAGCTGTTCGAAATGCTAGTCATGGCTTTTTGCAAGACCACCAGCCTGCGGCTCGCCGCGGCAACGAAGCGGCTGGATGCAGTCGAGGATCATCTCGTGACCGAGCGGCTTGCCGACGAAAGACGGCAGCTGAAGGATGTGCGCCGCCTTGCCGTGTCCCTGCATCGGCCGATCTCGGCCCTGGCAGCGCTTTTCCAGGACGAAGACCGTTCCGCCTGGAACCTTTCCGCCGGCGCACATGAAGTTCTGCGCCGGCTTGCTGCGCGCCTTGAACGGCTCGACCGCGAGGTCGTCATGATCAACGACCGGGCAAGGCTGCTGCAGGAGGAGCTTGCGGCTGAGCTTGCCGACGAATCTAACCGTAGCCTCAAGGCGCTGGCGGTGATGAGCGCGCTGCTTTTGCCAGGAACGCTGATCGTCGGCATTTTCGGCATGAACACAGGCGGACTGCCATTTGCCGAGAGTCCCAGCGGCTTCTTCCTGGCGATGCTGCTGGCGGTTGGCGCGACCGGCCTGTTCTACTGGCTTCTACTGCGCGCCGGCGCCAATCTGCGGTTCTGAGGCCGATTAATGGCGGCATTCGTTCACCTGTGTCACAATACGGGCTGGCACGTCGAAACCACGCCATCCCGCCTTCCGAAAATCGGTTCCGATTTTCAGGCCGATGCGCTAGAGCCTTTCGGGATTGAACCGAGCTGCCTTCAACCCGGAAAGGCTCCCACAGCTGCCCATGCCCCATCTTCCCGAGCATCTTCTCACCGGCTACCGCAGTTTCATGAGCGGCCGCTATCTCACCGAAAGCGGCCGTTATCGCTCGCTGGCGCGGGAGGGCCAGGCACCGGAAACGATGATCGTCGCCTGCTGCGATTCGCGGGCCGCGCCCGAAGCGATCTTCGATGCCGGGCCCGGCGAGCTGTTCGTGCTGCGCAATGTCGGCAATCTGGTGCCGCCCTATGCGCCCGACGATCAGTTCCACTCGACATCGGCGGCGCTCGAATTTGCCGTGCAGAGCCTCAAGGTCAAGAACATCGTGGTGATGGGCCACGGCCGCTGCGGCGGCATCCGCGCGGCACTCGACACCACGGCCGCACCCTTGTCGCCGGGCGATTTCATCGGCAAGTGGATGAGCCTGATCGCGCCCGCGGCCGAGACCGTATCGTCGAGCACCTTCATGACCGCGACCGAACGCCAGACGGCGCTGGAGCGCATCTCGATCCGCTATTCCATCGCCAATCTGCGTACCTTCCCTTGCGTCTCGATCCTCGAAGGCAAGGGGCGGCTGTCGCTGCACGGTGCCTGGTTCGATATCTCGACCGGCGAGCTTTGGGTGATGAACAAGGACACCGGCGATTTCGAGCGGCCGGAGACGGAGTAGGAGACAAGGCATGACGCGACTTCGGGACGCGTTCGCGGCTGCGGCACTGCTGTGCTCGGCAGATTTTGCCCGTGCCGACGATAGCGCGATCATCGATCGCTGGTATTCGGCACTCCTCGTCGCCGACCGCAGCGAATTGTCGGACCTGCTCGCCGACAACGTCCGCATCAAGCTCGACGACCTCGGCGTCGTGCAAAGCAAGCAGGAATTCATCGCCTCGATCGCCGAGTGGCAAGGCGCCGTCGCCGGGGCCGAAATCCGCCATCGGATCGAGAAGACGGAGGGCGGCGTCACCACTGTCATCGCCTGCTATGATTTTCCCAGCAACGACATGCTGATGCAGGAGACCTTTGCGGTCGCCAACGACCAGATCACCGCCAGTTCGCAGGCCGCGATCGCCGAAAATTGCGACGGCTACTGACGGAACCATGAACGGGACCCGCTGTTGCGCGCAACCGGCCGGCGCCTTACATCGGTGACGATCCATCTTCTCCCGCCACTCAGCGAAAGTTTGCCCATGCCGTCCACCGTCGACCTCGCCGCTCATCCGCTGACCGCATGGCAAGGGCCGCTCGGCCTGCCCGATTTCACGCGCATCGGCGACGGTGATTTTTCTCCGGTCTTCGATGAGGCCCTCAAGGCGCATGAGGCCGAGATCGAGGCGATTGCCGGCAACACCGGGACACCGACGATCGAAAACACGCTTGCCTCGCTCGAGCTTGCCGGCGAGGCGCTCGACCATGTCTCCTCGATCTTCTGGTGCCGCGCCGGCGCCCACACCAATGAAGCGATCCAGGCGCTGGAGCGCGACATCTCGCCAAAGATGTCGCGGCATTACTCGGCGATTTCGATGAATGAGCGACTGTTTGCCCGCATCGACGATCTCTATCAGCGCCGCGAGGCTTTGAAGCTCGATGCCGAAACGCTGCGGGTGCTGGAAAAGACCTGGAAAAATTTCGTCCGCTCCGGCGCCAGGCTCGACGCCGAAGGCAAGAAGCGGCTTGCATCGATCAACGAGGAGTTGTCGTCGCTCGGCACCAATTTCGGCCAGAACGTGCTTGCCGACGAGCGCGACTGGGTGCTGTTCCTCGGTGAGGCCGACCTTGCCGGCCTGCCGGAATTCCTGAAAAGCTCGATGGCGGAAGCCGCCGAGATGCGCGGCCAGAAGGGCCGCTACGCCGTCACTTTGTCGCGTTCGATCTACGAGCCGTTCTCGACCTTCTCAGAACGGCGCGATCTGCGCGAGACGGCGTTCCGCGCCTTCATCATGCGTGGTCAGAATGGCGGCGCCACCGACAACACGGAAGTGGTGCGCGACATGCTGCGCCTGCGCGCCGAGAAGGCGAAGCTGCTCGGCTATGCTTCCTACGCCGCATTGAAGCTCGACGATACCATGGCCAAGACGCCGGAGGCGGTGCACGCGCTGCTTGATCCAGTCTGGGAAAAGGCGGTGGAAAAGGCCGCAAGCGACCAGACCGAATTGCAGCGGCTGGCGGCCGAGGCCGGCAGCAACGAGAAATTCGCCGCCTGGGACTGGCGCTTCTATCAGGAGAAGCTGCGCGCAGAGAAATTCGCCTTCGACGAGGCCGAGCTGAAGCCGTATCTGCAGCTCGACCGCATCATCGACGCCTGTTTCGACGTTACAACACGATTGTTCGGCATTTCTTTCGAGGAAAAGAAGGGCATTGCCACGTGGCATCCGGACGCTCGGGTTTTCGTCGTGAAGAATGCCAACGGCAGCGAGCGCGGCCTGTTCCTCGCCGATTATTTCGCGCGACCCTCGAAGCGCTCCGGCGCATGGATGAGCGCGCTGAAATCCGGCTACAAGCTAGGCGATGGCTCCAAGCCGGTCATTTACAACATCATGAATTTCGCCAAGCCGCCGGCCGGCGAGGCAGCCTTGCTGTCGGTCGACGAGGCCAAGACCCTGTTCCACGAATTCGGTCACGCGCTGCACGGCATGCTGACCGACGTTACCTGGCCATCGGTCGCTGGCACCTCGGTCAGCCGCGATTTCGTCGAGCTGCCGTCGCAGCTCTATGAACACTGGCTGACGGTGCCGGCGGTGCTGGAAAAGCATGCGCTGCATATTAAGACCGGCAAGCCGATGCCAAAGGCGCTGGTCGACAAGATGCTGGCGGCGCGCACCTTCGGCGCCGGCTTCGCCACCGTCGAGTTCACCGCCTCGGCGTTGGTCGACATGGCCTACCACGCGCGGCCGGACGCGGCGGATCAGCCGCTTCGTTTCGAAGCCGAAACGCTCGAAAAGCTCAACATGCCCGACACCATCGCCATGCGTCACCGCACCCCGCATTTCGGCCACATCTTTGCCGGCGATGGCTATTCGGCCGGCTATTATTCATACATGTGGTCGGAAGTGCTTGACGCCGACGCCTTCGCCGCCTTCGAGGAGACGGGCGATCCCTTCAACCCGGCGCTGGCCGAGCGGCTGCGCAAGAACATCTACGCCGCCGGCGGTTCAAAGGACCCGGAAGAACTCTACACCGCCTTCCGCGGCAAGATGCCTTCCCCGGAAGCGATGATGGCCAAGCGCGGGCTGGTGTGATGCATGCCCGCTCTTGTCACCGTTCTCTTTCCATCCTGATTGATCTCGGCTGTCATGGCGGCGGGTTGCGCACCGCCTGATCCGGTTTCCGCCGGTCCCGTTCGGCCTCGTTGGCTGCGGCCGCGTCGTTGAGGTGACTGCACTTAATGCGGTCTCCATCGTTCCGGCCGAAGGAGCCGCGTTCATGGCGGCGCTACGGGCTGTGCGGGGCAGGCAACGACAGCTTGCCCGCTATGCTGATCGGCCGCTGCCGCATCCGGACCGCGCCTTGCGACGACCGCTACGGAAATAAATCTCTCAGTCGCGAACGTCAGCCCCGCCAACGGAGGCGGGGCTGGTAAGTTGATTGTCCCGGCAAGCTTTTTTGCCGGGGCGATTGGCCTAGGCAGGCACAAAGCCAAAATAGGCTTTGTAGGAAGCCCCCTCGCCGGAAATCAGGGGCGTTTCCACTTTGAACCCAATCCCGCTGAAGGTGGTATTGTTCGTACGTGCCGCGAGCAACACCATCTGCTTTGCGGAGATGGTCACTGTCGCGCTCCCGATCCTGTCATCGCCCCAATCGAAGAGATCGCTGATGGCGCCGCCGATCGATGGCATCAAGGATCCCAGGGCCGGGCCGGCTATCGCGGCAATGATAGGTCCTGCCACCGGAATGAGGCCCAAAGCCAGCGTACCCGCCGTATGGACGCCCATCACGACCTTCTGCACTTCGTCCTTGTACTTGTTCGGATCGCCGAAATCATTTTCCATCAGCACCGTACCGATATTGATGCCGTAGGGCTTACCTCGATAGACCTCCATCAGGTCGGGTCTCGTATCTCCCGCATCGACGTCGCCATAGACCTGGCTGCGCTTGGTGTCGGCGATCCGCGGCGTTGCCACGCTGACGATGACATAGGGCTCGTCCGCACCACCCGGCCCCTGATCCCAGTCGGTCTCGCCGAAGCAATGGAGGCCGGTATAGTGGACGACGACGTCTCGAAGGTCGATCGCGCCGGTGTCGGGCCACCAGTATATGCCGCCGTTTTCAAACAGATTGGCGCGGCCTCCTTCGGCAAATTCGGTCTCGTCGGTCGTGGGATAGCCCAGATATGACTGTTCCCAGCCCAGGCTCTCCCACTTCTTGCGGATGTCACCGTACACCACGTTGGCTCCTGTGTTCGGTGTCCAGTAGATCGAGCCGGCATTGGCAAAATGGTTGTAGCGCCCGACGCCGTCGGGAGTTCCGGTTTCGTCGGTGACCGGATAGCCGAGAACCGAGCGCTCCCAGCCCATTGCTGCCCATTTGCCGCGAATTGCCCCCCAAATCGCTTGAGCACCGGTGTTCGGTGTCCAGTAGATCGAAGCGGTATTGTTGTTGAAGTGATTGTATCGGCCGACGCCGTCGGGAGTGCCGGTTTCGTCGGTGCAGGGAATGCCCCACGCGAGACCGCCAAGCGCAATCCACTTCCTGTAGATTTCGCCATGGATCTCAAAGGCGTCGTGCATGGCATCGTTGTAACAAATGCATGAGCCGTACTTGAGATACCAGGCTTTTCCAGTGTCCTTCCTGTCGATCTCGGCGAAGCCGGCGCCTCCAAGGGAGTTGTACTTTTGCTGTATGACAGCTTCGGGCGAGAGGAGCGACCAAGGCCCGATCCTGAGCTGGTCGGAAAGTCTTGTGGCTCCAGCGCGGATGGTGCCGGCACGCATTCTCGAAGTTGCTCTGGCAGTATACGGCATGACCTTTTCCTTCCTGTGAGTGTTGGTATCGGGGGCTTCAGGCCTCCGGCGATCGGTTTTGATCGACGGGCCGAGGTTCCCAGACCGCGACTTACGGACGGCTTACGGAGTTCCGAGCTGCGCCAGAGCAATTCCAGGAAAAGTGTGGAACGGTTTTCCGTCCGGAATTGCGCAAAAATAAAGAGATAGAGCGGTTCGGCGTTTCCGTGAAACGATGAACCGGTCTAGAGAAACGGGCGCACGAGCGAACGCAGCAAAGGCGAGGGCTCGTCATCGCCGGTCGAAGCGAGCGCGCGTTCATAGCGCCGGTAATCCTCGATGGCGCCGGCATGGTCGTTCCTGGAGAGGCTCTCCTGGATGAGCGTGCCATGGAGTTTGGCCGATTCCGGGTAGAAATCGAGCGCACGCCGGCACGCCTGGCGTGCCCGATCCGCGTTGCCTTGGCTCTGCCAGTGTTTGGCGATCCGCACGGCAAGCTCCACCAACCCGTCCCGCACCCGGTCGGCCGCGGCGTTCGACCAGGCGGGCGTCGGGCCATTCGAGAAAAGCGGGCCGACAAAGCCTTCCAGCAGCATCTCCTGCTCCTCGATTGCGCTGTCTCTTTGGCCCGACAGAACGGGTTTCAGCCGGTCTTCCCAATCCTGCAGATCGATCCAGACCTTGTCGGCAGCGAGCCGCAAACGGCCTTCTCTCAGCGTTACGAGTTCGCCTTGCCCGAGCAATTTGCGCAGACGATGCAGCGCCTGCTCCAAGGCCGCTTTGGCCTGGTCGCCGTCGAGGTCGGGCCAGAGCCAATCCTGCAGGGTTTCCACCGAACAGACCTGGTCCCTCGACAGGCAGATAATGCGCAATATGTCGAGAGCGCGGGTAGGTTTGGCACCGGGCGCGACCTCGGCGCCATCGATCTCGAGGCGGAAGCCTCCCATCAAGTGGATCCTGAGCGGCCAAGGCCACTGGGCGGGTCGGCCAGCGGGCGGGACCAGATATCGCGCCCGAACGACGCGGCGGCAGAGATCGACGTCGATCTTTCGCTCCAGCGCATCGGCGACCAGATCGGCCACTAGGTCCGGCAGGTTGAGCAGGATTGCGGAGGGGTTGACCTGGCGCAACGCCTCCATGAATTCAGCCAGACGACTGCCATAGGACGCGCCGCCGTTCCACTTCTGCTCCAGGGCCTGAGCGGCCAGAATGTTGAGTTCGACGCGCTGGCGAGGGCCGCCGCTCAGCCTTTCGACGATCTCCTGGAGTAGCGCAATGGCCTCCGCTGGACGCCGATCGGCCAGCAGGACCTGGTATTTGGTGACGTAATGCGGCCAGCGTTCGATCATCGGCTCATTCGCCCGCTCGATCGCATCCATGAAGGCATCGCAGTCGAGATAAGCCTTGACGAAGTCGCCGTTGCGCGTGTGCATCGCCGCGTGGCAGTCGGCGACTACAGCGACCTGGGTTGTGAACCTGCTGTCCGCGATCTCGCCCAGCCGGGAGACGAGCGCATTGAATTCCGAGAACCTGTTGTGAAGCTTCATCAGCAATTGAAGCTGATAGAGGGCGCTGAACTCGACGCCCCGTAAGGCGTGCTGCTCGCCTATCGCCGTTGCGCGTCGCAACGCATCCTCGGCCGAGGCATAGACAAAACCGCGCCGCGAATAGGGGAAGTAACGGCCGCTGGCCGAGCCAAAGGACACCAGCCACATGCCGAGCACCAGCGGCGGGATATCCGGATGTTCGAGATCGGCGGCAACGCTGTCCACGGCATTGGCAAAAATGTCGCGCTGCCCCGACGAGGTCGCGTAGTCGATGAGCGCTTCGCTTGCCAGCAGGCGCAACTCGACCGAATCCTCGATCGGCAGATGTGTCAGGCGCTGCTGGATATCATTCACGAGGCGCTTCGCGTCATGGGCGTCGAATTCGCCAGGTTCGGCGAAATCGACGGCCCGCAGGATGCCGAGCCTGACCATCATGAGTTCCTCCGGATCCAACTCCGGCAATCCCTTGGCAAGAACCTGTGAGGCTCGGCGCGTCCAATCCGCCAGCCCCTCATGCGTACGCCAGCTGGCGGTCTTGACTACGACCGCCCGCGCGACCGTCAGGCATTGGCCGCGCATGTCGGTGTTCTCGAATGCTTGCCATGCCTTGGAGAAGTGCGGTTCGGCCTTCGCATCGTCCGATGCGAAGGCGACGCCCAGCCAATAATGGACCCACCCGTCCATCTGGTCGGGGGGCAGCCTGTTGCACCATTCGACGAAGCTGGCCCTGCGCCCTTGCGAGAGAACGCCGTTAGCGCACTCCAGAATGAGCTGGCGTGCCAGCGGCCAGGCGCCCGCCTGCAACGCCAGCACGATTGCCGCGTCGGTTTTGTCTGCCTCGTGCAGGACCTTTGCTGCCTGCTCGCGCAGCCTGGAACGGTCCGCTTCCGTCACGCGCCGGTCCAGTAGGCCGGCAAGGTATTCGCGCAACAAGTCATGCAGCTGGAAGGCGGCGCCGCCCGGACCGTCGCGCGTGATCAGCAGCTGGCGATGCTGCAGCCGCACCAGCAGGCGAGCAGCCTGCGGCGAGCCCAGGAACGCATCGGCAAGCTCCGTGCTGATCTCCGGCAGAACGTTGAGCCTGATAAGCAGATCCTGGTCCTCCGGCGCGATGTCGCGCAGGAAATAACGTCCGACAATCTCCCGAAGGCCGGCGCCTCCGGCAAGGCCGGTCTGCGAAAGCGGGTAGTACATTCCGGCGTTGGCCAGCAGGAGAAGGCCCACCGCCCAGCCGCGCGCCTCCGAAATGTCGCCGACCTCGGACGGCGATTGCGAGCGGGCGGTGACGAGGTTGCGAGCCTCCGCAGGCGAAAACTCCAGCAGCGTTTGGTTGAGCACCGGCAACTGTCCCGACAGCAGGAGGTCGGCGACATCGCCCTCGGGCAGCATCCGCGATGTGCAGATGCAGCGGACGGTGTTGGGGCGTTCGCGCAACAGGATCGCCAGCGTCCGGCGAAAGCCTGGCGCATCGGCACGATGCAGATCGTCGAGGACCAGGATCGTGCCCGGATCAAGCCGCGAGAAATAGGTGCGGAAGAACAGCCGCGCGAAATCGTCGGAATTGTCGGCATATTCCGGACCAAAGACCGGCATGCCGGCATGCCTGCCGTCGAGTGACAGCGTCAGATAGTGGAAAAGGCGCGCAACGTCCTGGTCCTCGGTGTCGACCCGATACCAGTTATACGCCGATTCGCCTTGCTTCAGGCCGCCTTGTTCCAGCCCGCCGTGTTCCAGAAAGTCGATCACCGCGGTCGTCTTGCCGTATCCACCAGGCGCAGCCAGCCAGCATGCACCACTGTCGAGGGCCTGCGAAAGCAGCGCCACTACGCGCGGACGGCTGACAATTCCCACTGGCCGGGGTGCCGAGAGCTTTGCTATCTCGCGCGGCGCGTCCCGGAAGGATTTATCCATTGTGAGGACTCTCGCAGCGCAGTCGCCTCGCGAAAACAGGTAATCGGTTCGCCCGCAACAACAAATCGCCGGCCGGCGTTGTGCTCGCCTGACGTGCCGTGCTCGCCGGCAAGGTCGCGGTTATCCCTTGTGCGACATGATATGCGAAACCCCGACACTCACGTCGGCGGTGTGTCTTGCCATCACTGCGTTCATTCGCATTGCAATCGCCGCATAGCCGTTTCGTTCGTGGTCGGTAACTTCCGAGGGCTTGAAGAGCCAAGGAAGGGGTGCAACCTGCGCGTCCTCGAAATTGGCCGGCAGATTCGATGGCAAGGCCTTTTTTCCTAAAGGCAGCTCTAGCCCAAGGTCACTAAATTCGTCCTCGAGGCTGGCGTGCAGATGAGAAAGCACCACATAGATCGCCAGCTTTGATCTGGTCCTTTCTGTGTTGTTTTGATTGTACTCTTGAAGAACCTCATCGAACGATGGCGATACGTCGCTTTCCGCAGCGGTAGCTCGTGTTGCAACAGCACCGGCCAGGGCAGTCGCTGCCATTCCTGTAAGACCTACAAAATCACGCCTTGTCGCGCTGGTCATGGTGAATTCCCCTCGGTTTTGAAGACGGACCAAGTCTGGCAAGGACGAGGCGCAGTGGCAATAGGCCGCATACGCTACTGGTGTAGAGGGTCTTTACGTCGCCGATGTGAATCCACCCGGCAACGATAGTGCCAAGCCGCCAGCAGGCTGCAATGCGTTCGCGAGCTTCATCTGAGAGACGCCGTGAAGCCAAGGAGGATTTCCTTGGAATTCATCCAGGCAAAGGGTGCGAAAAAATCCGCTGGTGGAGCTGAGGAGGATCGAACTCCTGACCTCGTCATTGCGAACGACGCGCTCTCCCAGCTGAGCTACAGCCCCGTCCAGCGGATGGGGCTTTTATCGGCCGCTGCGGTTTCCTGTCAAGGCTGCGCGTGCTGCCGAAATGCCGTTCGGCCGTTCGTCCGGCTTCGCCATGCGGCGGAAGGCGGCTCTTGCCGCTTTCACCTACAGTGGCTACATGTCGGGCGTTCGCAAGGAGCAACCGATGATCGCAGTCTTTTATACGCTGCATGCCGCGATTAATATCTATTGGTATATTGTGATTGGTGCGGCTATCTTCTCGTGGCTTTACGCCTTCAACGTCGTCAACTCGCGCAACCAGCTTGTCGACTCTCTTGGCAACATGCTTTATCGGCTGACCGAGCCGGCATTGCGGCCGATCCGCCGCGTCCTCCCGGACCTTGGCGGGATCGATATCTCGCCGATCATCCTGTTGCTTGCGCTGACATTTATCAGCGTGTTCCTAGACACGACCGTTCAGCCGATGTTCGGTATCGGATCGATGTGAGTCACGGGACGAACCGTTTCTTTCGACTTCGCGCCGACGGCATCGACCTGTTCGTCCGGCTGACGCCGAAATCAGCGATGGACAGGCTCGAGGGGCCCGAAACGACCGCGGATGGGCGAAGCCATCTGAAGGCTCGCGTCCGCGCCGTGCCGGAAAACGGCGCCGCCAATCGAGCGCTGGAAAGGCTGGTCGCCAAGGCGCTTGGCGTGGCCGCTTCGGCCGTCTCGATCGTCGCCGGCGGCACCGCTCGGCTGAAGACGCTGCGCGTGCTTGGCGATCCCGCGGAGCTGGCGAAACGCATCGATACGCTGGGCACGCCTGCGCCGTGATCTCGGCTCGCTGATCCACCCTAGAAAAAAGGCCGGGCTGAAAAGCCCGGCCAAGATGTGAAGGTCGAAACCTTCAGAGGGGAACGCGCCGAACGAATGGGAGGAAACATCCGACGCGAATTGCATATGGGTTGGCATCGACGACGTTTCAATGAGCCCCGGGGGAACCACCTTCGCGATCAGGCTTTTAAACATTTCGACTATCTGATCAGCAGCTCGACGAGGTCGATCCGTCCTATCGCGACTGATGCGGCAGGACAGCCACCGCAACCCGACCGGAAAGCTCAATATGACCGCCACTCGAGTCCTATTCTTCGATGTTCTGGGAACCGTCGTTGACTGGCGCAGCGGCATCGCAAGGGAGGCCGGCGCCTTCCTCGCGCGAGTTGGTGCAGAGCAGGTCGATCCCGGTGAATTCGCCGATGCGTGGGCGTCGCGCTATGACGCCTCGACCGAGGCGGTGCGGACGGGGCACCGCCCTTTCGTTTCACTTGACGTGATCAACAGGGAGAATCTGGACGCCACCCTCGTCCAGTTCGGGCTGGCCCCATCCGAGCTGCCGACCGCCGAACTTGAGGAACTCAACCTCGCCTGGCACCGGCTGGAGCCGTGGCCCGATTCGCTGAAAGGCCTTGCGAGGCTAAAGGAACGCTTCATCATCGTGCCCTTGTCAGGGGCTAATACCCGGCTGTTGCTGGATATGGCCAAGCGCGCCGGCCTGCCTTGGGACACCGTCCTTGGCTCGGATGTGTTCGGCACCTACAAGCCTGCGCCGCAGGCTTATCTCCGCGCAGTGGAGATCCTGGTGGTGCGACCTTCGGAGGCCGTGTTAGTCGCCGCGCATAATGACGACCTGGCTGCGGCACGAAAATGCGGTATCGGAACCGCCTTTGTTGCTCGGCCAAAAGAGCATGGCCCGGCGCAGACGACCGATCTCTCGCCTCTTGAGAGCTGGGACTTTGTGGCCGACGACCTTGTCCATCTCGCCCAAGTTCTCCCGTAGGCACAGGGCAAAAAACCTACGCGATGTCGTCGCGAATGCAGGCCTTCAGATGGCCGTCGGCTGTCGCCCTCAGTGGCGGTACAGCCCCGGCGCAAGCCTCCAGCGCGAACGGGCAACGGGTTCGGAAAACGCAGCCCGACGGCGGGTTTGCCGGGCTTGGAATATCGCCCTTGAGCACTTGTCGGTCTTGCCTGGCTAGCGGATCGAGCGACGGAATGGCTGACAGCAGCGCGCGCGTGTAGGGATGCTGCGGCCGGGCATAAAGCTCGGCCGCCGGCGCAACCTCCATGATGCGCCCGAGATAGAGCACGATGACCGTGTCGCAGATGTACTCGACGACAGCCAGATCGTGCGAAATGAACAGCATAGTCAGGCCGAGCCGGAGCTGCAGGTCGCGCAACAGATTGATGATTTGCGCCTGGATCGAGACGTCGAGTGCCGAGACCGGCTCATCGGCAACGATGAATTCCGGCTCGAGCGTCAGCGCCCGGGCGATGCCGATGCGCTGGCGCTGGCCGCCCGAAAATTCATGGGCGTAGCGGTCATAGGCGTCGACCGGCAACTCGACCGCGGCAAGTGCCTTCTCGGCCTTCGCCCGCCGCTCGGACTTCTTGCCGATGCCTTGAATGTCCAGGCCTTCGGTGAGGATCTGCCCGATCGTCATGCGCGGCGACAGGCTGGCGAAGGGATCCTGGAAAATATACTGCATCTTGCGGCGCTGGCGGCGCAACTGGGCGGCACCCAGCCTGGTGATGTCGGTGCCGTCATAGTTGATTTGGCCGGATGTCGGCTCGATCAGACGCAGCACCGAGCGGCCGATCGTCGTCTTGCCGGACCCGGATTCGCCGACCAGGCCGACCACCTGGCCACGCCCGATATCGAAAGAAATATCCTCCAACGCCCTTACGACGGGTCCGCGCGAGAACGCTGTCGGCGCAAAATGCTTGGTCAGGTTTTTGACCGAAAGGAAAGGAACGTCGGCCATCAGAGCTCCTCCCAACGCAGGCAGCGGCTTTGCTGGGTCCGCGTTGCCGCAAACAATGGAGGGACCGCGGCGCGGCAGGCAGCGATAGCCATCGGGCAACGCGGCGCGAAGGAACAGCCTTTGGGCAGCAAGGCGAGCGACGGAACATTTCCGGCAATGGTCGGCAGCGGCGTTCCCGCCGCCTTCAGCGCCGTGGCCTGTCCGAGCCGCGGCACCGAGCGCATCAACCCGGCGGTGTAGGGATGACGCGGACGGGTGAACACTTCGCTCACCGGACCTGTTTCGACGATACGCCCCGCATACATCACCGCTACCCGGTCGGCGATTTCGGCGACGACGCCGAGATTGTGGGTGACGAACAGGATGCCCATGCCGCGCTGCGCCCGCAGTTCGGCCAAAAGATCGAGGATCTGGGCCTGTATGGTGACGTCCAGCGCGGTCGTCGGCTCGTCGGCGATCAGCAAGCCTGGATCGCAGGACAGGGCCATGGCTATGGTAGCGCGCTGGCGCATCCCGCCCGAAAGTTCGTGTGGATATTGCCGCGCCCGCCGCTTCGGATCGGGAATGCCGACCTGTACCAGCAGCCGCACCGCGTCTGCTTCTGCCTCGCGGTGCGATTTGCCGAGATGGATGCGGATCGGTTCGGCGATCTGCTCGCCGATCGTGTAGACCGGGTTGAGGCTGGTCATCGGCTCCTGGAACACCATGCCGATCTCGTTGCCGCGTATCTTGCGCAGCGACTCGGCATCGAGGCTGGTCAGCTCGGTGAGCGTGCCGTTCTTGCGCCGCAGCGCGATCGATCCCTCGGCAATATGTCCGACCCTTTTCGGCAACAGGCCGATGATCGACAGGCTGGTGACGGATTTGCCGGATCCGGATTCGCCGACGAGCGCCACCGTCTCGCCGGAGCCGATCGTCAGGTCGACATCCGTTACCGCCGCGATGTCGCGCCCCGCGATGCGGAACACCGAGCGGAGGCCGGAAATCGAGAGGATCGGCGCGGCACTCAGCGGAGCAGCCCCACATCGCGAAGGATCATGTCGATCTTTGCGGTTTCCTCGTCGTTCAGGCTGCGCTGCGGCCGCGCCATGGTGTTCGAGGCGATGATGCCGAGGCTCTTCATCGCCGCCTTGAAGGCGCCGACGCCGGCCGAGCCGGCGCTGGTCCTGCCGAGCGAGATCCAGACGATCTCGAACAGTTTCAACAACCGCTCCTGCTCCAGGCGGGCTTCGGCATGCTGGCCCGCCTGCGTCAGCTTCCACAGCCTGACATAACCATGCGGGTCGACATTGGCGAGCCCCGGCACGACGCCATGCGCACCCATCGCCAGCACGCTATCGACCAGTATCTCGGAGCCGGTCATGCCGAAGAAGCCGGGGTCGTCGGCCATGTCCTTGAGCACGTAACGCAGATTGCCGTCATCGCCGCTGGAATCCTTGATGCCCGCGATGGCGCCTTCCCTGGCGAGGCCGACCGTGGTCTTGCGCTCCAGCTTGACGTGGACGCAGACCGGGATGTCGTAGGCGATGACCGGAATGTCGATCGCATCCTTGATATAGCGGAAGTGGTCGCCGATCTCCGGCTGGCTGGTGCGGGTATAAAACGGCGCGGTGACGACGATGGCGTCGGCGCCGGCCGATCTGGCGATCCGGGCGTGGTTGATGACGCGGTCGGTCGTCGGGTCGATGACCCCGGCGAAGATCGGAACCCGGCCGTTATTGACCTTGACCGCGTGCTCGAGGACGGCCCTGCGGCCCGCCTCGTCGTGGAAGACCACCTCGCTGGTCGAGCCGAGCACGAACAGCCCGTGAACGCCGCCGTCGAGCAGGTTCTCGATGGTGCGGGTGAACGACGGAAAGTCGATGCTGAAATCGGCATTGAGCGGGGTGACGACAGGTGGCACGACGCCGGTAAACAGGGGCATTTTGATGAACCTTTGAGGTCAGTTGAGATCGGAGCGGGGGTCGAATGCGTCGCGCAAGCCGTCGCCGATGAAGTTGATGGCGAGCACGGTGAGCACCAGTGCGGCGCCCGGGAACATCCATTGCCAGGGGTAATTTTCAAGCACGACGGTGGAGCGGGCGAGATTGAGCATGTTGCCCCAGCTGGCTTCGGGCGGTGCGATGCCGAGGCCGAGGAAGGACAGGCCGGCCTCGAGCAGGATGGCGTTGGCGATCTGCAAGGTGGCGTAGACGACCAGGATATCGATGCAATTGGGCAGGCCGTGCCGGAACAGCAGATGCGGCAGCCCTGCCCCCATGCCGCGGGCGGCAACGACGAAATCGCGCTCGCGCAGTTCGAGCAGCCGGGCGCGCACCATGCGCGACAGCACCGGCCAGGAGAGCAGCGAGATCACCAGTATGGTCGGCGCGATGCCGGTGCCGGCGATCGAAGCCAGCACCAGCAGGAAGATCACCGGCGGCAGCGTCATCGCCAGATCGACCAGGCGCATCACCGTGCCGTCGACGAGGCGCCCGCCAAAGCTGGCGACGGCGCCGACCAGGAAGCCGATGACGGTGGAGATGGCGACCGAGCTGACGGCAACCAGCAATGAGATCCGCCCGCCTTGCAGCAACCGGGCCATGACGTCGCGCCCGACGCCGTCGCTGCCCAGCCAATGAATGGCCGACGGCGCCTTGTTCATTGCTCGGAGGTCGATGGTGTTAGGACCGAACGGCCACCACAAAGGATACGTCGAAACCGCCAGCAGGATCGGGATGACGATCAAAAGCCCGGCACGCGCCGCGCGGTTTTCAAAAAAGCGGTCGAGCGCGCGGCGAAGCGGGCCTTTGGTTTGCGGCACGGCTGTCGGGTCAACTGTAGGATCTGGCGCCGTGATTGCCATCATGCCACCTGAATGCGCGGGTCGACGACGGCATAGACGACGTCGGTCAAGAGGTTGACCAGGATGACGCAAACGCCGATCACCAGGGTAGCGCCCATGATCACCGGGTAATCGCGGGTGCCGACGGCGTTGACCAGAAGCAGTCCCATGCCCGGCCAGTTGAACACGCTTTCCAGGAAGATGGCGCCGCCGATGGCGATGCCGACAGTCGAGCCGATCAAGGTAATGACCGGCAAGAGCGCATTGCGGGTCGCGTGCTTGATGATAACCCAGAACTCGCGCACGCCCTTGGCACGCGCCGTCCGCACGTAATCCTGGTTGAGCACTTCCAGCAGCGAGGCGCGCATGTAACGCATGATCAGCGCGGCATGGCCGACGGACAGCAGGCAGGCGGGCAGGACGAGGTGCGCAAGCACATCCGTCGCCGAGAACGGCGCACCCGCGGTCTGCATGCCGCCGGACGGCGCCCAGCGCAGCAGCACCGAGAAGAAATAGAGACCGAGCAGCGCTGTCAGAAAAGCCGGGCTGGAGATACCGATAAACGACAGCACCGACAGCGCGATGTCGGATGGTTCGTTACGGCGCACCGCGCTGAAAATGCCGGCGGAAATGCCGAGCACGATGGCGATCGCCAGGCCCGTACCCATCAGCAGCGCCGTCGGGCCGATGCGTTCCATGACCAGTGGCAGCACGGCAACGCCGCTGCGCTGGATCGAATAGCCGAAGTCACCGCTCAGCGCCGCGCGCAGCCAGGCGAGATATTGCACGGGAAGCGGCCGATCGAGCCCGAGCCGTTCGCGCAGGCCCTCGAGGTCGGAAGCCGACATGGGGACCGATGGGTTGATATAGGCGTCGATCGGATCGCCCGGCGCCAGCCGCAACAGGATGAAGATGAGGACGCTGAGCGCGACCAGCATCAGCAATCCTGTGGCGCTGCGGCGGGCGATGAAGCTCAACATGGGCTTTCCGTGGCGGTGGCAGGCGGCGCCAAAGTGGTCCCGCCTGCTCGCTTGGTTGCGGGTTTCTTACTGGATGTCCCAGCGCTCGGGGTGAGCTGCGTAGGGGCCGCCGCCCGGCGCCGGCGTCCAGACGAAGTCATGCAGCTTGTTGGAGGCTACGCCATAGCGGTTGGCCACCCACAACGTCGCCCAGGGTAGCTCCTTGTTCATCACCTTGCAGACCCCCTGCCAGGATTGATCGAGCTTGGCCGGATCGGTTTGGCCTAGCGCGGCGTCCAATGCGGTGCTCAGATCGTCGAACTCGATGCGCATGGTGTTGAAGCCTGCCGGCGGGATCTGCGACTTGTTGAGGCCGGGATTGAGGCCGGCCGGGTTGGGGCCGTTCTGCAGGCCGGCATAGACCATCGGAAAGGCGTTCCAGTCCGGCGTGCCTTGCTTGTAGACGATGCCGTTGTAGGTCGGCGTATCGACGACCCGCGGCACCACATTGATGCCGACCTCGGCCAGCATCGACTGGACAGCGGCCATCACATTGGCCGCTTGCGGCGAGCCGTAATAGGTCAGCAAGGTGATCGGCTTGTCGCCGTTGATCTTGTCCCAGCCGGCCTCGCTCAGCAGCGCCTTGGCCTTTGCCGGATCGTAGGCATAGGGTTCGAGGCCTGCGGGAACGAGATGCGGCGCGACATAGCCGCAATTGGCTGGCTCGGCGGCACCGCCGTAGAGGCTGTCGATGATGGCGTTGCGATCGATCGCGTACATGATCGCCTGGCGGACACGGATATCCCTAAACAGGTCGACCTTCTGGTTCAGGCCGATATAGTTGACCACGTACGAGGCACCTTCGATCACCTTGAAATTGCTGTCGCTCTTGAACGATGCCGCATCGTCGGGCTCGACATAGGTGAACTGGATTTCGCCGGCACGGAGTGCGGCAACGGCCGCCGCCGGCGACTCGAAATAGCGGTTGATGAGCACGTCTACCTTCGGCTTGCCGCCGCGATAATCGTCATCGGCTGCCAGTTCGACATATTGGTCGGTCACGTAGCGCTTGAACTTGAACGGGCCGGTGCCGACCGGTGTGGTCGACCACCAGGTGCTTGTCGCCAGCGATTCCGGCGGCAGAGCGGCCAGGGCATGCTCCGGCAGGATCATCAGCTGCGAGAGGATGGATAGAAACGAGCCGTTCGGTTTCGATAGCTTCACCACTGCGGTGTGGTCATCCGGGGCATCGACCGAGGCGATGTTGGCGAGGCGGGCGGCAAACAGGCTGCCGGAGGCCTTGTTCTTGGCAAGCTCGAGGGTGAACTTGACGTCCTTCGAGGTGAACGGTTTGCCGTCATGCCAGGTCTCGTTGACCAGGTTGAACGTATAGCTCAGCTGGTCGTCGCTGATCTTGTAGTCCTTGGCGAGGTCGCCTTCGATATCGGCCAGCCCGGCATTGTAGATGACCAGCGGTTCAAAATAGGTGCTGAGCCAGGTGTAGCCGCCGGTCGCCACCAGCGGGTTGAAGTTCTTGGGAAAACCGCCGGGGCCGACGTCGAAGCCGCCCGCAATGGTCTTGGCGCTTTGTGCCTGGACACTGGTCAATGGGGCAATGCTGGCGAGCAGCAGCCCGGCGACTGAGAATGCGATGGTCCTGATACGCATGGTTTCCTCCCTTGGCATAGTCAGGTTGTTCTTCAGCTTGTTCGGTTTTTTGCGATAACCTGCTGGATCCCCCGGTAATGGTCGTCGAGTCGCCGACGCGCCTGGCCGACGTCCTTGGCGGCGACAGCCTCGACGATCTCGTGATGGTCGCGCCATGTCGCCAGCGGCGTCGGATTATCGAGATTGGTGAAATTCGAGGCCTTGTTGAACGCCGTCCAGAAGATGTCGATCAGCGCGCTCAGCATGTGATTGTTCTGGCAGCGGAACAGCAGCTGATGGAATTGCTGGTCCTCTTCGGCGAAGCTCTCATGGCGCTCGGCACGTTGCCGCATGCGCTCGGTCAACTGGCGCAGCGCCTCGATGTCCTCGGCACTGATCATCTCGATCGTCTTGGCGATGAGGCCGGTTTCCAGCACCCGACGGATTTCGCGCAGCTCTTCGACATCGCGCAGCGAATCCTGCAAACCGTAGGCCAGGTTATCCAGCAGCGGCTTGAACGAGAACTCCTTGACGAACACGCCGATGCCGCGTCGTGTCTCCAGGATGCCGATCGATTCCAGCGCCTTGATGGCTTCCCGCACGGAGTTGCGGCCGACGCCGAGCCGCTGCGCCAGGAACGTCTCCGGCGGCAGGGGATCGCCTGCCTTGAGCTGGTTGCTTTCGATATAGGCCCTGAGGCTTTCCTGCACGGTGACGTGAAGCAGCGGCGGTCTGCTCAACGGTTCGATCGACTTCAGTTCCGCCATCCCACTGCCTTCATCATCCGCTGAAGCTTGCCCGCTGCTTGTCGTATAGCCACTTGTAGGATATCCTGCAAGCCCATAACAAAGCTGCTGCCTCCGAATGAAGATTACCCTCGCCGGCTCGAGCCACTGGCACGCCGAAATACACCTCGACGCCGCACGCTTTTACGGCACGGAGATCGCCGGTATCTGGGACGAGGATCCTGGCCAAGCGCAAGCGTTCGCCGCGCACCACGACCTGCCGTTTATCGAAGATTTCAAGGAGATACTCTCCAGCCCGCCGGATGTGATCCTGTTGATGGGGCACCCTTCGATGGTGCCGGCGCGGGCACGTGCGATCATCGCGGCAAGGATACCGCTGATCCTGGAGAAGCCGGCGGCCAGCCATACTAGGGAACTGATGGCGCTGCGCGACCTTGCCAGGCAGTACCAGACTTTTGTCGCTGTTCCCCTGCCCAACCGTTTCGGGCCGGCCGTTGCCGGCCTTGAACGGCTGCGCCGGCAAGGTCGCGCCGGCCCCGTGGCGCATTGCCAGTTCCGGCTGGTCAACGGCCCGCCGCAACGCTACATCGCCGACGGTGTCGCCTGGGTGCTCGACCCGGCGGTTGGTGGCGGGGGTGCATTGAGGAATCTCGGCATACACGGCGTCGACGCGGCACTCAGCCTCGCAACCGGCAAGCTCGGCCTGAAAAGTGTTTCGATCGCGAACCGCATTCATCCCGGCCCGGTCGAGGATCACGCACTTCTGGTGCTGGAAGACGAGGCCGGCGCGCTGTTCATCGTCGAGGCCGGTTACACCTTTGCTTCGATGCGCCCCGGCGGTGACTTCGAGTGGCGCATCGTCAGTGCCAATGCCACCCTCATCGATCATGGCGACCATGTTATCTGCGCAACGCTCGACGACGCGGCAATCGTCGACTTGCCGGTCGAACTGCCGGCAACGCGCTATCGTCTGTTCATGCGCGATACGCTTGACCGGCTGGCCAGAAAGGCGCCTCCGCCGGTGTCCATCGAAGATTATGTTGCGGCGATGTCGCTGATCGACGCCGCTTATCAAAAGGCAGGACCATGATTGGAATAGGAATTATCGGCGCCGGCGATTTCGGCGCAGCCCATGCGCGGGCAATCCGCGAGGTTGGAAATATTCGCCTCGTCGCCGCCTCTCGAGGAAATGCCGACGCACTGCAGCAATTCACCGCTGAACATGGCGGCCGCGGCTACGCGGACTGGCGAAGGCTGCTGGACGACAAGGAGGTCGATGCGGTCCTCATTGCCAGCCCGCACCATCTCCATGCCGAAATGGCCATCGGCGCGGCAAAGGCCGGCAAGCATATCCTGCTCGAAAAACCGATGGCGCCGACGGTGGCTGCCTGCGATGCGATCAACGCCGCCGTGGCCAAGGGTGGCATCAAGCTGATGGTCGCCCACCTCATGCATTTCGCCCTGCCCTGCATGGCGGCCAGGCAAATTCTGGAGGAAGGCGAGCTCGGCCGGCCGCTCGCCGGATCGAGCTGGATCATCAAGCTGTGGATGGAGCACAATCGCCGCGACTGGCATCTGCGCAAGGCGACCGGCGGCGGCATGCTGTTGACGGCCGGCATCCACGCGGTCGATCGCCTGGTCTGGCTGATGGATGACGATGTCGTGTCGGTGAGCGGCATGCTCGGCGCCAAGTTCCATGACCAGGAAGCAGACGACAGCGCTCTGCTCGGATTGCGCTTCGCCGGCGGCGGCATCGGCCAGGTGCAGAGCGTCGGCTATCGCACCGGCGCCACCACCTATGCCATGGATCTGGTCTGCGAGCGGGGAACGCTGCGCATCGACATGGACCGCGGCACCATGCTTGGCCGCGAGACGGTCTGGACCGAGCTGCCCGGTTCCTTTGAGCCGAACTGGATGCATAACGCGCTGGTGCGCGAATGGAACGCAATGCGCGATGCCATTGCCGATGACACGCCTGTGCCGGTCGACGGCATCTATGCGCGCAAGATCATCGCTATTATCGAGGCTGCCTTCGCGTCGAACGAAACCCGCCGCGAACACGAGATCGCCGGTGGACGCTGACCTCGACGACCATCTGGCCCGCTTGCCCGCACACGCACCGCGCGGCATCTGGGGCGCGGTGATGCTGGCCATCGACGATCGCGGAGCGATCGACTGGCAGGCGACGGAAGAGACGATCGCCCGGCTCTGCGCCTCAGGCGTCGACGGCGTCTATTCCAATGGAACGGCCTGCGAATTCCATTGCCAGACCGAGCCCGAATTTGACCGGCTTTGTGAGTTGGTCGCAACCATAGCCGGCCGCGCGCGCCTTCCTTTCCAGATCGGCATCAGCCAGTCCACTCCGCGCGTCGCGCTGGAGCGACTGACGCGGGTCGCCGGACTTCGCCCGGCGGCGGTGCAGTTCACGCTGCCCGACTGGTGGCCGCCCAGCGACGACGAGGTCATGCGCTTTGCCGGCGGCCTGTGCGACGCCGCGCCTGAAACGCCGCTGGTGCTCTACAATCCGCCGCACGCCAAGCGCCACCTGACGCTCGACGGCATCGCCAGTCTGCGTGCGGCCGTGCCATCGCTGGTCGGCGCCAAGCTGCCGGGCGGCGACGCCGGCTGGTATGCCGACATGCGCCGCAAACTGGACGGATTTTCCGTCTTCGTCCCCGGCCACACGCTGGCAACAGGCTATGCTGGAGGGGCCCATGGCAGCTATTCCAACGTTGCCTGCCTCAACCCGAAGGGCGCGATGATGTGGTGGCAGATAATCCGCACCAACATGGCCGCCGCTGCCGAGGTCGAGGCCCGCATACAGGCCTTCCTCGCCGCAAATGTCCTACCGTTTCGCACCCGTTACAATGTCGGTGATGCAGCACTCGACAAGGCGATGGCGGCAGCCGGCGGCTGGGCGCCGCTCGGCCCGCGACTGCTCTGGCCCTACAGCTCCGTTCCCGATCAGGAAATACCGGCGCTGGCCAGGGCGGCTCACGCGGCTTTCCCGGAATGGTGTAGACCCGTCACCAAGGCGCGGACGACGGAGGCGCTTCAGCAGCCGGCGCGTGCTCCCTGTATCGAGCGTGACGCAAACGCCCCCGGCTGAGGGACATCGGCCTCGCGCCGTGCCAGCGAATTGCGCAAGAGCGCGATCGCCTCGCGGCCGGCGGTCGCAATCTCGCGTGGCCTGTCGACGCCGACGATCATGAACTCCTTGATCCCCAAAGCGGCGTAAGAAAGCAGCGAAAGCGCGACCTGCGCCGGCGGCCCGGCAAGTTCGAGCGCCTTCTGGCAGGAAGCGGCCGGTTTGTCTTCCGTACGGATTCGGACGGGAAGCGCGAAACGCAGCTTGCCGGCCCGGCCGTGTTCGGCAGCAGCGCCGCGTACGCGCTCCATTGACTGGCGGATTTCTGCAAGCGAGCCAGGCGCCAGCTCGAACACGTCCGCATGCCTGCCCGCGACCCTGAGCGCAGTGCCCGACTGCCCGCCCATGCGGATGGTCACATCGGCACCATGCGGCCCCTTGCGCGGCACATAGCCGCCTTTGATGCTGTAAAAGGTGCCTTCATGGTCGAACGGCCTGTCGTTCGACCACAACCGCTTCAGCAGCACCAGATATTCATCGATGCGTTGCCAGACCACCGTATGGCCGGCCGGACGTGCCTCGGCATCGTCGTCGCTCAGCGGCTCGCTGAGCATCCTGAGCGACAGCCGGCCACCGCTTCTCGCGTCGAGGGCAGCGAGCTGCCGCGCCGCCACGGTTGGTTCGATCACGCCTGCCCAATGCGTGAGCACGACCTCCAGGGACGAGGTCCGGTCCAGCGTCTGGGCGGCAAGGTCCATATTGGTCAGCAGCCCGGCCTGGTCGTCGATGACGATCTTCCGGAATCCGGCATCCTCGATCAGTGACAGCTTCGTCGCGGTCTCGACATAGTCGTAGAAAAAGCTGGCGTCGGCAGCGTGGATCTTACCGGGAACATGCGTGAACTCGATTGGCATTGCCATCTCCTCCATCACGTTGGAATCAGGGCGCGCAAAAGCGCACCGGCATTCGGTTCATCAACTCCGGAATTTCTGCAAACGGCAGGCCGCTATCCCGAGGAAGCCTCGATGATCAGAGCCTTGACAATCAGGGGATAAGCCCCAGTACCACTGCCCCGGTGAATACAAACGCAAGGGCAAAGACGAGATAGGCGAAAGCGCCGGCATAGGCCGGCCGCCACACCTGGTCGGAACCCAGCCTTTGGCCTTTGCGGGCAGTCTGAGCGTTCTGGCTATAGGACATATCGACCTCCGTCTCGGCGCTTAATCTATAAAATCAGTAGACTTTGTCGAGTGCTATTTTCGCGCGATCCTTAGAACAATTTTCTCCAAACGGCGGACAAATTAGTGCTTTTACTGCTTAGCGCTGCCTTTCGCGGCATGCCGGGGTGACGGCAGGAAACGTCAGGTCCATATGTCTGTGGCTCCTTGGCCATCCAATGGATGAGGGATAGCATCGCTTCAGCGGAAAGCCGCGACGTCACGGCAAGGCAGCAGGGAGCAAACCATGGGCACAAGACTGGCCGGCAAGGTCGCCATCATTTCGGGCGGCGCGACGGGAATGGGCGGTGCGGCCTCGGAGCTTTTCGCGGCCGAGGGCGCCAAGGTGGCGATCGTCGACCGCAACGGCGAAGCGGCGGCGGCCACCGCAGCGGCAATCAGGCAACGCGGCCATGTCGCCGAGCACTGGGTCGCCGACGTATCGGATGAGGCGCAGGTCGAAGCGGCGGTGAAGGGCGCGACGGAAAAATTCGGCCCGTTCACGGTTCTGTTCAACCACGCCGGCACCCTCGTCATCAAACCCTTCCTGGAGACCACGCTGCAGGAATGGGACTGGCTGCATGCCGTCAATGTGCGTTCGATGTTCCTGATGACGCGTGCCGTGCTGCCCGGCATGATCGCCGCCGGCGGCGGTTCCATCGTCTGCACCTCGTCGATCTCGGCGGTGGCGGCGACGCCGATGGAGGTGCTTTACGACACCACCAAGGGCGCCTGCCATATGTTCGCGCGTGCCATCGCCGTCGAGTTCCGCGACCGCAACATCCGCTGCAATGCGGTCTGTCCAGGCTTCATCAGGACACCGCATGGCCTGCGCGAGGTCGCCGATCTCGACAAACTCGGCGTCGATGTCTCCGACGCGGCAATGGCGGCGCAACAAGGGCGGATCGGCGAGCCGGAAGAGGTCGCGAAGGCAGCCCTGTTCCTGGCCAGCGACGAGGCCAGCTTCGTCAACGGCGCGCATCTGTTCGTCGATAACGGCTTCACCGCGATGTGAAAGGCGAAGCGCCGCTACCGCTCTTCGCGCCGGAACGGCTTGAGCAGCGCCGACGGGGCCACCGCATTGCGCGACATCACCGCCATAGCGACGATGGTGAAGATGAACGGCAGCATCAGGAACGCCTCGTAGGGGATATGGCCAAGCCCGCTCGCCTGCATGCGCAACTGCAAGGCGTCGACGAAGGCAAACAGCAGTGCCGCGCCTGCCGATCGCCACGGATCCCAGCGGCCGAAAACGACGAGCGCGATTGCCACCCAGCCACGCCCGGAAACCACGCCGAAGGTGAAGGCGTTGAATTGCGCCATCGACAGGAAGGCACCGGCCAGTCCCATCAAGGCACCGCCGAGGATCACCGCCTGGAAGCGTGTTGCAATGACGCTGACGCCGGCAGAATCGGCGGCACGCGGGTTTTCGCCGACCATGCGCACCGACAGGCCCCAAGGCGTGCGGTAGAGCACGAAGGCGGCCAGCGGTATGGCCAGCATCGCCATGTAGACCAGCGAGAACTGGTTGAACACCGCCGGCCCAAGCACCGGAATGCCGGACAGGATCGGGATCGGCAGCGTCTCGAATCCCTTGATGTTCGGCGGTACCGATTGCTGGCCGAAGATCAGCCGGTAGAGGAAATAGGCAAGGCCGGAGCTAAACAGCGTCACGCCGATGCCGCAGACATGCTGGCTGAGGCCGAGCGCTACAGTGAACAGCGCGTGCACGGCGCCCATCAGCGCCCCGGTCAGCACCGCCGCTAGCACGCCAAGCCAGAGGCTGCCGCTGAGGCTCGCCGCGGTGAAGCCGGTCATCGCCGACAAAAGCATGATGCCTTCGATGCCGAGATTGAGCACCCCGGCGCGCTCGGAGAACATCTCGCCCAGCGTCGCGAAGGCTAGCGGCGTGGCGATGCGGATGATCGCGGCAAGGAAGCCGACCTGGAAGATCTGTTCCAGCACCACGCTCATTTGGCTATTCCCACGCGACGGATGCGATAGGCGGTGAACAGCAGCGCCACCAGCATGGCGAGCAGCGCAGTTCCCTGGATGACATCGCTGAGGAAGGCCGGAACGCCGGTCGCCCGCGACATCGCCTCGGCGCCGGTCATGACGGCGGCAAGGAAGATCGCCGCCGGCACCACGCCGAGCGGATTGAGCCTCGCCAGCATGGCGACGACGATGCCGGAATAGCCATAGCCCGGCGAGATGTCGCTCATCACCTGGAAATGCACGCCGCCGACCTCGCCGACGCCCGCAAGGCCGGCCAATGCGCCAGACAGCAGCGCCGTCGAAATCAGCACCCGCTCGACATTGATGCCGCCATAGCGCGCCGCCTCGGGGTTTTCGCCGGTGACCCTGATGCGGAAGCCGAGCGTCGTGCGCGCGACCACGAACCAGATCACCGGTGCGGCGACCAGCGCCGCGACGACGCCGAGATGCAGCCGCGTGCCTTCGAGCAGCACCGGAAAATTGGCCGTATCCTCGATCGGCGGCGAGATCGGGTAGCCGCTGAAACTGTCCTTCCATGGCCCCTCGATCAGCGCCATCAATGCATAGAAAATGACCGAGTTGAGCAGCAGTGAGCTGACCACGTCATCGACCCTGAATTTTACCCGCAGCGTGGCGGGGATCAGGGCGATGGCCGCGCCGGCGGCAGCGCCCGCCAGCGCCATCAGCAGCATGGCGAGCGGCCCCGGCATCGGGATTGCACCGACGGCACAGCTCGCCACCGCACCAGCCAGCAATTGCCCTTCGGCGCCGATGTTCCAGAATTTGGCGCGGAAGGCGACCGCCACGGCCAGTCCGGTGAAGATCATCGGCGCGGCACGCACCAGCGTTTCGGTGACGGCGTAGCTGTCGCCCAGCGACGCCGAAAACATCACGCCATAGGCCTCGACGACGCCGGCGCCGGCCAGTGCGATGAGGCCGCTGCACAGGATCAGCGTCGCGCCGATTGCGAGCAGCGGCAGCGCCAGATTGAACCAGGCGGGCGTTGAGGTGCGGGCCTCGAGACGGAACATCAGGCATGGCCCTCCGCGCCGGTCATCATCAACCCGAGTCTGGCGATGCTGGCGTCGGCGCTGTCCAGCGTGCCGACGATGCGGCCCTCATACATCACCGCGATACGATCCGAGAGCATCAGCAACTCTTCCAGATCCTCGCCGATGACGACGATGCCGCAGCCCTTGGCGCGCATGTCGAGGAATTTTTCGTGGATGAAGCGCGCAGCGCCGATGTCGAGGCCGCGAGTCGGCTGCGAAACGATCAGCACCTTCGGATCGAAAGCGAGTTCGCGCGCCAGAAGCGCCTTTTGCAGATTGCCGCCGGAAAGCGCCCCGGCGCGCGTCATCGGCCCGGGGCAACGTATATCGTAGGCCTTGATCTGCGCCTCGGCGAAGGCGCGGATCGCATCCGGCTTGAGCAGGCCGTTGCGGCTGAACGCCGCCGTGCCGATGCGCGGCAGCACCATCGAATCGGCAAGCGGCAGATTGGTGACCAGCCCGGTCGTCATGCGGTCTTCCGGGATGCGGCCGAGGCCGAGCGCCTGGACTGTGCTCGGCGAGAACCGCGAAACCGTTTTGCCGGCTATGGTCATCTTCCCGGCATCGGGCGCACGCACGCCGGAGATGACCTCGGCAAGCGCGCGCTGGCCATTGCCGGAGACGCCGGCGATGCCAAGGATCTCGCCGCCACGAACCGACAGCGAAACATCGCGCAGCGCCATGCCGGAATGATGCAATGTCGAGATACCGTCGAGGGTCAGCACGGCCGCACCGGGCATCGACGGTCCTCTGGCCGGAGGCACGATCTCGTGGCCGCACATCAGCCGCGCCATCTCCGAGGACGTGGTGCTGGCCGGCGCATCGACGCGGCCGGCAACGCGCCCATGCCGGAGCACGACGCAGCGATGCGTCAGCGCCCGCACCTCGGTGAGCTTATGCGAGATGAAGATGATGCCGAGCCCTTGTGCCGCCATCGAGCGCAGCGCCGAAAACAGCCCGTCGACCTCGGTTGGTGCCAACACCGCCGTCGGCTCGTCGAGGATCAGCAGCCTTGCGCCGCGAAACAGCGCCTTGACGATTTCGAGCCGCTGTTGCTCGCCGACCGACAGCGCCGAGACGGGGAGGTCCGGGTCGAGCGTCAGCCCGTGCTGGCGGCCGATCTCGGCGAGCCGCGCCAGCCCGCCGGCGCGGTCGATCCGGCCCGATCTGCCGGGAATGCCGATCAAGAGGTTCTCCAGCACCGAAAGCCGCGGTGCGAGATGAAAATGCTGGTGCACCATGCCGATGCCGGCGGCCAGCGCATCGGCCGAACTGTTGATCGCCACCGACCGGCCCTGCACCAGGATCTCGCCGGCATCGGGCGCATAGGCGCCGAACAGCACGTTCATCAGCGTCGTCTTGCCGGCGCCGTTTTCGCCGAGCAGCCCGAGGATTTCACCCGGCGCGACGCTGAGATCGACGGCCTCGTTCGCCTTGACGGCGCCAAAGCTCTTGGAGATGCCGCGCATTTCGATGAGAGGGGCAGGCGTTGACAAGGGTGCTCCCGATCGGAATTGGCTTTACGATTCAGCTTTGATCGACGGGAATGCGCTGCACCCCCCTCTGGCCTGCCGGCCATCTCCCCCTCAAGGGGGGAGATCGGATGTCACTTCGGCTTTCGCAAATCGTCAGCGCTGAAGAGGAGGGCGCTGTCGGCGAAGCTGCTAATCTCCCCCCTTGAGGGGGAGATGGCCGGCAGGCCAGAGGGGGGTGCGACAAGCACCAACCCCAAAAGACAGAGCCCTAATCCGAGACCGGCGTATTCTCATCGACGTCGACGCGGAAATTGCCGTCGAGGATCTCTGCCTTCTTCTTCTCGACCAGTTCCTTGACCTCGGCCGGCAGCGTCTTGTCGAACTTGTGGTAGGGCGCGAGGTAGGAGCCGCCCTTGGCCATGCGCGAGAAATCGCCGTAATCCTGCGCGGTGAAGACGCCGGCCTTGACCAGCTTGATCGCCTGCTCGACGGTCGGATACATGTCCCAGACCGGCCCGGTGATCACGGTGTCGGGGCCGAGGCTCGACTGGTCCGACATGTTGGAGATGGCGAGGATCTTCTTCTCCGCCGCCGCTTCGATGACGCCGAAGCGCTCGGCATAGATGACGTCGACGCCGGCATCGATCTGGGCGACGGCCGCTTCCTTTGCTTTTGGCGGATCGAAGAACGAGCCGATGAAGGCGACCTTCTTCTTGATGTCGGGATTGACCTCCCTGGCGCCGGCAAAGAAAGCGTTGACCAGCCGGTTCACTTCCGGAATGCCCATCGCCGCGACGGCGCCGACCGTGCCTGACTTCGACATCTTTCCGGCGATCATGCCGGACAGATAGGCCGGCTCGTGAATCCAGTTGTCGAAGACGCCGAAATTCGGCTCGGCCGGCCCGGCGCCGGAGCCGAACAGGAAGGCGGTCTTCGGGAACTGCTTGGCGGTCCTGCGCGATTCGCGCTCGGCGGCGAAGGCATCGCCCAGCACCAGCTCATAGCCGCCCTGCGCATATTCGCGCATGACGCGGCTGAAATCGGCCGTCTGCACCTTCTCCGACCATTTGTATTCGATGCCGAGTTCCTTCTCGGCCTTCTGCAGGGCAACGTGGATCTGGTTGTCCCACGGCTCCTCGATCGGCGTGGCGAAGATCGCCGCCACTTTCAGCTTCTTGGTCTTGGCAAAGGCGCTGCCCGGCAGCATCGCCGCCGCCAGGCCGAGCGCGCCCAACTCCAGCACGTTGCGGCGCGAAAGCCCTTCGCGTTTCGATTGGATTCTGCTCTTTTTGTTGTCCATTGCATGCCCCTCTGTTCGACAGCCATGTCGAGCCGGCTGTTCGGAAAATATAAAGACAGGGAACTATGGAACGACGCCGGACCTTTGTCCACATGGTCAAATTTCGGGTAATGTCTCAGTTTGAAATTTGACGCGATTGAACGTGCCGCAATAGCCGAAGGACGTAAGGCTCTATTTCAAGCCTTCGCGCGGTTGAAAGAATGCTTTCCCACGTTTTTTGCGGTTCATGGCCATTTGCGATCAAGCTCGGCGCGTTGTGAAAGGCGTCCGCGAGCATCCGTGCCTTTTCCGGTTTGTCAGTCCCTCGAATTTCGACGAGAACATAATGCAGAATTATGAGGATTGTATCGTTGGTAATGGGTTGAGGATCGCTCAATTCAAACAGCTTTCTTGCAAGGGCCACACTTTCCCGGCCTAGGCGCAACGGTGTCCATCATTTCGCAAGGATCGCCCATTGACCAGAGCGTCTTTCGCATATCGGGCAAACGAGATAGGCGGCGCCAGGGCTCTGCCCCAGGGCGGCCAAAAGATCAAACGCGTTCGAGCGCCACGGCGATGCCCTGGCCGACACCGATGCACATGGTGGCGAGCGCGTATCTGGCGCCGCGTTCACGCAGCTCCAGCGCCGCCGTGCCTGATATGCGCGCACCCGACATGCCGAGCGGATGGCCGAGCGCGATGGCACCGCCATTCGGGTTGACGTGCTCCGCATCCTCGGCAATGCCGAGCTGGCGCAGCACGGCGATGCCTTGCGAGGCGAAGGCCTCGTTGAGCTCGACGACGTCGAACTGTTGCGGCTCCAGGCCGAGCCGGGCACACAGCTTCTGCGTGGCCGGCACCGGACCGATGCCCATGATGCGCGGAGCGACGCCGGCGGTGGCACCGCCCAGAATACGGGCGATCGGCGTCAACCCGTATCTTTTCGCGGCTGCTTCCGAGGCGACGATCAGCGCCGCGGCGCCGTCATTGACGCCCGAAGCATTGCCGGCCGTAACCGTGCCGCCTTGCCGGAACGGCGTCGGCAACTTGGCCAACGCTTCGATCGACGTGCCCCCGCGGGGATGCTCATCTCTGTCGACAACGACCGGATCGCCCTTGCGCTGCGCGATCGTCACCGGCGTGATTTCCTTTGCCAGCCGGCCGCTGGCTTGTGCGGCTACAGCCTTGTCCTGGCTGCGCACGGCAAATGCGTCCTGGTCGGCGCGGGAGACAGCGAACTCTTCCGCCACGTTCTCGCCGGTCTCCGGCATCGAATCGACGCCGTATTGCTTCTTCATCAGCGGATTGATGAAGCGCCAGCCGATCGTGGTGTCGTAAATCTCGGCATTGCGCGAAAAGGCGGTCTCTGCCTTCGGCAGCACGAACGGAGCGCGGCTCATCGATTCGACGCCGCCTGATATCATCAGCTCCGCCTCGCCGGCCTTGATGGCGCGGGCAGCAATCATCACCGCATCCATGCCCGAACCGCAGAGACGGTTGACGGTCGAGCCCGAAACCTCCTTCGGCAGGCCGGCCAGCAGCAGCGCCATGCGCGCCACATTGCGGTTGTCCTCGCCGGCCTGGTTGGCGCAGCCATAGACGATGTCGTCGATGGCAGCCCAATCAATGCCTGGATTGCGCTCGATCAGCGCCCTCAGAGGTATCGCGCCGAGATCGTCGGTACGGACCGCCGACAACGAACCGCCGAAGCGTCCGATCGGCGTGCGGATGTAGTCGCAGATATAGGCCTCGGCCATTATGCAGCCTTCCCGTTTGCGCTGATGATTTCTGCTCCCGACCCAGCCATGTTGGCCGCATTCTCCTTGAGACGAAAGCACATCTCGCCGCCGGCCGTTAGTCCAAAGAGAATTTCAGCTGCCGCCCGCCGGGAGCGGCGGATCAGCCGATGCTTTCTCCACCGTCGATCACCAGCGCCTGACCGGTCATGAAGGACGAGCGGTCGGAGACGAGGAACAGGATCGCTTCGGCGATTTCCTCCGCGCTGGCCCAGCGCTGCATGGGAATCTTGGTGCGGACATAGTTCTCGATCGCCGCCCGCCCGCCCATCTGCGCGATGAACGGCTCGTTGAAGGGCGTATCGACCCAGCCGGGGCACAGCGCGTTGATGCGGACATTGTGTTTGGCATAGTCGAGCGACATCTGCCGGGTCATCGCCACCACTGCATGTTTTGACGTTGCGTAGGCGATCATTTCGCGGTCGTAGAACACACCCGAATTCGAGGCGGTATTCAGGATCACCCCGCCGCCTTGCGCGATCATCGACGGCATGACCAGCCTGGCCGCGAGGAACTGCGCCCGCACATTGATCCGCCAGGAGGCATCCATGCCGTCGGCGCCGACTTCGGTCAGCGTGCCGCCGACCTGGATCCCGGCATGATTGTGCAGGATGTCGATCCGCCGATGCCGGCCCAGCGTTCCCGCAATGAGCTGCTCGACCGCCGCATCCTCGCCGACGTCGGTGGCGACGGCCTCGGCCCGACCGCCGGCCGCACGAATGTCGGAAGCGGTTGCTTCCCCCGCCGCCTGGTCCCTGTCGGCGATCACCACGAGCGCGCCTTCCCTGGCCATCATCATGGCGCCGGCACGCCCGATCCCCGACCCGGCACCCGTCACCACGGCGATGCGATCTCTCAGAATCATGTTTTTTTATCTTTCAGTGTGATGGTTTTCGTTGGCGCAGTTGCCATTGGGCAAGCACCACGAGCAAAACGGAGGCGACGAGCACGATCGTCGCGATGGCATTGATCTCCGGCGTGACCCCGCGCCGGATCGAGGCGAAGACATAGATCGGCAATGTCGTCTGTGCGCCGGCGACGAAGAAAGCGACAATGAAATCGTCGAAGGAGAATGTGAAGGCGAGCAGGAAGCCGGCGATCACCGCCGGCATGATCTGCGGCAACACGATGCTGCGGAACGTCGTCAGCGGGGTAGCGTAAAGATCGCTCGAGGCCTCGACCAGATTGCGGTCGAGGCTGCCGAGGCGCGTGCCGACAATCATCGCCACCAGCGCCATCGAAAACAGCCCGTGCGCGGCGATGATCGAGCCATAGCCGAGCGCCAGGCGCGGTGGCTGGTCGTTCGGCCACAGCGAAGCGACAAACGGGTTGACCACCCCGAATAGCTGGACCAGCGCGACCAGCGTCGAGATGCCGATGACGACGCCAGGAACGACGATCGCAGCACCCAAAAGCGCATCGAAGACGGCTCGCGTCCGCGCGCCGACACGCGCCAGGCCAAGCGCGGCCGCCGTGCCGCACAGCGCCGCCAGCAAGGCGCTGGTCGTGGCGATGAACAGGCTGTTCTTCAGCGCTTCGACCAGGAACGGGTTTGCCAGGGCCTTGCCGTACCATTGCACCGAGAAGCCAGTGAACTCGCTGGCGTGGTGGCCGGCGTTAAACGAAAACAGCACCACCAGCGCGATCGGCAGGTAGAGAAAGGCAAAGACCGCAACGACGAAGGCACGCATCAGATCAGGTCCACCCGGCGGGCACCCGAAAGCCGGGTCGAAATGCGGTTCGCGGCAAGCAGCACGACCACTGAAACCGCCACAAGTGTGATGGCGATTGCCGATCCAAATGGCCAGTTGCGCGATTGCAGGAACAGATCGACCAGCGCGTTGCCGATGAAGAAGACCTTGCCGCCGCCGAGTAGCGTCGGGATCAGATATTCGCCGAGCAGCAGGATCATGACCAGCGAGAAGCCGGTCATCACACCTGGCAGCGACAGCCGCAGCGTCACGCCGAGGAATGTCGAGATCGGCGTCGCGCCGAGATCGGCGGAGGCCTCCAGTAGCCGGCGGTCGAGCCGCTCGAGGCTGACATAGATCGGCAGGATCATCAGCGGCAGATAACCATAGACGATACCGAGCAGAACCGCTCCCGGCGTGTTGATCAGCCGCACGTCCTCCAGCCCGACATAGGCCAGCAGAGCTGGGATGCCGCGCCCGCCAAGCACATACATCCAGGCATAGGTTCGCATCAGCAGGCTGGTCCAGAACGGGATGACGACAAGCGCCAGCAGGATCAGCCGCCACCGTTCCGGCGCGCGCAAAGCGAGGTAATAGGCGACCGGATAGGCAACGAGAAGACAGGCCAGTGCGCCCGCCGGCGCCAGCACCATGGTGTTCCAGAAGGCAGTCGCCCGCGCCGGAAGATTGGCATACTGCGCCAAGGTGAAAGCGGCCTGATAGCCGCCTTCCGGCGCCCGCTCGCCGACGCTGAAAACGGCGATCGCCACGAACGGCAAAACTAAAAACACCACCAGCCACGCCGTTGCTGGACCGAGCAGCAGGGCGGTCAGGAGATTGTGACGAAGGACATTGCTGCGCATTGAAAAAGCCGCCCGGTGCCGGCGGACATCTGCCCGCCGGGTGAGTTGCCTGCATCGAGCCTGTGGCCTGCCCGGTTCAAGCCGACTTGAAGCGTGCCATCAATTCGGCCCGGCCCGGATCGGTTAGCGTTGCAGCCGCACCGAATTCGAGCGGCTTCAGCAGATCCGCCGCCGGATAGAGGATCGGATTGTCCAGCACCTCCTTGGGCAGCAGCGCATTGACCCGCGCATCGGTGGAAGGCGCACCGTTGGCCAGGTGCTCCTTGACCGCGACTTTCGGGTTCATCAAATAGTTGAGCAAGGCATAGCCGGCAGGCTTGTTCGGCGCATCCTTGGGTATTGCGTAGAAGTCGGTCCAGATCTCGCCGCCTTCCTTGCCAAGCACGTAGGCGATTTCGGGGATGTCGCGGTGGAGCTGCGCCCCGTCATTGGTCCAGCACATCGTCATCCAGGCGTCGCCGGCACGCATCGACGGCTGGTAGTCGCTGGAGACCGCGAACAGATGCGGCTTGACCTTCAGCAGCAATTCCTCCGCCTTGGCGAGTTCGTCCGGCTTCAGCGAGTTGAACGAGAAGCCGAAATATTTCAGCGCGTTGCCGATCGTGGTCAGTTGGTAATCATGAACCATGGTCCGGCCGTCACCCTCCGCCATGGCCGTGTCCCAGAATTCCTTCCAGCTCGTCATCGGCTTGGTCAGTTTCTTGGTGTTGACGGCAAATCCGGTGGTGCCCCAATTCTTCGGCACAGCGTAGGTCACCCCGTCGATGGTGCCTTCCCCAGTGAAGCGCGGGTCTTCTTGCGAGCCGTCATAATTGGCAAGCTTGGCCATATCCAGCGCTTCGATGATGCCAAGCTTCTTGTAAGTCGAGATCGTGTAGTTGGTCGGAACGAAAAGGCTCCAGCCCGAGGCGCCGGCCTGCAGCTTGGCCAGCATCTCCTCGTTTGACCCGAACACGTTCACCTCGACGGCAACGCCGGTTTCGGCCTTGAAATTCTCGAACGTCGCCGGGTCGTGATAATTGGGCCAGGTGGCAATCGACATGCGGTCGCCAAGCCCCTCCTGGGCGAAGGCCGGCGACGGCATGATGCCGAGTTCGCGGGCCATTACTGCCGTTGCGATGCCTAGGCCGGTGAGGCCAAGGAACTCGCGGCGGCCGATGGAACCGCGCTTGAGGCGCATCAACTGGTCGATGAATTTTTCAGGGCTTATCGGCAGTCCGTCACGATACGATTTCGACATTTTTGTTTTCCCTCTGGTTGGTCCCGTTATTCTCCGGAAACGCCAGCGGCGTTCCGGCTGTAAAGCCGACGGCGACGGGTTCACCCGGCTTGAAGAGATTTCCACCGCCAACCAGATGGTCGGCCTTGGCGAGCAGTGTCCCGATGCCTTGGACCTCGATTGCATATTCCGCGGTGGAACCGAGAAAGATCCGGTTGCGGACAAGCCCGTTCAGCCGGCCGCTTCCGGGCGCGCCGAGACTTAAGGATTCAGGACGCAGGCTGACCGAGACGGCTTCGCCCTGGGCTAGCGAAGTGCGCTTGCGCGCGGCGATGACGGTGCCGTCGGCAAGCGCTACCTCGACGAGCTTGCCCGAGAGCCCGACGACCTTGCCGCTCAAGAGATTGGTCTTGCCGACGAAATCGGCGACGAAGAGGTCGGCGGGTTCGTCGTAGATTTCGCTCGGCTGCCCAAGCTGGACGATGCGCCCGCCATTCATGACGCAGACGAAATCGCTCATCGACAGTGCCTCTTCCTGATCGTGGGTGACCAGGACGAAGGTGATGCCGATCTCGCGCTGCAGGTTCTGCAGCTCTATCTGCATGTCGGTGCGCAGCTTCTTGTCGAGCGCCGCCAGGGGCTCGTCGAGCAGCAGCACCGCCGGCTTGTTGACCAGCGCCCGCGCCAGGGCGACACGCTGCTGCTGGCCGCCGGAAAGCTCATGGATCTTGCGGCGTCCATAGCCGGCGAGCCGAACCATGGCGAGCGCCTCGCCTGCCTTCAGGCTGATCTCCCGCGACGACAGGCGCGGCCGCGCCTGGCGTAGGCCATAGGCGACGTTGTCCGCCACATCCAGATGCGGAAACAACGCATATTGCTGGAACACCATGTTGACCGGCCGCCGATAGGGCGGCGTGCCGGCCATGTCGCGGCCACGGATGAATACCACACCTTCGCTTGGCTGTTCGAAACCGCCGATCATGCGCAAACAGGTTGTCTTGCCGCAGCCGGACGGCCCGAGCAACGCGACAAAGGCAGACGGCGGGATGGCAAGATCGATGCCGCTGACCGCGATCACGCTGCCGTAGCGTTTGGTGACCCCGCGAAACTCGATGTCGGGCACTGCGGTCAAAGCTGCGGGCTCCAGCGGCTAGTTGGTCTCGAAACGCTATCAGAGCCAATGGCGGCTAGTATATACCTCCCAGGTGGTATATTTCGTCTATTTTCTCGTCTGGAGGGGTATGAATTGGGCGTTTCACGCAGCGATGAATACAGCCGGCTCGCTGCGCTCATCGCAGCGACGCGGGAGACGAGCGGCGAGCTTTTCGGCAAGGCGATGGTCGCCTGGCTCCGCCAGCATGTCAGTTTCGATCATTGCGTGATCTTCGGCTATCGCGGCGCCTCACGCCCGCCGCTGCTGTTCGAGACATTCTCGCCGGCCGAAAGCCACGTCTTCGTCGCGCTCTATCAGGAAGGGCCTTATCTGCTCGATCCGTTCCACCATGCGGCAGTCGAGCGCAAGGAAGGCTTTTGGCGCATGCGCGAATTGGCGCCGGATCGCTTCTATGCCAGCGAATATTACCGCTCCTATTACAGCCAGACCAGGCTTGCGGAGGAGGTCGGCTTTTTCGTGCCGCTGCCGGGAAAGGACGCGCTGGTGGTCTCGCTAATGCGATTGCGCGCTTCGGGGCCGTTCGGAACCGCCGATGCCAGGTTGCTGCGCGACATGGCGCCTGCGGTGATCAGCCTCGTCAGGCTGCGCTGGCCTACCCTTCCGGCTGACGGACCGGTTGGGACGAAGCAAGACGAGGCGATTGCTCCGGTCAGTGACTTCGAACGTGCTCACATCTGGAAGAGCCTTTCACTCACGCCGCGCGAACAGCATGTCGTCGATCTGGTGCTTCAGGGCCATTCCACGGAATCGATTGCCAGGGCGATGCGCATCGTGCCGGGAACCGTAAAAGTTCATCGCCGCAACATTTACCGCAAGCTCAAGATAAAGTCGCAGGCGGGTCTGTTCGCGCGTTTTGTCGAGATCATGGACGCACGGATTCGGTAGTCCCAAGTTCAGCCGGCAGCGCCGTCCCAGGAACCGGTTTCGGCCATCTGCCTGAGCCGGGGTGCCACTCGAAAGACATCCTTGCCGGTCTGCTGGTGCCAGTGATCCAGCCGCCGGATGATCTTGTCCACGCCTTCGAGGCTCGCCCAGAACATCGGCCCGCCCTTGCCGACCGGGAAGCCGTAGCCGTTGACCCAGACGACGTCGATATCGGAGGCGCGGGCGGCAATCTTTTCCTTGAGGATTTTGGCGCCCTCGTTGATCATCGGATAGAGCGTCCGCTCGATGATCTCCTCGGCGCCGATCGCGCGCGGTGCAATATCGCGCTCGGCAGCCTTGTTGCGGATCAGCGCCTCGACATCGGGATCGGGCAGCGGCGTGCGCGAACCGCCTTCGTAGCGATAGAAGCCGCTGCCGGTCTTCTGGCCGAAATGTCCCTGTTCGCACAACGCATCGGCGATCACGGCCGTCTGGCCACGCGCCTTGCGGTTGCGCCAGCCTATGTCGAGGCCGGCGAGATCGCTCATCTCGAACGGCCCCATCGGCCAGCCGAAATCGGTGAACACCTGGTCGACCTGGCGCGGCATTGCGCCTTCCAGCAGAAGCGTCTCCAGTTCCGCACCGCGCGCCGCCAGCATGCGGTTGCCGACGAAGCCGTGGCAGACGCCGACAACGACCGGCACCTTGCCGATCCGCCGTGCCAGATCGACGATGGTCGCCAGCACGTCGGGCGAAGTCTTGTCGGCGCGGACGATTTCCAAAAGCTTCATGACGTTAGCCGGCGAAAAGAAATGCATGCCGAGGAGATCTTGCGGCCGCGACGTCGAACCGGCGATTTCGTTGACGTCGAGATAGGAGGTGTTGGTGGCGAGGATCGCGCCCGGTTTGGCCACGGCATCGAGCCTGCCGAAGACATCCTTCTTGACCGCCATCTCCTCGAACACGGCCTCGACGATCAGGTCGCAATCGGCAAGATCGGCATAGTCGGTGGAACCCTTGAACAACCCAAGCCGTTGGCGCTTGGCGTCTTCGCTCAGCGAGCCGCGGATGACGGAAACGGCATAATTCTTGTTGATCGTCGCCAGCCCGCGCTGCAAGGCCTCGTGTGTCGCTTCCAGCAAGGTCACGGGGACGCCGCCGTTGGCGAACGCCATGGCGATGCCGCCGCCCATCGTGCCGGCGCCGATGACGCCGACCCGGGCGATCTTGCGCCTGACGACGTCCTTGCCGGCAATCTTTGCCGCCTCACGTTCAGCGAAGAACAAATGCCGCTGCGCGCGTGATTGGTCCCCGGCGACAAGCTTGACGAACAGGTCGCGCTCCGCCGCCAGCGCTTCGTCGAAGGGCAGCGTCAGGGCGTTGCGGATCGACTGCGCACAGGCGATCGGCGCCTCGAGGCCGCGTGCTTTGCCGGCAAGCACTGCCGCTTCCTTGTCGAACGCCGGCAAGTCGGCCTGGTCGAGGCGATCATTGCGGTCGCGCACCGGCGTGAACGGACCGCCTTTCGCGGCCGTTTCGTTGGCGAAATTCACCGCTTGCGCGGTCAGGTCGCCATCGAAGACGGCATCCACCAGGCCGGCGGCGAGCGCCTCGGCCGCACCGATCGGCGTTCCCGAAACGATCATGCTGAGTGCCTTCAGCGGACCAACCAAGCGCGGCAGGCGAACCGTGCCGCCGCCGCCCGGCAGCAGGCCGAGCTTGACTTCCGGCAGGCCGAGCCTTGCCGTTCGGTCGGCAACACGGAAATGGCAGCCGAGCGCCAGTTCCAGGCCGCCGCCGAGCGCAGTGCCGTGAATGGCCGCGACCGTCGGCTTGGCGATGGTTTCCAGCATGGCGACTAGGGCGCCCAGGTCCGGTTGCCGCGCCGGCTTGCCGAATTCGGTGATGTCGGCGCCGGCGACGAAGGTCCGCCCGGCACATGCTATCACGATTGCTCGGACCGACGGCTCGTCGCGCAGGGAAACGAGCGCCTGCATCAGCGGCTCGCGCACATGGAAGCTCAGCGCGTTGACCGGCGGATTGTCGATGCTCACCACCGCGACGTTGCCGTGCCTTGTAGTGCTGACGAAATCGGACACGCAAACCTCACGCAATGATGTTGGCCAATAGCGCGACGGGATTTACAGCGCTGGCATGCGGATGGGAACCACGTGTTTTGCGGGCCGGATCGATATCCCCTCGCCGCCGGGTGGCCTTGCCTTAGCGCAGCGCCTTCTGCCCACCGGCGGCGGTGATGACGCCGACGATGATCAGCCCTGTCAGCACCAGGCGGACGCCGACGCTGACGCCGAATGTGTTGAGCATGGTCAACAGCAGCACCAGGAACAGCGCCGCGCCCCAGACCCCCGGCACATTGGCCTTGCCGCCCGCCACCGACGTGCCGCCGATGACGACGACCGCGATTGAGGCCAGCAGATATTCATTGCCGATATCGACATTGGCGCCGCGGAAATAGCCGGCGAGCAGTGCGCCGTCGAGGCCGCCGAGCGCGCCCGACAGCGTGTAGGTGAGGAAGCGGGTGCGGCCGACATTGACGCCGGCCAGCCAGGCAGCGCGGATGTTCTGGCCGATCGCCAGCACCGAGCGGCCGTAGATCATGCGCTGCAAAACGATGCCGGCGCCGATGGTGAACAGCACGGTGAGGATCGCCAGCACCGGGATGCCGAAGACCTGCCAGTTGGTGAAATCGGCAAAGCCCGGCGGCGGCTTGATCTGCAGGCCCCGCCCATAGCTGATATCGACCGACTGGATGACGAAGCTGGCCGACAGCGTCGCGATGATCGGCGGAATGCGCAGCGCCCAGATCAGCAGATAGTTGACGGCGCCGATCGCCATGCCGCAGGCAAGCGCTGCCAGCAGGCCGACCGCGATCATCGCATCATTGCCGTCCATGACCTTCATGGCGACGGCGCTGGCAAGGCCGATATTGGCCGGCAGCGACAGGTCGACATTGCCCGGCCCGAGCGTGATGACGAACATCTGCCCGACGCCGACGATGACCGTGAAGACGGCGAGCGACAGCGCCGCCGTGATCATGCCGCCGCCGCCGTAGCCGCCGGTGAAGGCGATGGTCGCCAGCCACACCAGCAGCGCCCCGAAGAACGACCAGATCCAGGGTCTGGCAAGCAGTGTCCGCAGCGATGCCATGCTCACCTCTCCCTGCGGCTGATCAGCACCCGCGCCGCCAGCACGATGATCAGGATGGCGCCATTGGCGGCGACCTGCCAGTCGGGCGGAATGTGCATGAACGTCAAGAGGGGCGATGCCGCCAGCGCCAGCGTCAGCGCGCCGATGACGGCGCCGATCGGCGACACCCGGCCGCCGACGAACTCACCGCCGCCGAGGATGACGCCGGCGATCGAAAGCAGCGTATAGCCATTGCCGATATTGGCATCGGCCGAGGTGGTGATGCCGATCAGCGCCATGCCGGACAAAACGCCGAACAGGCCGGTCAGCGCAAACAGCGCGATCTTGGTGCGCAGCAGCGACCAGCCGGCGCGCTTGAGTGCGGCTGAATTGCCGCCCGATCCACGCAGGATGACGCCGTAGGAGGTGCGCATCAGGCCAAAGTGGACGACGGCTGCGATCAGCAATGCCGCGATGATCGGGAACGGAATGAAGGGTGGCTTGAAGGCCATCAGCGCCAGCAGCCAGTCCGGCGCCTTGCCGCCGGGCTTGGGCAGGATGAGGATGGCCATGCCCTGCCAGACAAAACTCATGCCGAGCGTCACCACGATAGAGGGCAGGTTGCGCAGATGGATCAGCGCGCCGAGCAGCGCGTAGACGCCGATCGACCCGAGCAGGATCACGACGCCGAGCAGCGGCGCGTCCTTCAGCCATGTCGCCGTCACGCAGCCGACGAAGCCGACAAAGGTGCCAATCGACAGATCGAGCTCGTTGCCGGCGATGACGAACATCTGCGCGATCGTCGCCAGAGCGATCGGGATCGCCAGATTGAGCATCAGGCTGAAACCGAAATAGCTGATGGCGCGCGGGTTGAGCCAGGCGATGGCGATGAGCACCAGCGCCAGCGACAGTGCCGGCAGCAGGCTGCGCAGCATGCGCGCCCGCCTGGTGGCGCGAGCCGAAGATTTTAGCCCATTCTCGACGGATACCGCTGTCATCTCAGGCCGCATCGCCGAACGACGACTGGATGATCTTTTCCTCCGTCAGTTCGTCGCGACGAAGGTTGGCGACGATCCGGCCGTTCTTGAACACATAGATGTGGTCGCAATTGTCGAGCTCTTCGGTTTCGGTGGTGTACCAGAGGAAAGTGCGGCCATGGCGAGCCTCCTCGCGCACCAGGTCGTAGACTTCGAGCTTGGTGCCGATGTCGACGCCGCGCATCGGATCGTCCATCAGCACGATCTTGGCGTCGGAGCCGAGCGCCCGCGCGAACAGCGCCTTCTGCTGGTTGCCGCCGGACAGCGAGAAGATGTTGTTGTTCATGTCGGGCGTACGGATGCCGATTTTCCGCTGCCACAACTCGGCGAGCTCGGCTTCGCGCTGCGGCGAGATCAAGAGGCCGTTGCGCAATCGCGCCAGCGAACGGATGCCAATGTTCTCGGCAATCGACCATTGCGGAAAAATCCCGTCCGACTGGCGGTCGCCGGCAACCAGCGCCACCGGCGCGGTGACCTCGATGCCGGTCTTGGCACGGGAAGCCGCGGCAAAGATCGCCAGCAAAAGGTCCGTCTGCCCATGCCCGGCAAGCCCGGCAAGGCCGATGATTTCACCGGCACGGGCGACAAGCTCGTTGCCGTCCTGCTGTCGCGCCGGACGCGCCCGGACCCGCAGCGGGCCGGGCTCCGGCTTGCCGCTCGCAATCTCTGCGGCGGTCTTCTCGCGCGCCTCCGCTCCGCCCATCGCCGTCACCAGCCTGTCGCGGTCGAAGGCGTCGGCCTGCCCGGCGGCGACCACCTTGCCGTCGCGCATCACCACGATGCGGTCGGCATTTCCGAGCACTTCGCCCAACACATGCGAGATCAGGATGCAGCTCTTGCCGGCGGCGATGAAGCGGCGCACGAACGCCAGCAGCTGGCCGGCGGTATGCGCGTCGAGCGAGGATGTCGGCTCGTCGAGGATAACCAGCTCGAGCGGCTCCTGCGTGACCGTGAAGGCGCGCGCCACCTCCACCATCTGCCGGCTGGTGATGGAAAGATCACCGACGATGTCGGATGCCGAGATGCTGTGGCCGGGGAAGATCTCGTCGAGCTTGGCGGCGATCAGATCGGCCGCCTTGCGCCGCCAGCCGAAGCCATGCAGCGACGCGTGGTTGATCCGCGTGTTCTCGGCGACGCTGAGGTTCGGGCAGAGCGACAGCTCCTGGAACACACAGCGTATGCCGAGCTGCTGCGCGCGCGGCACCGAATAACTTGCCTCGACACCGCCGCGGACTGCGATCTGCCCGCTGTCGGGGGCAAGCGTGCCCGCCACCATATGCATGAGCGTCGATTTTCCGGCGCCGTTATGGCCGACGAGACCGACGCATTCTCCGGCACAAACGCTGAAATCGACACCGGCGAGCGCCCTGACGGCGCCGAAATGTTTTTCGGCTCCGTCCAGTCTTATGATGTCCAAACTGACGGCGCCGAAAAGCTTTTCGGCGCCGTCCGGCATGATGATGTCTGCATTGGCCTCGGGCATCCCTCAACGATACCCGTTTATCCGTGGCGGCAACAATAGTGCCATGCTCACTTGATGTTGGCCTTGATCGCCGCGATGGCGTCTTCCTGCGTGTATTCGTGGCTGGCGACGCCGCCCTTCGGAATCTTCGGCAGCGCGGCCTCGAAATCGTCCTGGGTGAAGGCAAGATAGGGCACCAGCAGGTCGTGCGGCACGTCGGTGCGGCCGTCGAGCACCTGCTGCGCCACCCAGAAGGCAAGCGTCGATACGCCCGGTGCGATCGATGCCGACCAGGTCTGGTAACCGTCCTTTTCCTTCTGCTCCTTCCACCACTGCAACTCGTCCTGGCGATTGCCCATGATGATGGTCGGGCGTGGCTTGCCGGCGGCGGCGAAAGCCTGCGCCGCGCCGTAGCCGTCACCGCCCTGGTCGACGACCCCGACAACATCCGGCAGCGAAGGCAGGATCGTCGCTACGGCTTTCTGTGCCGTGGTCTGGTCCCAGTCGCCGGTCACCGAGCCGACGATCTTGAACTCGGGATGGGCAGCGACGCCTTCGAGGATGCCGGCATGGATGGCATCGTCGATCGAGGTGCCGGCGAGGCCGCGGATTTCCAGCAGGTTGCCGCCCTTGGGCTGGAACTTGGCCATCTGCTCGACTTCCTGCTTGCCCATGTCCTTGAAGTCGACAACGACGCGGTAGGCGCAGGGTTCGGTGACGATGCCGTCGAAGGAGACGACGACGATGCCGGCGTCGCAGGCCTGCTTGATGGCGCCGTTGAGCGCATCCGGAGACGCCGCGTTGATGACGATCGCGTCATAGCCCTGCAGGATCAGGTTCTGCACCTGGGCTGCTTGCGTCGGCACTTCCTTGTCGGCCGTCGTGAAGACGTCCGCGGCGCCGACCACCTTGTCGGCAACCGCCTTCTTGGTAACGATGGCGTAGCTGTCCAGCATCGCCTGCCGCCAGGAATTGCCGGCGTAATTGTTGGAGAAGGCGATTTTCTTGCCGCTGGTGTCGGCAAGCGCTGTACCTGCGGCGAGCATCGCCGCAAGAGCCCCCAAAACGAATATTTTCCTCATGTCATACTCCTCCCGTGAGTTGCTGTCTTACTGGTGGTTAATGGCTGGCTGGTGGGTATTGGCTGATACGCTCACAATCTTGTTTTTTATCTATTATCAGACAAATGCAGATAGGCGGCAAGCTGTCAACAGCAATCCATGGCCGGCGATCAACTTGCGGTGCAATCATTGAAACCGGTTCGACTCCTGGTCTAGGGATGGCACTGGAGACCGATTGAATGGCGACGAACCTTGCTCCGGGTGCACCCGGCATTCCGGCGCGCTGGACCTCGAGCGCCAAGAGCGGCGTCGGCACCGCGCTCTCGCCGGCCTGCCCGATCTGGTTCACCATCAGCCACGGTATCCTCAACGAGATCTACTACCCGCGCCTCGACAGCGCCTGCACCCGCGATCTGGGGCTGATCGTCACCGGACCCGACGGCTATTTCTCGGAAGAAAAACGCGACGCCGAACACAGTATCGAACCCCTGGCGGACGGGGTGCCTGCCTACCGGCTGGTCAACACCGCAAGCGATGGAACCTACAGGATCGAAAAGCGCATCCTGACGGATCCGGAACGTCCCGTCTTGCTGCAGGAGATTATGTTCACGCCGCTCAAAGGCGCGGCCGCCGACTACCGCGTCTACGCGCTGCTGGCACCGCACCTCGTCAACGCCGGCATGGGCAACACCGCCTGGATCGACGACCATGAAGGACAGCCTGTCCTGTTTGCATCGGGACGCGGCACCTGCCTGGCGCTCGCCTCGTCGCTGCCGTGGAAGGCGTGCTCGGCCGGTTATGTCGGCGTCTCCGACGGCTGGCAGCAGCTTCGTCAAGGCGGCCGGCTCGATCCGGCCTGCCGCAGGGCCGAGGACGGCAATGTCGCGCTGACCGGCGAGATCGCCTTTTCGGCTGCGAACCCAAAAATATTGCTGGCACTGGGCTTCGGCGCGACGCCGCAACAGGCGGCGGAAACTGCTTTCGCCAGCCTGAGGCAAGGTTTTGAGCCCGCGGCCAGATCCTACATCGAAAAATGGCGCAAATGGCAGGCCGGCCTGCTGCCGCTGGACCGGCACGCGGCGTCCGGCCTCAATCCCTACCGCCTCAGCACGGCGGTGCTGGCGACACATCGGTCGTCTGCCGGAGCAGCCGTCGCCAGCCTGTCGATCCCGTGGGGCTTCAACAAGGGCGACGACGACCTCGGCGGCTATCACCTGGTCTGGCCGCGCGATCTGGTCGAAACCGCCGGCGGCTTCCTCGCCGCCGGCGACCCGGCGGAAGCCTTGCGCATCCTTGGCTATCTGCGCGCGATCCAGGAGCCGGACGGCCGTTGGCCGCAGAACGCCTGGCTCGACGGATCGGCCTATTGGCCGGGCATCCAGATGGACGAATGCGCCTTCCCGCTGCTGCTTGCCGACGCACTGCGCCGCGCCGGCCATTTGCCGCCCGCCGCACTCTCCTCCTTCATGCCGATGATCGAGCGCGCTGCCGCCTATGTCGTGCGCAACGGTCCGGTCACCGGCGAGGACCGCTGGGAAGAGGACGCCGGCTACAGCCCGTTCACGCTTGCCGTCGAGATCGCCGCATTGCTAGCGGCTGCGGACATCTTCGATGCCGCCGGCAAAACAGAGCCGGCAAACTATCTGCGCGAAACCGCCGATGTCTGGAACGATCAGATCGAACGCTGGACCTACGTCGCCGGCACCGCCGCATGCGAGCAATCCAGCGTCGAAGGCTACTATGTCCGCATTGCGCCGCCCGACAAAGCCGGCGCGGCATCGCCGAAAGACGGCTACGTCCCGATCAAGAACCGCCCGCCGGCGGATACGGACCGGCCGGCCAAGGCGATCGTCAGCCCCGATGCGCTGGCGCTGGTCCGCTTCGGCCTCAGGGCAGCCGACGATCCGCGCATCCTCGACACGGTCAAGGTCATCGACGCGCAATTGCGCTGCGAACTGCCGCAGGGCCCGCTCTGGTACCGCTACAATGGCGATGGCTATGGCGAGCATGCCGACGGCGCGCCCTTCGATGGAACCGGCCGGGGCCGGCCCTGGCCGCTGCTGGTCGGCGAGCGCGCTCATTACGAGCTGGCGGCAGGCCGTAGGGATAGTGCGGCAAGCCTGCTCAGGACGTTCGAGAACTCTGCCGGACCGGGCGGCCTGCTACCGGAGCAGGTCTGGGACGGTCCCGACATGCCGGAGCGCGAATTGCGGCATGGCGGGCCCTCCGGCAGCGCCAAGCCGCTGGTCTGGGCGCATTCCGAGCACATCAAGCTGCTGCGGTCGCTGCGCGACGGCACGGTGTTCGACATGCCGCCGCAAGGCGTCAAGCGCTATATCGAGGGCAGGACGGTGTCGCGCTTCAGGGCATGGCGCTTCAACCACAAGATCCGTACCATCCCGGCAGGCAAGGCGCTGCGCATCGAACTTCTGGCCCGGGCGGTGGTTCATTGGAGCAGCGACAATTGGGCAACCGTCCATGACACCGAGACCACCGCGAATGCTTTCGGCATCCATCTTGCGGAATTGCAGGTTGCCGAGATTGCTCCGGGCAATAGCATTGTCTTCACTTTCTTCTGGCCCGATAGCGACCATTGGGAGAATGCTGACTTTTCTGTCGGCATCGGCGATACCGGATAGAGCATGATCCCGCAAAGTGGAGACCGGTTTTCGGAAAAGATCATGCTTCAATCACAGCGCCACTAGATCATCGATCCCTCAAGTAAGGCAGGACGAGACCATGCAGATAGGAATGATGGGACTGGGCCGGATGGGCGCCAACATGGTTCGGCGCCTGCTGCGTGATGGCCACGAATGCGTCGTCTACGATATTAACCCGGCGAGCGTCGCCGCGCTTGTGAGCGCCGGCGCGGTCGGAGCCGCCTCGATGGAGGAGTTCGTCGGCAAGCTGGCGAAGCCGCGCAGCGCCTGGCTGATGCTGCCGGCGGCGATCACCGGCAAGATCGTCGACCAGGTGGCTGCCCTGATGGAGCCGGGCGACATCATCATAGACGGCGGCAATTCCTATTATCACGAGGCCGTCGACCACGCCGCGCGCCTCGCCTTGAAAGGCTTGAGCTATGTCGATGTCGGCACCAGCGGCGGCGTCTGGGGCCTCGAGCGCGGCTACTGCCTGATGATCGGCGGCCCCGACAGCGCGGTCCAGCATCTCGATCCGGTCTTCGCAACGCTGGCGCCGGGCGCCGACGCCGCTTCGCCCGCCCCTGCCAAGGATGCCGGAACCGCTCCCTTCGGCTATCTCCACTGCGGACCAAGCGGCGCCGGCCATTTCGTCAAGATGGTCCATAACGGCATCGAATATGGCGTCATGGCCGCCTATGCCGAAGGCATGAACATCCTGAAGTCGGCGAATGCCGGCAAACGGCAGCGCACCGCCGACGCCGAAACCAGCCCGCTGGAAAACCCGCAATATTACCAGTTCGACATCGACATCGCTGAAGTGGCCGAGGTCTGGCGGCACGGCAGCGTCATCGGCTCGTGGCTGCTCGACCTGACGGCCGGCGTACTGAAGGCCGATTCGTCGTTGACGCAGTTCGGCGGGCGGGTCTCGGATTCCGGCGAAGGCCGCTGGACGCTGAAGGCGGCGATCGACACCGGCGTGCCGGCGCCGGTGCTGTCCTCGGCGCTGTTCGACAGGTTCTCCTCGCAAGGCGAATCCGAATTCGCCGACAAGCTTCTGTCCGCCATGCGCTATGCCTTTGGCGGCCATGTCGAAAAACCCAAAGCCGGCTCGTGACGGGCGACAGGGAGGCACGCCCATGAGCCAGGAACGATCGGACACGCTGGTGCTTTTCGGCGCCACCGGCGATCTCGCCCACAAGAAGATCTTCCCCGCCCTTTACGCCATGGTGGCCAAAGGGACGCTGAACGAGCCGGTGATCGGCGTCGCCTTCGATCCCTGGGACCTCGCCAAGCTGCAGGCGCGCGCCCGCGACGGCATCGTCAACGCCTTGGGCAGCATCGACGACAAGATCTTTGCCAGGCTTGCATCGCTGCTGCGCTATGTCAGCGGCGACTATCGGGCGCCTGCGACCTTCGAGAAGCTGAAGACCGCGCTCGGCAGCGCTGAGCGGCCGCTGCACTATCTGGCGGTGCCGCCGGCGATGTTCGAGGTGGTCGTCCAGGGGCTGGAGCAGTCGGGCGCCGCCCAGGGCGCGCGCCTGATGGTGGAAAAGCCGTTCGGCCACGATCTGCAATCGGCGCGCTGGCTGAACCGGGTGCTGCATCTGGTCTTCGACGAGAAGTCGATCTTCCGCATCGACCATTATCTCGGCAAGGAGGCGATCCAGAACCTGCTCTATTTCCGCTTCGCCAATTCCTTCCTCGAGCCGATCTGGAACCGCAATTACGTCGAGAGCGTGCAGATCACCATGGCCGAGGATTTCGGCGTCGAGGGCCGCGGCCGCTTCTATGACGAGGTCGGCTGCATTCGCGACGTCATCGAAAACCATCTGCTCAACATCCTCTTGCTGCTCGCCATGGAACCGCCGGTCGGCCGCTCGGCCGACGATCTCATCGACGAGAAGGTGCAGGTCCTGCGGGCGATCCGGACGCTGACCAGGGACGATGTGGTGCGCGGCCAGTTCGACGGCTATCTCAAGGAGCCGGGCGTGGCGCCGAACTCGCCGGTCGAGACCTTCGCGGCGGTGCGCTTTTTCGTCGATACCTGGCGCTGGCAGGATGTGCCGTTCTTCATTCGCGCCGGCAAATCCCTGCCGGTGCACGCCACCGAGGTCATCGTGCGGCTGAAGCGGCCGCCGCTCGACGTCTTCGATCCGATCAAGCCCGGCGACTGCAATCACGTGCGCTTCCGCATCGATCCTCAGGTGGCGATCTCGATCGGAGCCCGGCGCAAGGCGCCCGGCGATGACATGGTCGGTGAGCAGGTCGAGCTCACCGCGCTGGACGATTCGAAGGGCGACATGCCGCCTTACGAGCGGTTGATCGGCGACGCCATGAACGGCAACGGCCAGCTGTTCACCCGCCAGGACGCCAGCGAGCTCGCCTGGCGCATCGTCGGCCCGGTGCTCGGCGACACCACGCCGCCCCTTGTCTACGCGCCAAAGACCTGGGGGCCGGCCGAAGCCATGGCTGGATTCGGGCCGCAGAACGGCTGGATCAATCCAGCGAAATGATTTCTGGGAGGCGAAAGCGATGGCCAAGGCGATGAAGCAACCGGCATCGGAGGAAGAAAAGATCGTGCTTGCGATCGATATCGGCGGCTCGCATGTCAAGATCCGCACCAGCGCCGGCGGCGACGAGCGCAAGACCGCTTCCGGACCGGAGCTTACGCCGCAGCAGATGGTCGCGGCGGTGAAGACGCTCGCCGAAGGGCTGCACTACGATGTCGTCTCGATGGGCTATCCGGGCCCGGTGCATCACAACCGGCCGCTGACCGAACCCGCCAATCTCGGCAAGGGCTGGGTCGGCTGCGATTTCGCCGCCGAGTTCGGCAAACCGGTCAAGGTCGTTAACGATGCGCTCATGCAGGCCATCGGCAGTTATGAGGGCGGCCGCATGCTGTTCCTTGGCCTCGGCACCGGCCTGGGGGCCGCGATGATCGTTGATAACGTTGCCCAGCCGATGGAGCTTGCCCATCTTCCCTACAAGAAGCGCGGCAGTTTCGAAGACTATGTCGGCGAACGCGGCCTGCAAAAGCGCGGCAAGAAGAAATGGCGCAAACACGTCTTCGACGTGGTCGACCGGCTTCGCGCCGCCATGCAGCCGGATTACGTGGTCATCGGCGGCGGCAATGTCGACGAACTCACCGACTTGCCCGCCGATTGCAGACGCGGCGACAACACACGCGCCTTCGAGGGCGGATTTCGACTATGGCGCGACAAATCCCTGATTATTTGATATTGCTGATTGTCTGATATTATCGAGCACCGGCTCAGGGTTGTTAATCCCGCGCTGCCGTTAGTATTATTATTCAAAATAATGTGTGACGTGGTGCGGCGTCATTGCATTGCGCAGATTTGCCGACTAGGAATTTCTGCGACCCCCACGGACGGAGAAATAGATTGACCGACGACAGCAACAACGCTCGCAAAAATATCGACCTGCTCGAGCTGACCGCCCATATCGTGTCCGCCTATGTCGAGAAGAACCGCTTGCCGGCTTCCGGCCTCGGCGACCTCATCGCCAGCGTCAGCGCTGCCATAGGCGAGCTCGGGCAACCGGCAGTGCCGGTCGCCGCGCCGCTGACGCCCGCCGTCAATCCCAAGAAATCGGTGACGCCGGACTACATCATCTGTCTCGAGGACGGCAAGAAGTTCAAATCCTTGAAGCGCCATATCGGCGTTCATTTCGGGCTGACGCCCGACGCCTATCGCGCCAAATGGGGCCTGCCGTCGGACTACCCGATGGTCGCCCCCAACTACGCGGCCTCGCGTTCGCAACTGGCCAAGGCGATCGGCCTCGGCCGCAAAGCCGCCCCGCCCGCGCCCGTCAAGGGCCGGGGCAGGAAGGCCAAGGCGACGGCTTGATACCATTGGATCGAGCGGGATGCACATTGAACGCGTTCTGCTGATCGGTCTGTTGGTGTTCAGCGGAAGCTGCGACGCTCGAAGCTAACGGCATAGCATCCTAGGGTCTGCGCCGCGTCGCTTCGCTCCTTGCTCCGCCCTAGGACGAAGGTAAGGATGGCTGAAGGCTAATCGCTGATGTCGGAGAGTGGCAGCTCGTCCGGTGTATCGGACGACGATTGATGGCGAATTACAAGCTTTCGAGATTGGCCGAACACCCCTCCACTTCGTCATCCCAGGGCGGAGCAAGGAGCGAAGCGACGCGGCGCAGACCCTGGGATCCATGCCGTTACCTCGCGGCAGTGCGCCTGCGGACCAGAACCGTACGCTACCACCCCGTCCCGCGAAAAAGCTCGAACCACTCTGGATTGGTCTTCTCGATCAGCTCGATCTTCCACTGCCGCGGCCAGCGCTTCAGCGACTTCTCGCGCTGAATGGCGTCACGAATGTCGAAATGTTCCTCGTACCAGACCAGGCGCTGCACGCCGTAGCGGCTGGTGAAGCGCGAGCCTTGGCCGGTCTTGTGCTCCGGCATGCGGCGGCCGAGATCGTTGGTGACGCCGATGTAGATCGTGCCGCGCTTCTGGCTCGCGGTCATGTAGACATAGCCGGTCATGGTTGAAGGGTAGCTGACGCCAATGCCGACACAAGTGCCGTTCTGAACCGCTGCATTCTTCGACTGAGGTAACGGCATGGATCCCAGGGTCTGCGCCGCGTCGCTTCGCTCCTTGCTCCGCCCTGGGATGACGAAGCGAGAGGTGTTTCGGCTAGTCTCGAAGGTTTGCAATTTGCCATGCGCTTGTTATCTGCCACGACGAAATTGTTGATCCAGGCCGGATTTTTGCGCGCGCCTCCGGCCGAACTGCGCTAAAGGCTCTTTTGGCCGGACCAGCGCCCATCGTGGAAGTGCCCCGCCGGCCGACATCGCCGCCACGGGGCCTTATTCCATGACCACAGAATCCCAAGTACCATCCGACCAGCGCTATGCCGCCTTTCGCCACCGGCCGTTCCTGAGCTACTGGGCGGCGCGCTTCCTCTCGACATTCTCCACCCAGATCGTGTCGGTCGCCGTCGGCTGGCAGATCTACGATCTCACCCGCGACCCGTTCGACCTCGGCCTTGTCGGCATCGTTCAGTTCCTGCCTTCGCTGCTGCTGGTGCTGGTCACCGGCGACGTTGCCGATCGTTTCGGGCGCCGGCTGATCATGGCGCTGGCGGTGCTGGTCGAGGCGGGCTGCGCCTTGGCCCTGCTGCTGCTGACGCTACGCGGCCTCTCCGGGCCGATGCCGGTCTTCATCGTGCTCGCCATGTTCGGCATCGCGCGCGCCTTCTTCGGGCCGGCCTCCTCATCGCTGTTCGCCAATCTGGTGCCGCCCGAGGATTTCGCCAACGCCATCGCCTGGAACTCGTCCGCCTGGCAGACGGCAACCATCGTCGGGCCGGTCGCCGGCGGCCTGCTCTACGGGCTTTCAGCCGAAGCCGCGTACACCACCGCCGCCGTGCTGATGCTGGTTGCCGCCGTGCTGATCTTCACCATCCCTAAGCCTGCCCAGCGCAGCCGGACCGACAGGCCGACGGTACAGACCCTGTTCGCCGGCTTCGGCTATATCTGGAGCGAAAAGATCGTGCTCGGCGCGATTTCGCTCGATCTGTTTGCGGTGCTCCTGTCCGGCGCCTCGGCGCTGCTGCCGGTCTACGCGCGCGATATCCTCGAACTCGGCCCATGGGGGCTCGGCCTGTTGCGCTCGGCGCCCGGCGTCGGCGCCATCTGCGTCGCCATCTGGCTGGCCGGACACCCGATCCGCAACCATGCCGGCCTTGTCATGCTCGGCTTCGTCGCGCTGTTCGGCGCGTTCACGGTTCTGTTCGGCCTCTCGACCATCACCTGGCTGTCGATTGCGGCCCTTGCGCTGCTCGGCGCCACCGACATGTTCAGCGTCTATATCCGCGAGACGCTGATCCAGCTGTGGACGCCGGACGACGTTCGCGGCCGCGTCAACGCTGTCAACCAGGTGTTTGTCGGCGCTTCCAATGAGCTCGGCGAATTCCGCGCCGGTACCATGGCGGCGTTGATCGGCACGGTTCCGGCCGTGGTGGTCGGGGGTGTCGGGGCGATCGCTGTTGCCGGCCTATGGGCGGTGCTGTTCCCGCAGCTGCGCAAGGTGCGTCATCTCAGGGGGCGAAACTGATTACCGCAGCGCCGGCTTGCCGAAAATCATCGGCAGGAACTCGCCGAGCCAGCGCTTGAGGTGGATGTCCCAGATCAGCCGGCCGCCGAGATGGTCGCGGCCGGGCTGCGCGCCGGGCAGTTCGAAGCGGTGCGCGCCGCGCACCACCCAGCGCTGCATCATCGCCCGGGTCAATTCGCCATGGAACTGAATGCCCCAGGCATTGTCGCCATAGCGGAAGGCCTGGTTGGGATAGGTTTCGGCCGTCGCCAAAAGCGTCGCGTCCTTCGGCAGCGAAAACCCTTCGCGATGGAACTGATAGACCATCTCCGGCCAATGCATCAGCCTGCTGCCCGCTTCGGTCGCCTTCAGCGGATACCAGCCGATTTCGACGAGGCCCTCGCCATGGCCCTCGACCCTGCCGCCAAGATGCTTGACCAGCATTTGCGCGCCGAGGCAGATGCCAAGCAGCGGCCGGTTCTCGTTGAGCGGAATTTTGAGCCAGTCGGTCTCGCGGCGGACGAACTCGTCGCCGTCATTGGCGCTCATCGGCCCGCCGAACACCACGGCGCCGGCATGGCCATCCAGCGTCTGCGGCAAGGCCTCGCCGAGCGGCGGTCGGCGGATGTCGAGGTCGAAGCCTTCCTCGATAAGCATATGGCCGACCCGTCCGGGGCTCGAATGCTCCTGATGCAGCACGATCAGGATCTTTGGTCTCGGACTTGGCTTGGGCGGCATTGGAAGGCGGGATCCTGTCTATTCGTCGCTTGAGGTTCCGGCGGCACCAGGAGCCGCGGCGGCCGCCTTGAGGCGCGCCTCGACACGGTCGCGACGTTCGACGCCGATCAGCTCGGCGACCCGCCACACGGTATTGTCCTCGAGCTCGTGCAGCTCGCCATCGGCATAGACGATCTCCCACATCAGGCCGATGAAGGCCTTTCGCGCCTCGGCGTCGAGATGGCGCTTGAGCACGCTGGTGAAAGCGTAGAGGTCGATCGCCTCATTGTCGGCCCGCTCGCCGGCAGCCGCCAATGCGTCGAGTTCGTCGCCGCTGATCGAGTAGCTTTCAGCCAGCACCTTCTTGAACCGTTCCCATTCGGTATCCTGTCGCACCCCGTCGGCGTTCATCACGTGGAAAAGCAGGGCGGACGCGGCAATGCGCGGATCGTCGGCGCTGGGGCTGGCGCCACCACCGGACGGCAGATCCCTTAGAAACGACAAAACGCGTTCGAACATCAAATCATTCCCAATAAGCCCGGGTCCACTTGACCCTGATCAGAACAAACGAAACCGGCGCGTCGATTTATCCGCCGCGTCGTCTGGATCGACGCCGGGGTCGTCGGGCAGCCGCGTCAGCTCCTGCGCCGGCTCGACGGCCTCGGCATCTTCCGGCACTTGGGCAAACGCCGCCGCGGTGATTGGTGTCACATGATCCTCGCCGGCACGGTCGTCCGTCTTCTCCTCGGTCGCTGTGCCCGGTGTCTCCGCCGTGTGCTCGATCGTCCCGGCTCTTTCCTGTACCGGCCTGGCTGGAGCCGCGATGGCCGGCACCGGCGCCTCCGGCGTATCCTCATGACCGTCGATCAACTGTCCGAGCCGCTCCATCGGCGCCCGCCATTCGAATGCGTCGAGCCTGCCGGTGATCGGCGATATCGGAGCCCAGCGCTCGGAGACGACGCCGTCGGCGACCCAAGCCGGGTCGCGCGGCGCTCTCACCGCTTTCGACAGCAACTGCCGCACCTTGCCCTGGTCGGCGGTTTCGGCCTCCTCGATATCGGCCAGCAGCAGATAAGCGCCTTCGCGGCGATCGATGCGGATGGCGGCTTCAGCCTCCCGGCGGGCGGTTGAAAACTCCTGCGCATCTAGCGCGGCGCGCGCCACGGCAAGCGAGGACTCGGCATGGTTCTTCTTCAGCTCCTGCAGCTTCTTTGCCCGGTTCAGCCGGTCGAGCACGGCATCGCCCGGCCTGGCATGGCTGTAGAGCTCGGCGATCTCCGGATGGGGCTCGGCCTTCCACGCCGCCTCGAGGATTTTCGAGCCTTTGCGCACGTCGTTCTGCCTAAACAGCAATTTCGCCGCGACGACCGCCGCCGGTGCAAAATCCGGCCGCAGCCGGTTGGCTTCGAGCGCCGCCGCCCTTGCGGCATTGGCATCGCTGTCGATCAGCGCCTGCGCCTTGGCGGTCAGCAGCACGGCGCGGCGCCGGTTGGCGGCGTCACGCTCGATCTGCCGGGTCGACTTCTGGGCGTCGACCAGTTTCAGCGCGCCATCCCAGTCGCCGCGTCCGGTCAGGTCTTCCAGCGTCGATTCGGCCGCCCAGGCCAGTTGCGGCGCCACCGCCGCGGCACGGCCGGCATAGTGGCGGGCTGCGTTGCGGTCGCCGAGCCGCTCGGCCTCGAGATAAAGTCCGCGCAGGCCGAGCAGCCGCATTTCGGGATCATCGAGCATGGTCTCGAACTTTTCGCGGGCGCCTTCATGGTCGCCTTCGAGCAGCGAGGCCTGCGCGTCGAGCAGCTGGATCAGTGGCTCCTGATCGGAGCGGATCAGCTTTGCCGCTTCCTTGGTCTTCTTGCGGGCGAGCGCGCCGTCACCGGCGCCGGCGGCGATCATCCCGGTCGACAGCGCCTGGTAGCCGCGGTCGCGGCGACGCACGCGGAAATAGCGCGAGATCGTATAGGGGCTGTTCCACAGCGCCTTGACCAGCCACCAGACGATCATCACCGCGGCAACCACGGCAACGACCGCCACCGCCGCGACCATCAGGCTGACCTGGTATTGATAGCCGTTGAAGGTGACGAGCATTTCGCCCGGCCGGTCGGCCAGCCAGGCGAAGCCGAGCCCGAGCGCAAAGACGACGGCAAGGAAGGCGAGGATGCGGATCATTGGGTTCCTCACGCCTTCATCGCGCCGGCGATGAGCGAATCGATCTGCGTCTCGACCTCCATCCGCGCTTTCAGCTTGCCGGCAAAGTCGGCGCCGGCGGCCTTGGCCGCCTCAGGCAGGGTTTCGTATTCGCTGAGCGCCTTGGCGTAGTCGCCCTGGTTGACCGCGACCTCCATGCGCGCGACGGTTTCCGGAACGCCGGTGCCTTCGACGGCGCCGATCGGCCTGACCTTGACCAGCGATTCGGCGCTGGACAGCAGCTTCTGCAGGATGCCGGCATTCTGGTCGATGGGCGTCGCGGCAGCGACCATCGCGTTGGCGGCGCCGTCCGCTTCGGCGGCGATCTCGGAGCGCATCGGGACGCCCTTTTCGGCATAGGTGCGCAACGTCGCGATCTCGGGCGCATCGGGTGAGATCGCGGCAAAGGTTTCGAGCTCGGCGCCGAACGGTGCACCACGGTCGAGCGCTGCCTTGAGCGCCGAAGCGGCAATGGCCAGTGCGATCTTCGGCTGCGAAGCCTGTGCATCGACCTTGCCCGAGATCTGTGAAACCGACTGTTCCAGGGCCGCAAGCCGGCTGTCCTGCGCCTTTGTCGTCTCGCCGGCCGATTTCACCAGCGCATCGAGCGCGGCCAGCCTTTCGTTGAGCGGGCCGAGATCGACCGGCGCCGTACCGCCGGCCTTGCCGAGGGCCGCAACCGCCGTCTCGATCTGCCTTACCTTGTCGCCAAGTGCTGCCAGGCCGGCATTGCCGCCGGCACCGCCTTGCTCGACGGCCGACTTCAACGTCGCAACGTCCGCCCTTACCTGATCCAGCGCCGACGACAGCCCGTCCACCTTGGCCGATGCGTCATTGTTGGCGCCGGCCTGTCTGAGGTCCGCGACCTCGCGTTTCAGCGAAACGATCTCACCATTGACCGCGTCGAGCGACACGCCGCCCGACCCCGGCGCACCGAGCAGGCCGGCAAATTGCAGCCCGCCGGCCGCGGCGAGGGCGATGACGCCGCCGATAATACCGGCGGCGATGCCGTTGATGCCGCTTCGCTTCGGCTGCGCTGCCATATGGTCGTCCCTCGTCTCAGCTGTCTTCTCGCCGGAACCTGGGATCCCCGGTTCGTTGGCCCCGGTTCCGCTGGATGCATCTTCGAAACTGTAGTCGGAAACCGTGGAGCGCCCGGCCGGCGCATCCGAACCGGCGGGATAAGGGGTTTCCGCTTCCCTGGCAGAATCGACGCCGGCATCCGCCGGCTCTTGCGTGCCGGCCGGCGCGGCTGCGTCGGCATGTTCCCATGGCTCGAGATCGGTCTGGTCCGCATGCACCGGCTCTTCAGGTGGCTCCGGCTGCGAGGCGTTCGCCGCTTCCTCGGCCCGCGCCTCGTCGGTCTGCGAGGTCACGGCATCCTGTTCGTCGGCGACTCGCGAGACGGCGCCAGGCTCAAGCTCGATGGTCACCGGCTCACGGCGGCTCTTGGAATGCCGCATCTTCGGCGTCTTGACCATGCTCGGGCTCCGCAAAATTCGCTTCGGGATGGTTTGAAGGGTCTAGCACATCACCAAGCGGTGAAAAGGGGCGGCGTGATGACGCCACGGCCTGGAGTTCAGTTTTGGCAAAACGCCGCAGGGCCGAATCCACGTTTCAAGCCAAGGCCCATGCTCGGCACACAAAAAACCCGCCTCGGCGGGCGGGTCGTTGGAGCCAATTAGCACCATAACTAGATTAGTAGCATAGCTGCCGGCACAAAGCAAGAACAAAATGTGCCCGAGCGCAGTCATCCACGTTGGCACTGCCCCTCATCACCCTGCCGGGCACTTCTCCCCGTATAGTGACGGGGAGAAGGGCTCTCACGAGTCCAGACGCTTCTTCTGCAACGCTGGAGGTTGGCGAAATCCTCGGCGAAGGCACCCTCTCCCCGTCACTATACGGGGAGACGATGCCGGCAGGCAGGTGAGGGGCGGCGCCAACCTTTGGAACAAGCTGGCACAGAGCAGCGGCGGATGCCGGTCAGCGCGACGCCTGCAAAAGTCCCAGCAGCGCGTCCTCGCTGGGCTCAGGCGCAATCCGGATCTCGGCGACATCGCCCAAGGCCGCGGCGATGCGCCCCGATAATCCGAAAAAGCGCGTTTTTTCAAAAACACCGCGCAGCACCGGCCGGCTAGCCAGGGCCTGCATAGCGGTGGCCGCCTTGGCCGAATAGAGCAGCACCGCCTCGACCGGCCGGGCGGACAGGCGCGCAAGAACGGCCTCATCGGAGTAATCCAGGACAACGGTGTCGTAGGTCTCGACGGCGCGGACCTGAACGCCCGACGCCAACAGCCCTTCCTCGAAGCCGGGAAATCGCACCCGCCCGCAGAGATAGACGATCGTCTGCCCCGCGTAACCGCCAGCAAGCGCATCGGCCAGCGCCTCGGCATTGCCCGGGCCTTCGCTGACCGACAGAAACCCGGCAGCGCGGGCGGCTTCCGCCGTCATCCTGCCGACGGCGTGGCACGGCAAGCCGGCGAACGCCGCGATGACCTCTTTCGGCGCATGGCGAACGGCATTGGCGCTGGTGACCGCGACCGCCGCGGCGTCAGCGAGCGCGCCGGCATCGACCGGCAGCGCCACGGTTCCGGTCAATGGCAGCAGGATCGGCTGAAAGCCGGCATCCGCAAGCCGGCGCCCCGTGCGCGACGCGCCTGGTTCGGGCCTCGTCACAAGGACGCGGAGCATGTCAGGTCCAGCCATCGAAGAATGTTTCGCCGGCCTTGGCCCGAACGGTCGCCGCGGCTTCCGCGCCAATGCGCGCCGCCTCCTGCGCCGGCCCTTGCAGCCTGACTTCATGCGACTGCGTGCCATCGGGCGAGATGATCAGCCCGGCAAAGGAAACCGTTCCGCCCGATATCGTCGCATGTCCGGCGATCGGCGTGCGGCAGGACCCGTCGAGCGCCGCCAGGAAGGCGCGCTCGCAGGCCAGCGCCTCGCCGGTCGGCCCGTCGTGGATCGCTGCCAGCATCTGTTCCACGTCGCGGTCTCCGATGCGGCTTTCGATGCAGATCGCGCCTTGCCCCGGCGCCGGCGGAAAGACCTCGAGCGGCATCAGGTCGGTGACGACGTCTTCGAGCCCGAGCCGCTTCAGCCCGGCATAGGCGAGGATGGTGCCGTCGGCGATGCCGTCGTCGAGCTTGCGCAGCCGCGTCTGCACATTGCCGCGAAACATCACCACTTCGACGTCCGGCCGCATCCGCCGGATCAGCGCCTGGCGCCGCAGCGACGACGAACCGATCCTGGCGCCTTGCGGCAGGCCGGCAATCGTTCGCGCCGCCTTGCCGATGAAGGCATCGCGCGCGTCCTCGCGCGGCAGGAACGCGGACAGTTCCAGCCCCTCGGGCAACAGCGTCGGCATGTCCTTCGACGAATGCACGGCGATGTCGATGCGGCGCGCCAGCAGCGCCTCCTCGATCTCCTTGGTGAACAGGCCCTTGCCGCCGGCTTCCGACAGCGGTCGGTCCTGGATGCGGTCGCCGCTGGTCGAGATGACGACCACCTCGAAAGCTTCCGCCGGCATGCCATGCGCCGCCATCAGTCGCGCCTGCGTTTCATGCGCCTGCGCCAGCGCCAGCGGGCTGCCGCGTGTTCCGATTTTCAAGGTTGTTTGCATGACGCGCCGTCCGTGATAACCCCCGGCAGGTTTTCGGGTTTTCTCCTATCGGGGAAAGGCCGACAGTACAATCTGTACGATTTTTGGACAGCGACGAATTGATCCGCGTTCTGGGCATCGAGACGAGTTGCGACGAGACCGCCGCCAGCGTGGTGACGCTGGACGGTCGCAGCACGCCGCAAATCCTGTCGAACATCGTGCTCAGCCAGATCGAGGAGCATGCTGCTTTCGGCGGCGTCGTGCCGGAGATCGCCGCGCGCGCCCATGTCGAGGCGCTCGACGGCATCATCGAGGCAGCGCTCGCCGATTCCGGCGTCGACCTCGCCGACATCGATGCGATTGCCGCCACCGCCGGTCCCGGTCTTGTCGGCGGGCTGATCGTCGGCCTGATGACGGCAAAAGCAATCGCCGCGGCAGCCAAAAAACCGCTGATCGCCATCAACCATCTCGAAGGCCACGCGCTGACGGCCAGATTGACCGATGGGCTCGACTTTCCCTACCTCTTGCTGCTGGTCTCCGGCGGCCATACCCAGATCGTCGCCGTACGCGGCGTCGGCGACTACCAGCGCTGGGCGACGACGATCGATGACGCGCTTGGCGAGGCCTTCGACAAGACGGCCAAGATGCTCGGCCTGCCCTATCCGGGCGGACCGAATGTCGAGAAGGCGGCGGCAAATGGCGATGCGGCCCGTTTTGCCTTTCCGCGCCCGATGAAGGGCTCGGTGCAGCCCGATTTTTCCTTCTCCGGCCTCAAGACCGCGGTCCGCCAGGCAGCCACCGCGATCGCCCCGCTGAGCGACCAGGATGTTGCCGATATCTGCGCCTCGTTCCAGGCGGCGGTGGCGGATGCGCTGGGCGACCGTGTTGCGCGGGCGCTGACCCGGTTCCGTCAGCAATTCCCGGACAAGGCCGAGCCTGCATTGGTTGTCGCCGGCGGCGTGGCCGCCAATCGGACCATCAAGGCGACATTGCAGGGCCTGTGCGAGCAGGCCGGGTTCAGCTTCGTCGCGCCGCCGCTCAACCTCTGCACCGACAATGCGGCGATGATCGCCTGGGCCGGCATCGAGCGCTTGCGCGCCGGCATATCAGGTGAAAACGCCGCCGATTTCGTGCCGCGCTCGCGCTGGCCGCTGGACAGCGTCTCGGCCCCGATGGTCGGCTCGGGCCGGCGTGGGGCCAAGGCATGACCGGCAGCGGGCACAAGGCGCCAAGCGGCTGGCGCGTCGCCGTGCTCGGCGGCGGCGCCTGGGGCACGGCGCTGGCGCTGGCCACGCTGCGCGCCGGTCATTTCGTCCGCCTCTACGCGCGCGACCCGGAGACCGTCGCGGCGGTCGACCGTGGCGAAAATCCGCGCTATCTGCCGGGCATCGCGCTCGATCCCGGCATCGTGGCGACGAGCGACATCGAGGCGGCGCTCGACGGTGCCGACTGCGTTCTGGCGGTAGCGCCGGCGCAATCGTTGCGGATTATGCTGACGGCCGCGTCCAGCCATATGCCGAAAGGCATCCCGCTGGTCCTCTGCGCCAAGGGCATCGAGCGCGACACCGGCGCGCTGCTATCGTCCATCACCGAGGAAATACTGCCGGCAAATCCGGTCGCCGCTTTGTCCGGCCCAAGCTTTGCCACCGACGTCGCCAGGGGCCTGCCGACGGCCGTCGTGGTCGCCGCCCGCGACGAGGCTCTGGCCACCGACCTTGCCGCCCGCTTTTCGGCGGAAAATCTGCGCTGTTATTCGAGCGACGATCTAATCGGCGTCGAGATCGGCGGCGCGCTGAAGAACGTCTTTGCCATTGCCGCGGGTGCCGTCACCGGCGCCGGGCTCGGTGCCAGCGCCCAGGCGGCGATGGTGACGCGCGGCTTCGTCGAATTGCGCCGCATCGGCGCCGCCTTTGGCGCCAAGCCGGAGACGCTGATGGGGCTTTCCGGCCTCGGCGACCTGCTGCTCACCTGCTCGTCCGCGCAGTCGCGCAATTTCGCCTATGGGCTGGCGCTGGGGCAAGGCAAGCCGCTTGCCGGCCTGCCTTTGGCCGAAGGCGTGCCGACGGCGGCAATCGCCGCCCGCATCGCCGGCGAGCGCCGGATCGACGCGCCGATCATCGCCGCCGTCGCCGCCATACTGGACGGCACCATAACCATAGACCAGGCTGTGTCGGCGTTGATGACAAGGCCACTCAAGACCGAAACCGACATGTAATCGCGAACGATTGCGGAGATGGAAAGATGCTGTTTGCGTTGATTTGCAAGGACAAGCCAGGAAGGCTGCAGGTGCGGCTCGATACGCGGCCCAAGCACCTTGCCTTCCTGGAAGGGCTGAACGGCGACAAGAAATTGGCCTTCGCCGGCCCGTTCCTCGACGCCGACGGCAAGCCGAACGGCGCTCTCGCCGTTGTCGAGGCGCCCGATCTGGCTGCGGCAAGAGCCCTGTCGGCGTCCGATCCCTATACCAAGGCAGGGCTGTTCGAAAGCGTCGAAATCCGGCAGTGGAACTGGAGCTTCAACAAGCCGGCGGATATCTGATGCATGTCGCGCAAAAGTGTGCAGCGGTTTTGTGATAACGACATGCATACAACAAGAACCTAAAGCGCGTCGCATGAGGCCGGTCGAACGCGACGCGCTTTTAGTCGCGGCGGCACCCTGAGGAGGAGCAACACAATGAACTACTGGCTGTTCAAATCCGAACCTTCGGTCTTCTCCTTCGAGGACCTCAAGGCCAAGGGCAAGGCCGGCACGCAATGGGACGGCGTGCGCAATTATGCGGCGCGCAACAACATGAAGGCGATGCAGATCGGCGATCTCGGCTTCTTCTACCATTCCAATGACGGGCTGGACATCGTCGGCATCGCCGAAGTCTGCGCTCTGGCCCATCAGGACAGCACCACCGACGATCCCCGCTGGGAGTGCGTCGACATCCGCGCCTTCAAGGCCATGCCGAAGCCGGTGACGCTGGAGCAAGCCAAGGCCAATCCAAAGCTGGCCGACATGGCGCTGGTGCGGCTCGGGCGGCTGTCTGTGCAGCCGGTGACGCCGGCCGAATGGCAAGAGGTTTGCCGCATGGGCGGCCTGACGCCGGCGCCATGACGGCGCTGACGCCGGACAGCGCCAGGAAATTCATCCTCGACAACACGGCGCTGATGGCGCCGCCGCATGTGCCGGAGATCCGCCTGCACCTGGCCGACGAGGCACATGAACTATGGCAGCGGACCGAGGACGAGCTGACCGAAATCGGCCTGCCGCCGCCCTTCTGGGCTTTTGCCTGGGCCGGCGGCCAAGGCCTTGCCCGCTACATCCTCGACAATCCGGCGGCGGTGCGCGGCAAGCGCGTGCTGGACTTCGCCTCCGGCTCCGGCCTTGTCGCCATTGCCGCGGTGAAGGCCGGAGCTGCCGAGGTGATCGCCGCCGATATCGACCCATTCTGCGCGACCGCGATCCGCCTCAATGCCGAGGCAAATGGGACCGAGATAAAATTCCTCATCGGCGACTGCATCGGCAGCGATGCCGGCTGGGACTTGGTGCTGGCCGGCGACGTCTTCTACGACAAAACTTTCGCCGACAGGCTGATGCCGTGGTTCGTCGCGCTGAAGGCGCGCGGCGGCGACATTCTCGTCGGCGATCCCGGCCGTTCCTATCTGCCGAAGACCGGGCTGGAGCCGCTTGCCGTCTATGAAGTGGCGGTGACCCGGGCGCTGGAGGACGCCGAGGTCAAGCGCACCACCGTCTGGCGCCTTGCTTGACGGCATCGCCGAACAGGCGTTCCATCGCGCAATCGACCGGAGGGAACCATGGATTTTTCAGCAATCAATTGGCTGGCGGTAATCGTTGCTGCCGTCGTGGCGTGGCTGTTCGGCGCGGCCTGGTACATGGGCTTGAGCAAGCCGTGGCTGAAGGCCGCCAAGCTTGATCCGGCGACGATGAGTAAATCGATGCTACCCTTCGTCGTCTCCTTCATCGCGGAGCTCGTCATGGCGCTGGTCATGTCGCTGATCATCGGCGCCGTAACCGGCGGCGAGCCGAGCCTGCTTGCCGGGGTGATCTTCGGCTTCGTTCTCTGGCTGGGGTTCGTCGCCACCACGCTTTCGGTCAACCATCGCTACGAAGGTTTCGGCTGGGATCTGACGCTCATCGATGTTGGTCACTGGCTCGGCGTGCTGCTTCTCATCGGCGCGGTGATCGGCTGGTTCGGCGCGGCGGCGGGCTGACCGTCAGCTCGGCGTCTTGGCGATTTCCTCGAGAAGCCAATCGCGAAAGGCGACGATGCGCGGATCATTCGCCGCGGTCTCCGGATAGACCAGGAAATAGGCGAATTCAGGCGCCACCTTGATGCCGAGTTCGAACGGTCGGATCAGCCTGCCTTCGGACAGGTCGTTTGCCACCATGGCGAAATCGGCGAGCGCGACCGCGTTGCCGTCGAGCGCGGCCTGGACGGCATCGGTCGAGTTGCCGAACACGATGGTCCGGCTGCCGTCGAAATCGTCGACGCCCGCCGCCGCCATCCACATGCTCCAGTTGGGCCAGGTGACGCCCTGGCGCGACCACTCGATATGGGCCAGCGTATGATGAAACAGGTCGCGCGGCTCTTTCAGCCGCGGCCCCGCCCGCAGCAAGGCCGGGCTGCAGACGGGGATGATGACGTTTTCGAACAGCCGGTGCGAGCGAAGCCCCGGATATTTGCCGGTGCCGAAACGGATGCCGAGATCGACGTCGTCGCGATCGAAGTCGCGCACCTCGTAACTGATGTCGAAACGCAGCTCGATTGCCGGATGCTGCTTGCGAAAATCGTCGACGCGCCGCATCAGCCACTTCGTCGCGAATTGCGCATCGAGGGTGACCTTCAGCAGCGCCGATCCGCGCGCCGTCTTCTGCGCCCGTTAGACGGCCCGGCCAAGCAGGTCGAGCGCATCGGTCGAAGCTTCGAACAGCACCGCGCCAGCCTCGGTCAGCCGGATCGTGCGGCTGGTGCGTGTGAACAGCACGATGCCGAGCTGATCCTCGATTTCCTTGATCTGATGGCTGACCGCTGCCGGCGTCAGGCCGAGCTCGTCGGCGGCGCGGGTGAAATTGAGGTGCCGCGCCGCTGCCTCCAGCGTCCGCAGCGCACGGGTTCCAGGCAGCAGGCGCGCCATCAGTGCCAGACGAGGAGGGTTCGGTCGAGCATTCCAATCATCAAACAAAACTTGAAGATGTAGAAAAAACTACTCGTTTCCCGTTTGAATTTCAATCCGCCATGCTCTGAGCATCGAAGAAACATCAAACCGGATTTGATGTCCGGAGAAGCGGATTGCACCATGTCTGACATCGCCTTGCGCTCGGTAACCCTCCGCCCGGCCTGGCTGCGCGCCGTGCTTGACTGGTTTCGCCATGCAAAAATCGCCGTCAATCTCCCCTGCGAGAATGTCGAGGATCTCTCCGATCGCCAGCTGCGCGACATCGGCGGCGAACGCAAGGACATCGCACGCGCCATGGACCGCGAACTCGGCCGGCTCGGCCTTCTCGACATAGGGTGGCAGAGGCCGAGGAAGCGGATAGGGCAGTAGTGAATGGTGAATGGTGAATGGGAAGCTAGGCGGTGCGCCTGCACATGTCCCTATCGATCGCTTCTCACCACTCACCATTCACTATTCACTATTCACTATTCACTATTCACTACCTCACCACCCTTACCACCGTCCGCTCCGACAGCAGCGGCAGCAGCCGTGCCATGGTGCGGGCCGTTACCGCGACGCAGCCTTGCGTCGGCGCGAAGCCGGGGCGCGCCAGGTGGAAGAAGATGGCGCTGCCGCGCCCGCGCCGGCGCGGCACAATGTTCCAGTCCAGCACCAGGCAGGCGTCATAGAGATCGTCGGTGCGCAGCATCCGCTCATGGCTGGCGCCATAGGGGATTTTGACCGGGCGGTTGTAGTTGCGGTCCCCAGGCACTTCGCACCAGCCGAGGTCGCGGCCGATCGGCATCATCGCCAGCCGCGTCCGGCGGCCGCCGGCAAAACGGTCGCCGCGAAAATATCCCGACAATATCCGCATCGAGGCAAGCGGCGTGGCGCCGTCGCCCTCGCGCTTGCCGGCCGAGATGCCGCCATGCCCCAGCGCACATGGAAACACGAGTTTGCCGGCCTGCAGAAAGCCCTGGCTGGGTTGGCCGGGGCGCGCGCGCACGGTGAGCACGGTGAGCCCTTTCGGCAAAATTGCGCCGACTGCATTGCGATCGTGTTTTTTCTTGTATGATCGTGCCACGGAACAAATCACTGTGAACGGCTGTTGTGCCGGTCAGCTTCCGCATAAACAGGCAGCGGTCAACTGAAATCTCTTTTCAAAACAACGGATTGATCCATGACTTCACGCACCATTCTGATCGTCGACGACGATGACGACCTGCGCGGCACCCTTGTCGAGCAATTGTCGCTTTATGAGGAATTCGATGTCCTGCAGGAAGCGACCGCCGCCAAAGGCGTCGCCACGGCGCGTGGCGGGCTCATCGACCTGCTCATCATGGATGTCGGCCTGCCCGACATGGATGGCCGCGAGGCGGTAAAGATATTGCGCAAGGGCGGCTACAAGGCGCCGATCATCATGCTGACCGGCCATGATACCGATTCCGACACCATCCTTGGCCTCGAGGCCGGCGCCAACGACTATGTGACGAAGCCGTTCCGTTTTGCCGTGCTGCTGGCCCGCATCCGCGCGCAGTTGCGCCAGCACGAACAGAGCGAGGACGCCACTTTCTCGGTCGGCCCCTACACGTTCAAGCCCAGCCAGAAGCTTCTGATCGACCCGCGCGGCGCCAAGGTGCGGTTGACCGAAAAGGAAGCCTCGATCATCAAATATCTCTACCGTGCCGACCAGAAGGTGGTGACCCGCGACGTGCTGCTGGAGGAAGTCTGGGGCTACAATTCCGGCGTCACCACGCATACGCTCGAAACTCACGTCTACCGGCTGCGCCAGAAGATCGAGCGCGATCCTTCCAACGCGGAAATTCTCGTGACAGAAAGCGGCGGCTACAAGCTGGTTCCTTAAACATTTCATTATTCAAATAAGCGATCCGGGCGGGGCGCTTTTCGGGTACGGTCCTGAGGCTGGAGGTGGTTTTGGATCGGCCTCGTAGGGGAGGAGTCGGACTGACGGTTCGGGGACATAGCTAGATGGCGCTGGATGACGACATCCGCATCCTGTCCACCGTGAGGCTCTTCGAGGGCTTTACGCAGGAACAGCTGCGTCTGCTCGCCTTCGGCGCCGAAACCACCATGTTGAAAGCCGACCACAAGCTTTACCGCGAGGACGACGAGGCTGATTCGGCCTACATCGTGGTCAGCGGCCGCATCGTCCTCTACCGCGAGCACGACGGCGAGCGCATCCCGATCGGCACCGCCGGCCCCGGCACCATACTCAGCGAACTGGCGCTGATCGCCGACACCAACCGGCTGACCAGCGCCTCCGCCGAAATCGATTCGGAAGTGCTGCGGCTCAGCCGCAAGATGTTCCGCCGCATCCTCGAGGAATACCCGGAACTGGCGGTTCACTTGCACCAGCGCATTTTGGAGGATTTCCAGGCGATGATCCGCCGCATCGAGGAACTTGGGCCGCGTTTTGCCGGCTAATATAGCGCCTCTGGCCTAACCAGATCGATTTCGGAACTGCGAGGGCTCAGGGCCGGTGCGTTGCGGAAACAAGCTCGGCCTTGCGTCGCGCCGTCTCCAGTCCCAGCGCAATGAAGCGGCGCGCATGCTTGGCCAGCTCCATATTGTCGGTCCACAGATTGCGCCAGATCGCGGTTTTCCGCGACAGGTTCTCGTCGACGATTTCCGACGAGAAAGATTCGAAGCTGAGGTCGTCGCTGTAGCCGATGGCGGTCAGCGCGTCGAATATCGCGGCAAAATCGATATTGCCGGTGCCGAGGAAGCCGCGATGGCTCTCGCCGATATGGACATAGCCGATCTTCCCGACCGCATTGCGAATGGCCAGGCCGACATCGGCCTCCTCGATGTTCATATGGAAGCTGTCGAGATGCAGGAAGATGTTGTCGGAGCCGCTGTCCGCGATGAAGGCCATGCCTTGCGCGGCGGTGTTGAGCAGATTGCTTTCGAAGCGGTTGACGATTTCGAGGTTGAGGGTGACGCCGGCTGATTTTGCCGTGTCCGCCACCTCGGCCAGCGTGCCGGCGCTGCGGTTCCACTGGTCACGCGTCGGCGCCTCGCTCTGCAAGCCGTGGCTGGTGCTGAGTATGCCCGCAACCTTCTGGCCGCCGAGATCGCGGGTCAGCGCGATCGTACGTTCCAGGATTTCGACGCCGTGCGCGGCAATCGTTTTGTCGGCGCTCGAAATATCGCCGTCGGCCGGCAGTCCAATGCTGATCGCAACGCCGAGGCCGAGATCGGCGATCCGCTTGGCCAAGCCGTCAATGTCGACATTGGCGGGGTCGAGATAGGAGAATTCGATCAGGTCGAAGCCGGCTTCCCTGGTGTTGGCCAGCGTCCGCTCGAGGTCGCCCTGCGCCGAGCTCGCCGACCAGACGAATGAGTGGATTCCGATGCGCGACATGATCGTCTCCGGTTATTTCCAGCTGACCCAAGTCCAAAGCGGTTTTGGCAATCCGATGCTCGGACAAAAAGGTGCGGGCGGGGATAACCGCCGCCCCACCGGTGGGGGGCGTAGGCGGCCGGCGGGCAGCCCCGGGTATACATAAAAATATATTGAGGGGTCAGCGTAGG